>JAEEMK010000006.1 GCA_016283175.1 Bacteroidales bacterium
ACGGTGTTTCTGAATGGTAAACAGATATGATTCAAGTACAAAACATATTCAAGTCGTACGGCTCACTGCAGGTGTTGAAGAATGTAAGTCTCGAGATTCGGCAGGGCGAAGTGGTAAGCATTGTCGGTGCTTCGGGTGCCGGCAAGACGACGCTGCTGCAGATTATGGGTACCCTCGACCGTCCGGACAGCGGTACGGTGAAGATAAAGGACACCGACATAACGCGGCTGTCGGAGCGCGAGCTGTCGCGGTTCCGCAACCAGAATATCGGCTTTGTGTTCCAGTTCCACAACCTGCTGCCTGAGTTCACTGCGTTGGAGAACGTGTGTATGCCGGCACTGATTGGAGGTAAGACAATGGAGCAGGCGAAGCCCGAAGCCATATCGCTGCTCGAGTTCCTGAACCTGGCAGACCGTGCCAGCCATAAGCCATCGGAGCTGTCGGGCGGCGAGCAACAGCGTGTGGCGGTGGCCCGGGCTCTAATGAACAACCCCGCCGTGGTGCTTGCTGACGAGCCGTCTGGCAACCTTGATTCGGTCCACGCACGCGAGTTGCACGAACTCTTCTTCAGGCTTCGCGACCATTATCGCCAGACTTTCGTCATAGTGACACACAACCGCGAGTTGGCGGAGATGTCCGACCGTCAGATAACCATCAAGGACGGCGGCGTCGAATGTTGAATCTGTTAAAACTTTATTTGGTATGATAGTAAACAAGGATAAACAGGATAAGAGGAATTACCGTTTCGGTGACCATAGCCGTGTCGAGCGAGGAGAAAGGGATGAAAACCAATCGTTTCACGTGAAACATAGCAAGCCGGAGAAGCTGCAGATAGTAAGCGGTATGCGTCCGGTAATGGAGGCCATAGCAGCGGGTAAACAGATAGATAAAATAATGTTGCAGAGCAACTTGGAGGGTCAGCTTGCGCAGGAACTCAAAGCTATGATACGCGAGGCAGGTTTGCCGGTGCAGTATGTGCCGGCGGAGAAGCTGAACAGGATGACCGATAGTAACCATCAGGGTGTGGTGGCTACTATTTCACCCATAGTGTTTTGCAATTTTGCTGAGCTGCTGCAACGCCTGTTGGACGACGGCAAAACACCGTTTATCCTCCTGCTGGACCATATTACGGATGTGCGCAACTTGGGTGCCATAGTCCGCACGGCCGAGTGTGCCGGCATCGACGCCGTGGTTGTGCCCGACCGTGGCAGCGCACAGATTAACGAGGATGCAATCAAATGCTCATCGGGTGCCTTGCTGAGAATGCCTATATGCCGTGAGCAGAATTTCAAGACAGTGCTCAATCTTGCCAGACAGATGGGACTTACGGTGTGCGCTGCAACGGAAAAAGGTGCAACGGACTATCTGTCAGTGGATTTTACTCGGCCGATGTTACTCATAATGGGATCGGAAGACACAGGTATTTCATCAGATTTGCTCAAGCTGTCGGATGTCAGGGCACGACTGCCGATATGCGGCGACGTCCAGTCGCTCAATGTGTCGGTTGCCGCAGGTATTTTTATGTATGAGATGATGCGTCAGCGCAACGTGAAATAGGTCACGACTCTAAGCTTACAACAACAAGACACCGCACGGTTTGTGTGGTGTCTTGTTTTGCTTTGTAAATACGTTTGACAATCAGATGGCTAAGGATGGAGATGTATCTTTTATGATTTTTTAACTAAATTTTCAAAACTTTTTGTGCCTAATAATGCACTTATGGTTGTGAAATACTCTTCCTCGAGGGATGCTGATGTGAGTTGGGACGATGTGCAGACAAGAGGCGATTTTGAATTGCGTAAAGTGTTGGAATTTAATGCGATGAATAGAATTTTAGACTTTTTATATATAATTTTATCAGAAAAAACTTTATAAAATGTTTTTTTTGTGTAACTTTGTAAGTTAGTTTAATACTGCCAAAACCGTTTTTGGCGGTGTTAATATTGAATGCAATTATATGATATAGAATAAAATAAAATAGTTATTATATGAAAAAAGTATCATTGTTATTGGGACTGATTTTTCTGATTTCGGCTTTTACGTCGCAGGGTCAGATTGTAACAAAGTACCAACAAGGATTTGAGGCAACCGGTGAGACTTCGTCATACACCGTTGTGCAAGGTTCGGCAGTGCCGGTGACGACAGTGGCATCGTCGGGTGAACGCTCGCTCAAGCTTTCGCAGTCGACGAGCAGTGAGGTTATCATTATGCTTGATACCCTCGACTTCACCGACAATGGCTCGTTCCAGCATTTCTATCTGGATTTTATGCACATTTGCGATGTCGACCCTGTGGCAACTGCCAGTGTGCTTGAAGTCGCCACCATCCAGATTCGTCTGGCCAGTGAAACCGATGCCCAGTGGCTCACCTTCACAGGTAACGACCACTATGACAACTCGTGGGGCGGAGGTAGCACTGACTTTGTCGGAATGAACTCGTTCTCGATGCAGTCGTATTCCACGTGGATGGGCACGACAATCAACAATACGTGGTGGAAACGTGAGCGTTTCAAATTCGCCACCAAGTTGACAGGTGTTACTCTGGCAGACAGAAAGGTGCTGATCCGATTCCGTTTGAACCGTCGCAGTGCCACCGCAACAGGAGCAGCGAATACGGGTTGGTATCTGGACAACATCAAGGTACAGTGCAGCCCCAACTCGATGCTTTTGCCTGTTATGACGATGGTGGATTATCCCGACCTTGGACTCACCCCCAACAGCCGCAGCACCCACTTGGCAGCTGATTTCGCCACTCCGTTGACGCAGGGTATGTGCTCGGATTCGATTTATGTAGACTATCAGCTTGGCAGTGACGGGGTTGTGCGTCGCAAGACGATGACACCGGTACCGGGTGTGGCTGGTCGCTATGAGACCTATCTGCCTTTCTGTGGATATGATACGATTGTGAAATGGCGTATGATTGGTAAGGACAACTCGGTGAACCACAATATGACAAGTTTCCCGTCGGATATGACGACGTGGCAGCAATACAAGTGTATCCGCGGTAGGGAATCGAATAATTCAATATCTTTGGCATCAACGGGAACATCGACTTCATTACCATTTCCCAATTTAGGAGACTTTAAGTGTGAAATGGTGTATGACAGTGCAGAGATGGCAGAGTTTTTCGGTCCGCAGAATACATATATCGGTCCGCAGGGCACCCATAAGATTCAGGCCGGTGCCATAACGCAGATACGTTTCCCTGTGGCGGCCAATATAACCAACTCTACGCGTAACCGCGTGGTCATTAAGATGAGGAATGTCGACAATGATTTCAGTTTCAATCAGAACAATGACTTTACATCGGATTTCCAGAAGTTGGTGTACGACTCGTCGTTGGTGATTACCCAAAACGCCCAGACGCTGGGTACCATTAACCTGCAGGATACTTTCTTCTATGCTGGCAAAGGCCTTGGTATAACGATTTATTGCGACAATACGAGCAATGACCCCACGCCAGTCAATGTTAGAATGATAAATGCATATCAACAAGGTACACCTCAGGTGTTGAGAAAGGGCTCGCTTAAGAAAGGATATAATGCTACACACGGTTTTGATGTGTTTGGATCTTTCTTTGTCAACGGCGAATTTGATATGAATCGCCCGAATTTCACACTTAGGGCCAATGCCAATGCACCGCTGCTGTATGACTGTGGTATCAGTGGATTCAGCTATCCCAATGATACGACACCGGCTGTGGCGAATGTTAACAATAACGTGATTGTGACACTGAAAAACTATGGTGCCCAGACAATCAACGCTGTACGTATTTATTATAGTGTTGATAATGGCGTCCATCAGTATTTTGATTGGTCGGGTACTTTGTTAGGCGGTGGAACGGCAAACGTTACCATTAACACTACGCAGACATACACCGCTGGCTATCACGAGATGATTGCGTGGGTAGACGACTCGGTCTTAGCAGCTGGCGTGCGTTATCGAGACCACGAGCCGTTCAACGACACGTTGTGGACACGTTTTATTGCCTGCGACGGTCCGATGCACGGCACTCGTGTTGTCGGAGGCTCGACTCCTGACTATCAGTCGTTGGAGAAACTGCTCTATGCTCTGAGCCAGTGCGGTGTTGACGGTCCGTTGACAGTCAAGTTGGCCCCGGGCTATTATTTGCCTCACACGTTCCCTGCCATTCCTGGCATATCGTCAACCAACTATGTCCGTTTTGAGCCGCTTTCAGGTGCTGTGACTTTTGTGTCGTCGATGCACGATACATCGCTGGTCAATTCACTTGTCAATCTGCAGCGTACACACCACGTGCGTTTCAAGAATATACATTTCTTGTCAAATGCTGCCAGCAATCCTGTGACTTATCTGGTGCGTATGGGTACCAACAGCGTAGGATGCCAGTTTGACAGCTGTTCATTCGCAGAGGTTCAGGGCGGTTCAATGTCTGAATCGTATATGGCTGCTTCGGCATTGCTTTATTCTGGTGGTGCAGATTCTTTGGTAGTCAACAATTGTACCTTCAATCGTGGTACGATGGGTATAAGCCTCGTTGGTCCTGCACAGGACAATATGGCACACGGAAGTATTGTGAGAGGCAATTACTTCCAGAATCAAGGTACAAACAGTATGGTTATCCGCAACCAGATAGACGCTGTGGTTGACAGCAACAACTGTAATGAAGTATATGCCAATTCAAGCTATGCCATCCTACTGCAAGACTGTAGTGGTGAGACAAAGGTGACGCGCAACACAGTATATGTCACTTCTGGCGCTTCGTGTATAGGTGCTACACAGTTGTATGGTAGTGCCACTGGCTATGCTATCATCGCCAATAATATGCTTGTCAGCAATGATGACGGTACATCCAATATGCTTACCACTCCGCTCAATATCATCACTGCCAATTATGCTAAGATTCTGTATAACTCGGTGAAGATGACCGCTCCGACACGTAGTGGTATTGCTGCTGCTACATTCGGCGGCGGTGTGCTGGAAAACAGTATGTTCTATAACAATATTGTGGCTTGCTATGATACGTTGAACTTTGCGTTCAATTACATTCCTACCGAGGATGCAACAAATCTAATAGGATATAATATCTATTATTCAAGAGGCCCGCTG
>JAEEMK010000039.1 GCA_016283175.1 Bacteroidales bacterium
CCGGGTCAACACCCAGTTCGGCACCAGCGGTGAACATAATCGGAGCCTGAATAGCCCAGTGGCCGCCGCCCGACGGCACAAACATATTGAGCAACGCTGCGCAAAGGAAGGTAAGCAGCGGATAGGTCACTGGCGAAGAGACATTTATACAGGCATTGCTGATAACTGTGCCGAAGCAGATGCCACTCTCCCCCACCCCGGTAATGATACCCATAATGCCTGCATAGAACGGAAACTGAAGTATGATACCCGCTGCACCCGATGCTGCCTTGCCAAAAGCGCGGACATAGGCCACAGGTGTGCCGTGGAACAAGACTCCAAGGAAAAGGAATATCATAATGACAGTGCCCAAATCGAAAGCAGCGCCTCGAAAGCCAAGACTGATGACAAGATAGGCGATTACCAGAGCAGATATTAGCCAAGTGAGCAGACAACTGTTTTCTAACTTTTCGGCAGGAGTGTTGGCTTCACGTTTTTCGACAGACTCTTCTTCGGCAAGCAGTGACGGATCGACAGACACGACGTTTCCTGATTTGGGATGCATCAATGCATTGACGACAGTTATTGCTATGATTACAAGCACAACAATGCCGATATTGAACGGATGAAGAATGGTATGCGATATGGCAATCGGATCTACGATGGCACCGTTCGTGGCAGCGGCCAAATCCGGGCCCGGCGTAGCCAGTTTGAGCGGCACCGAACCAGAAAGTCCGGCGTGCCAGACAACAAAACCGCTATATGCCGAGGCTATGAGAAGACGATAGTCGACACCTGCCAGGCGACGTGCAATCTCTTTGGCAAAAATGACACCGACTATGAGACCGAAGCCCCAGTTCAGCCAGCAAGCGACTGCCGAGATGGCTGTCACCAAAGCAATAGCAGCAACTGGCGTTTTGGGCAACGATGCCAGCCAGGCAATGCCTCGTTTCAGCGCCGGTGCCGAAGCCAGCGCCGAGCCAGTGACCAGCACCAGGGCCATCTGCATTGCAAAAGCCAGCAGCCCCCACACGCCTCCGCCCCAGTTGGCTATAACCTCGACGGGCGTTTGGCGACAGATCGGCATAGCCAAAAGAGCCGCAATAAAAGTCAAAATGATAGCGAAGAGGAATGGTTCAGGCATCCAACGCTGGACAAGTTTTACGGAGCCATTGATAAGTTTCTGGAACAAGGGGATAAGGGTTGAAAGGGTTGAAAGGGTTAAAAGGGTTGAAAAGGTTAAAAGGGGTTGATGGTTTAAAGGTTAAAGAGTTTTAGGGTTGAGGGGACGCTTTTGATTCGGAGGCTTCAATCAGCGGCAACAGCATTGCTTCAAAGACGTAACGATTTACTATGCGGTAGTGCTGACGATATGTTTCGTTGAAAAGTCTGCTGTGATGCACAGCATACTTGCCCGATTTGATGGTCTGCTCTATCAGCTGACAATCCTCCTCATAGTTGAGCGGTTTATTGTGATTCTTCAGATATACAGACAATGTCTGCCAGCGGCTGTACCACCTCTCCGGGTCGTATTCAACAGGTTTTGCACTGCGAAGCATCGCCGACACCATTGTTTCAAGCGGTATGATGCCCCGACGGACATAGTTGATATCAACTCGCACATATCTGTTAAGCAGCAACGGATAGTAGAACAATGGTCTCTGCCAATCAGCTGTATCGGAATTATTAATCTCATATTCAATATATCGCGCTGCTGCCGCAGAGTCGGTAATGAGATGCTCGATGCCGAAAAAGTCTTGGAAACAGTACTTGTAGACATCGCGCAGCTGCGATTGCGGATATCTTTGCATATACATAGACAAACGGCACTCCTCCATATCGTACCAGTTCGCAAACCAGCATTCTGCAACTGCCGTGTCCCAATGCGTCTGTGCCACTGCCCATTGCGCTGTCGGCAACGACAGCAACAGCAATAACGACATCCTGAGACGAAATGATTTCATTTGGTTAATCTTTATTAATTGGGATTGCAAAAGTACTAAAAAAATCCAAATATTTGTAATTTTGCAAAACCAAATCGAACGTACACACCTCTGAACAAACAGAGAAACAAGTCCTTACACATATCAATAATATGATTATAGTTCATAAAAAAAACATACTTGCCATAATACTGATACTGCTCTGCGGCATCGCCAAGAGCCAAACTTACACCATCAGTGGTACGGTGACCGACTCGCTCAGCGGCGAGACTCTCATCGGTGCCGCCGTGATAGATATGCGCAGCGGCAAGGGGGCGCTGACAAATGCACAGGGACGCTTCTCGCTGACGTTGAAAAGCGACTCGGTGCGTCTGCGTGTCACATATGTGGGCTACAAACCCATCTTTGAGGACATTCTGCTGAAAAGCAATCAAAAACGCAACTACCTGATGCATTCCAGCACCGAATTGAAAACCGTAGTTGTTAAAGGCGAACGTATTGACAATGCAAAATCATCGCAGATGAGCGCCGTGCAAGTACCCATCGAGCAGCTCAAATCGGTACCCGTACTCTTTGGCGAAGCCGACCTGGTGAAGGCCCTACAGCTGCTGCCCGGTGTGCAAAGCGGCAGCGAAGGCAACAGCGGATTCTACGTGCGCGGAGGAGGTCCCGACGAGAACCTCTTTCTGCTCGATGGTGTGCCACTCTACAACGTCAGCCATATGGGCGGCTTCTTCTCAGCCTTCAACACCGATGCCGTCAAAAACGTCACACTCTACAAAGGCAGCTTTCCTGCACGTTTCAGCGGACGTCTGTCGTCAGTGCTCGATGTTACCACCAACAACGGCAACGACAAACAGCTGCACGGCAACGGTTCGATAGGTTTCATTTCGGCCAAACTAAACCTTGAGGGCCCCATCAAAAGCGAACGAACGACATTCTCACTTTCCGGACGACGCACATATGCCGACTTCCTGCTGCAACCTCTCGTCAAACGCCTTGCCGACCGCCGCGAGTACAAGCTAAGGGCAGGCTACTACTTTTATGACGTCAACGGAAAACTGACCCACCGTTTCAACGACCGCAGCCGCCTTTTTGCAAGCACATACCTGGGGTCAGACGTCATCTACACCCGCATACGCACCCTTGCCACCGATGTCCAGGAGCAATACCTCAACTTCGACACGCGATGGGGCAACATCGTCAGTTCTCTGCGATGGAACTATGAACTGACTCCCAAGATGTTTATGAACATCACAGGTGCCTACACTCGATACAGCAACCGCGTCGGCGTCACTTACGAGACTGAGACTCTCGCCACCGAACAGCAGGACAGCCAGACCTCCGAGTTCCAGATGGACTACCTCTCCAAAATCAACGACCTCAGCATCCGTGCCGACTTCGACTACACGCCCAACCCCGACCATTTGGCAAAATTCGGTGCAGTCTTTACGCACCATCTTTTCCAGCCGGAAGTGTCGAGCGCACATCTCAACGCATACAGTGCCGAAGTAATGAACAGTTCATACATCGTCGACACATCGATCAACTCCGGCAGCATACGCGCTGAAGAAATCACCGCCTACGTCGAAGACGACTGGAGCGTCAACCAAATGCTGAAAGTCAACTATGGAATCAACCTCAGCGGTTTCAGCGTCGAGAACAGGTTCTATCCCACCATCCAGCCACGACTGTCGGGACGTTTGATGCTACGCGAAGGGTTCTCGCTCAAAGCAGGCTACGCTTATATGACGCAGTTTATGCACCTTCTCTCCACCACCAGCGTCAGTATGCCCACCGACCTCTGGGTTCCCGTCACAGCCGACATACCGCCTATGCACGCGCACCAGGTTGCAGCCGGACTTTTCTACGAAATAAGCGCCATCGGAGACCTCTCTATCGAAGGATACTACAAAAAGATGCACAACCTCCTCGAATACAAAGACGGTGCCACCTTCTGGGGCAGCAGCCAAAGCTGGGAAGAAAAAGTCTTCGTCGGCGACGGATGGGCGTACGGCGTCGAAGTGCTGATGCAGCGCAATTTCGGCAACCTTACGGGGTGGATAGGCTACACCTGGAGCAAGACGATGCGCCTTTTCGACCGTCCCGGACAAGTCATCAACGACGGCAACCCATTCCCAGCGAAATACGACCGCCGACACGACATCAGCATTGTGCTCAGCTACAAAATCAACGACAAAATCGACTTCAGCGCCACCTGGGTCTACAGTTCGGGCAACGCCGCCACGCTCAGCCTGCAGGAATACTCACAGGCACAGGTCACTGCCAACGACTATGCAGGCATTGACCCCGAAGGATGGAACGGATACATCGCCAACCCAAGCGGTCGCAACAACTTCCGTATGCCCGACTACCACCGTATGGACATCAGTGCCAACTTCCACCGCAGCTTCCGTAACTGCAGCCGCACCATCAACGTCAGCGTATACAACCTCTACAACCGCAAAAACCCTTATATGATTTACGAAAGCCACGAATTCACCTACCGCGGATACAACGGTGCACTTGTCCAGCTCTCGCTGTTCCCCATCCTGCCGTCTGTGGCATACACATTGAAGTTTTAAAGACTAACCGTTCATAAACAATTATGAAAAAAACAAAGCTCATACTTCTGATTATCTGCTCACTCATTGTTTCGTGCGAAGAAGTTGTGGAATTCGACATCGAAGACACCAAGCCATTTGTCGTCGTCAACGCACTTCCAAACACTGACAGTCTTTTCTTTGTAAACATCACCTACAGTCGCTTTTTCCTTGACAATCAAGCCTTCCGGCCTGTCACCGACGCCACGGTGACCCTCGATGTCAATGGAACCCCGATGACGCTGACCCAGCGTGACGGAGCCAACTACCTGTCCAACTACTGCATTGCGGCGGGCGACACTATGACGCTGACTGTCAATGTGCCGGGCTATGAAACCATCACCGCCGCGACACGAGCTGTGCCGCTTCCCGACCTAACAGTGCCCATTGCCGAAATCGACACCCTGCAGCCAATCACAGCCGGCGAAATATCATTTACCCTCAACGACCCGTCATCCATCAGAAACCACTATTTCATATACATTTCCGAACGCGACAGCGGCACACGATGGAACCAGTGGGACAACAAATGGGACACCATCGACACCGTCGTACACTCATATTTCACCTGCTTCAACCGCGAAATCACCGACCCCTGCGTGAACCGCATCGAAGGGATGATGGACTATTACAATCAACTGCTTTTCACCGACAGCCTCATCGACGGGCAGCAGTACGACATTACTCTCGCCATACCTATGTTTCGCGACACCGCCGAGAACCCCTTGCTGCGACAATACACACTCATCGTTGAGTCATTAAGTCCCGAAGCATTCCGCTACACAGCCGAAGTAACTGCCGCACAAGGTATTGGCCAATACTTTGCCGAACCCACACGCATCTACACCAACCTGCGGGGGGCGCTAGGCATTTTCGCTGCCATAGCACGACGCGAAATCGGCATCACATTCACCTACAAAGATCCGACAACACCACAACAAAAAAGGATCCACAAAAGTCGGTAATCCTGCGCATTTTTTAACATTTCTTTATTCCAAACGCACCTCTCCCCTATTTACAGAGAGTTGATTCCATCGTGGGTATATCCCCTATATCAAAGTCAAAAAAAAGACACTCACAACATACTGATTACCAACACTAACACTAGCATATGTACAGTATTTGTACAGTATATGTACAGTATATGTACGCTTTGAAAGCGTACAAATACTGTACATATACTGTACAAATACTGTACATATGCCTATGCTGGTACAGGGAAAAACGAGGAAAAAACGAAGGGAAAAACGGGCTGTCACGCACAAGGCCTCTCCACGCGCTCCACAGGAGCTTGTGACATATGCCTTATGAGGTACGGAGAAAAAGGGGGGAATTTTGGATGAAATGCATAAATTTTGGGTGAACAACAGGAGAAAAAAACTATTTTTGCTCCTGAGCCATCCGTTTCAGTTTTCGGCTAATGTTGACTGCAAAGGGCAGCGACAGGATAAATGTGCAGAGGTCGGCGCAAGCCTGTGTCATCTCAACGCCCTGCAAACCAAAGAAATGCGGCAACACAAGCAGCGACGGTATGAAGAAAAGACCCTGTCGACCTATGGCCAACAGCGTTGCGGGGAAGGTCATACGTATGTTCTGGAACAGCATATTGGTTGTTGTACTGAGCGTACATAGCGGAAAAACAACACATTGCCAACGAAGTGCAGCAATGCCGATTTCCAACATCAAGGGGTCCTTGTCGCGGAAAACGGCAATGATGTTTGGCGCAAAAATATAACCCAAGGCGGAAAGGACAGTGAGCATTGCGGCCGAGACACTGAATGCGAAGAGATATGACTGTCGCACACGGTGGTACTGGCGCGCGCCGTAGTTGAAGCCGCACACAGGCTGGAACCCCTGCGTGAAACCGAGTATCAACGAAAAAGCGAACATCGTTGTCCGAGAAACGACGGCAAAAGCCGCCACCGACGATGCCGAGCATCCTGCCGGTGCATAACGTGCAGCGGCGTAGTTGAGCATTATCGCCGAGCAACAGTTGAACGCTTGCCTGAAAAGCGACGGCAAGCCTCCGGCGACAATCTCACGATAGAAGTGCAGCGAGGGTCGGAAATTGCGCAATGCTATATGGACAGAGTCGCCACGTTGAGTTCCCATCAGCAGCAGCCCCCAGGCGAAAAACTGACTGAGAGCCGTAGCCAACGAAGCACCGGTGACGCCAAGATCGAGGACGAAAATGAGCAGCGGGTCGAGAGCGATGTTGAGAACTGCACCACTGACGATGCCGACCATACCAAATCGCGCGTTGCCCTCGAGACGCAACTGGTTGTTGAGCACCAGCGCCGACATCATAAATGGCGACGCCACAAGTATGTAGCGCAGATAATTACAAGCATACGGCACCACATCGGGTGTTGCTCCGAGCAGGGCGGCAAACTGCGGCAACAGCGGCAAGCCGACAAGGGCGACAATCACACCGAAAAACAAGGGAGTAAAGAATCCAACGGCGGCCATCGTCTCGGCATCGTCGTAGCGCCGTGCGCCAAGTGCGCGCGAGATGTGATTGCCCGAACCGTGTCCAAAGAAAAACCCGATTGCCTGGATGAACGTCATATAGGCGAACGAGATACCTATGCCTGCCGTTGCCTCGGTCGACAGATGGCCTATGAAGGCCGCGTCGACAACGTTGTAGAGTGCCGTCACGACCATACTGATCATCGACGGCACCGCAAGACGCAACACAAGACGCGGTATCGGCGTCTCCGTCATTTCCCTGTATTTCGAATTAAGGTCGGACAATTCGAGTTCTAATTAAATATCAAAGATTTGAAACAAATATCGGATTATTAACGGCTGTGGCCTTGGTTTCCGACTTTGAAACATTAATTCTTGATTATTTGAGTGTTTCCCTTGGAATTGAGAAGAGTGAGTGTGGCGGTGTGCAGTTTGCCATCGCGCAGAAATGCCACCTCGACAGCGTCGCCGGGGTTGAAAAGAGCCACTTCCTCCATCATCGAAGCATAGGAATTGACATCCATATTGTTGACTTTCACAAGGATGTCACCCTCGCGCAATCCGGCTTTGTCGGCAGCGCAGTTGGGTATGACACGTGCTATGAAGACCCCTTGCGGTTGGTCGAGTTTCAACTTGGCAGCGAGCTGGGGTGTGACTTCGGCAACATTGACACCGAGATAGCCGCGTTGCACAGTGCCATAATGGCGCAGGTCGGCAGTGACTTTGCGAGCAATATTGGACGGAATGGCAAAGGAATAGCCTGTGTAATAGCCGTTTCCACTTGCAATTGCGGTATTGATGCCTATAAGCTCGGCCCGGCCGTTGACAAGGGCACCACCCGAGTTGCCACTGTTGACGGCGGCGTCGGTCTGGATAAACGATTCGATGGTGCTTTCAACACCGGGGTTATTGATGATGTTCATATAACGCGCTTTAGCCGAAATAATGCCTGCCGTTACGGTCGATGTGAGGTTGAAAGGATTGCCGATGGCCAACACCGGTTCGCCTATGCGTGCCGAGTCGCTGTTGCCAAAAGGGATGCTCTGCAGGTTGGAGGCTTCGATTTTGATGACGGCGAGGTCGGTGGCGGGATCGATACCAACGATGCGTGCCGGTATTTCGCGACGGTCGTTGAGTGTTACCGTAAGCCGCTCGGCATCCTGCACGACGTGGTTGTTGGTGACAATGTAACCGTCGGACGAAATGATGACGCCCGAGCCGTAAGCGTTATAGGTCTGGCGCTGCACACCGCGGTCGATGATCATACCGAAAAAAGACTGGTAGAGCGGTGTAAGCTTGGTCATTTCGGTCTTGATATGAACGACAGCATCGATGGTTCGCGCGGCCACTTCGGTGAAATCAGTCTGTGTGAGCAGCGGTTCAAGAGGCTGCCGCTGTGTCTGAGGTTGTGTCTGGATTGTATTTTCTGTTTTTTCAGTTTGTGCTGTGCACCCAATGGGCAATGCCGTCAAAACGGCAAGTGCTGCTATCAGAACAATCTTTCTCATATTTATCTCCTTATTTTTTTACATTGTTTCAATTTTGTTCAATTAACATCAAAAGAGGTTTTTTATTATGCTGTTTCGAAATTTATTTGTATATTTGCATTTTGATTGTTGAACAGCAAAGCATACACTAAACGATGAAAATCACCATAGTAGGAACAGCATATCCATATCGCGGAGGTCTTAGCGCCTTCAACGAAAGGCTTGCCTATGAATATTTGCAGCACGGCGACGAGGTTGAGATCTACACCTTCACACTGCAGTATCCGTCGTTCCTGTTCCCGGGCAAGACACAATACAGCGACGAGCCCGCACCGAAAGGGCTTATAATACACCGACGCATAAACTCCATCAACCCATTCAATTGGCTCAAGGTCGGTCGCGAGATATCAAAGAAACGCCCCGACATACTGATTACCAAATACTGGCTGCCGTTTATGGCTCCCTGCCTTGGCACCATTGAACGCCGCGTGCGTCGCAACCGCCACACGCGCATCGTCTCCATCCTCGACAATATAATTCCCCACGAACACCGCATCGGCGACCGTGTGTTTTCACGCTACTTTGTCCGCTCGACCGACGCGTTCGTTGCTATGTCACGCTCCGTACTCGACGACCTCAACCTGTTCGACACTAAGAAACCGCGACAGTTCTGTCCTCATCCACTCTACGACCATTACGGCGACATCCTATCCAAGCAGGAGGCACGCAGCATACTGAATCTCGACCCCGACGGACGTTACATCCTTTTCTTCGGATTCATCCGCAGCTACAAAGGTCTCGACCTGTTGTTCGAGGCTATGGCCGACACTCGCATAAAAGAACGCGGCATCAAACTCATCGTGGCCGGCGAATTCTATGGCGACCCCAAACCCTATATGGAACAGATTGACCGTCTCGGCATTGCCGATAACGTAGTGCTTTGTACCGACTTCATCCCCGACAGTCAGGTGAACCGCTATTTCTGCGCCTGCGACCTCGTAACTCAGCCTTACAAGAGCGCAACTCAAAGCGGTGTGACGCAGATTGCATTCCACTTCGAGAAGCCTATGCTCGTCACCAATGTCGGCGGACTGGCCGAGATTGTTCCCGATGGCAAAATCGGCTATGTCGTACAGCCCGAAGTCAACCAAATAGCCGACGCTATCATCCGCTACTACGACGAGAACCGCGAAGAGCCATTCACTGCCGCAGTCCGCGAAGAGAAAAAGAAATACGGCTGGGACAAAATGCTCGACGCCATAAATAAAACCAACACCTTCTAACCCTTAAAACCATTCAACCTTGATTATCAGAAGCAAAGCCCCCCTACGTCTTGGTCTTGCCGGCGGCGGCACCGACGTCTCTCCATATTCCGACATCTACGGCGGAGCAATCCTCAACGCCACAGTAGATATGTTTGCCTACACCACCATCGAGCCCACCGACGACGGCAAGGTGGTCTTCCTTGCACCCGACAAGCACCTGAGCGAGGAGTACACCAACGCCACCGAAGTCGACACCGACGGCTATTTCATCCTGCACAAAGGCGTATACAACCGCATCGTGCGCCAGTTTACCCATCGGCCACTGTCGCTCCGCATCGCCTCGTTTGTCGATGCTCCCGCCGGCAGCGGTATGGGCACCTCTTCGACACTGGTTGTAAGCATACTCGGTGCATACGTCGAATGGCTAAAACTGCCACTCGGCGAATACGACATCGCACGTCTGGCCTACGAGATCGAGCGTATCGACCTAGGGCTGGCAGGCGGCAAGCAGGACCAGTATGCAGCCACCTTCGGAGGATTCAACTTTATGGAATTCAACAAGGAAAACGTCATCGTCAATCCCCTGCGTGTGCGTCCACGCTATCAGGACGAGCTGTGTCACAATCTGCTGCTCTACTATACCGACACCAGCCACGTCAGTGCCGACATCATCAAGGAGCAACAGCAGAACGTCAAAGCCAAGAAGAGCAGCAGCATCGAATCGATGCACAAACTCAAGGAGCAGGCCGTGCAGATGAAAGAAGTACTGCTCAAAGGCGAGATCGACCGCATCGGCGAGATACTCGACTTTGGCTGGCAGCACAAGAAACAGATGGCCAAGAGCATCAGCAACCCACGCATTGATGCCATATATGAGGCCGCGCGCCAGGCTGGTGCCAGCGGTGGCAAAATCAGCGGTGCCGGCGGTGGCGGCTTTATGTTCTTCTACTGCCCCGGTCTGACACGCCACGCTGTGGCCGATGCCCTCGCCCAGTTCGGCGGTGCCGTACGCCGTTACGAGTTCACCACCGAAGGACTCAAAACCTGGACAATGAAAGAATAACCGCCAACACCTATCAACAAACCAAAAATATGAAAAGAGGCAAAAGAATATGCAATGAGCTTAAGTCTGTGCGGCGCCGCATAGCTGACGAGAACGGCATCGAGCTGCATCAAGACGAGTGCAAGCATACGGGCGACTGCCTTGGCACCTGCCCCAAATGCGAGGCCGAGGTACGCTATCTCGAGCAGGCACTGACACGCTGCATCACCACCGGACGAGCCGCAACAGTGGCAGGACTGACGCTGTCGCTGGCTGCCTGCGGCGGTACTGCAGAGCCGACACTGCGC
This sequence comes from Bacteroidales bacterium, assembly GCA_016283175.1. Taxonomy (GTDB): domain Bacteria; phylum Bacteroidota; class Bacteroidia; order Bacteroidales; family P3; genus Colimorpha. Next base: position 11,097 of record JAEEMK010000039.1, read on the forward strand.
GTTGATACGCCGCTCGACACCCTGCCAACCGATACCGCCAGTGCCTTCGACACCATCATAAACGAAGACACAGACATACTCGTCACCGGATTGGAAGATGACACTTTTTCTACATTAAGCGGAATTATCGAACCATCTGAAAAAGACTCGGCAGAGGTCATAGACACCTCCGCCAAAGTCGAAGATGAAGATTTGATGGGTGTTATTATAGAAGAATATCCATCCTTCCCTGGCGGCGAGGAGGCATTATACGATTTCATCAACAAGAATCTGCAATATCCCGAAGCTGCGCGCGAAGCAAATATTACCGGCACCGTTGTGGTTAGCTTTGTTATCGAGAAAGACGGCACAATCAGTAAAGTGCGAATAATACGCGATTTAGGATACGGCTGCGGAGAAGAGGCCGTGCGTGTGGTCAAGATGATGCCCAAATGGAATCCCGGCAAACAAGGCGGAATAATAGTGCGCAGCGAGTTCGTTCTGCCAGTAAAGTTTAATTAATTCTATCCAAGGCTATGAAACGTGGCAAAAGAATCTGCAAAGAGCTGAAGGCTGTGCGAAAACGCATAGCCGACGAGAACGGCATCGAGCTGCATCAGGACGAGTGCAAGCATACGGGCGACTGCCTTGGCACCTGCCCCAAATGCGAGGCCGAGGTGCGCTATCTCGAACAGGCTTTGACCCAACGTGTGGCCACAGGCCGCATTGCCACTGTGGCGGGATTGACGCTGTCGCTGGCTGCCTGCGGCGGCACAGCGGAGCCGACATTGAGTGTCGACACACCTCTTGACACGCTGCCGACCGACACCGCCTGTACAACCGACACTACTATTAACACTGAAACGGATATCCCCTGCCCCGACATTCCTGTCCCGGGAGACATCGTTGTGCTTGGTTTTACAGACGAAGAAGTGGCGAAACAGGATACCAACAAATACGAATTAATAGAAGGGGAAATCGGTCCGGCAGACGAGGCCATCAAAGAGGAGGTGCTGGATGGTGAGGCTGAAATATACGTTTTTCCCGATGAATATCCCTCCTACCCTGGCGGCGAAGAAGCAATGTACGATTTCATAAACAGGAATCTGCAATATCCTGAAGGTGCCGGATGCATAACCGGCACGGTTGTGATTCGTTTTGTCGTAGAGAAAGACGGCTCGATAAGCAACGTGTCAATTGCACGCGAAATCGGAGGCGGCTGCGGCAAAGAGGCCGCTCGCGTGGTCAAAATGATGCCAAAGTGGAACCCGGGCAAAAAGAACGGAAAAGAAGTGCGCAGCGAGTTCATATTGCCAGTACAGTTCCAACTTAACTAATAACATCGCATACTTTTTAAGGCAGTTATGCGTTATTGATAATAAAAAAGAAACTTTTTATGAACCCTCGAATCAAAGAAGCAATTCAGCAAAGCATAGACGTCAAAGTGAGCATCCTTGCGACAGAAGAGTGGCTCCGTCGCATTGAGATAGCTGCCGATATGATAACCGCATCACTAAAGGGCGGTGGCAAGATACACTTCTGCGGCAACGGCGGCAGCGCCGCCGACGCGCAACACCTGGCAGCTGAACTCAGCGGCCGTTTCTACTACGATCGTCCGCCGCTCAACGCAGAGGCTTTGCACTGCAACAGTTCATACCTCACCGCCGTTGGCAACGACTACGGCTACGAGCATATCTTCGCCCGACTGCTGCGCGGCACAGGCCACAAGGGTGACGTCCTCATAGGCATCAGCACCTCGGGCAACTCGAAGAATATCCTCGAAGCCTACAAGGTCTGCAAAGAGCTTGGCATCAGCATAATATCGATGACAGGAGAGACCGGCGGCAAGATGAAGGAAGCCTCTGACCTGCTGCTCAACGTACCCTCTACCGACACGCCGCGCATACAGGAAAGCCACATAATGATTGGTCACATAATCTGCGAACTCGTCGAATCGGCAATATTCCCCAAAAAAGTTTAAATGGTTTGAATGGGCCGCTTCTCTTGAAAGGTTAAAAAAGGTTCAGGCAACAACCCATAACATAAGAGAAACTTTTTTAACCTTTCCAACCCTTAAAACCTTTCCAACCCTTAAAACCTCACTTTATGGAAGCTATCATCCTCGCCGGCGGTTTCGGCACAAGGCTGCGCAGCGTGGTCAGCGACGTTCCCAAACCTATGGCTCCTATAAATGGACGTCCATTCCTTGAGCTGTTGCTCAACCATATAATCGGCTACGGTTTCAACCATATTGTGCTTTCGACAGGCTATTTGCACGAAAAAATCGAGGAACATTTTGGCAACTCGTATCGTAGCATTGAACTGTCGTACGCTGTCGAGAATGAACCTCTCGGAACAGGTGGCGGTATGCGCAACGCCCTTGAACGCTGCCGCGAAGAAGTCGTCACCGTCCTCAACGGCGACACTCTCTTCAAGATTGACTATGACGACCTGGCACGCTTCTATCAGTTGCATCCCACACGCCTTGCGGTAGTTCTGCGACAGGTACCCGACACGTCGCGTTATGGCTCGGTGTCGACCGACTGCTGCGATCGTATATCAAGCTTCACCGAAAAAAACGCAGCGGGTGGCGCCGGCAATATCAACGGAGGCATATATATGATGCACCGCAGCCTTCTTGAAGAGCACCCCCTTGGTGAAGTCTTTTCGTTTGAGAAAAAGATACTTCAGAAGAAGTACATTGACGAACCATTTTACGCCTACGCCTCGGGAGCCTACTTCATCGACATCGGAATTCCAGAAGACTACCTTAAATTATGTAAATTATAAAAAAGGAGTCGGGTACTGGTTTAACCAGCCCGACTCCTTTTGATTTCATTTTTTCAATCAAACAATACCTGCGTTTACAAAAACCATATCATTTGGATTTAAAAGACTATCTGCAAGTACGCATAGACCTTCCGCTGTAACTGCATCAGGTTCAAGAACAGCCAAGAAATTGTCAGTAAACCTTTCATCTATACCACTGGTAAGCATCTGGCAGAACCTTTCGCTTCGTTCAAAAACGCCGTCGACGCTGCGCATAAAATCGCCTAACATACAGGTACGCACCAGTTCCAATTCCTCCTTGGGCATCGGTTCGCGACGCAAACGTTCCAATTCAAGCATAATTTCTTGTTGTGCCAGTTCAGCCTTGCCGGCGGAAACATCCGATATAATATAGAATGCCAGACTGCCACGGCATATCTGCGTCATTGCACTAATGCCATACGTGTAGCCCTTTTCCTCGCGAATGTTTGACATTAGACGCGAACCAAAATAGCCACCCAACGCTGTGGATAGGATCATAAACTCCGCATATTTTCTATCGTCCCATCGCATTGGCAGCAAACGGCCTACCCGTAGCGTGTTCTGGATAGCACCTGCGACTTCCACCTTTTGTACTCCAACAGTTTCAGGTTTAGGAGCTGGCAAAACGACACGGTCGACAACATTGACTACGTCGCCTCCAAAAACACGGTCGAATGCAGCCAATATGGCTGCAGACACAGCTCCACCGAGCACAATTTCCATCCTTGAGGGAGTAAGGTAGCGGCTATGAAACTCACGCACATCATCGACAGTCAGCAGGTCATAATCGGATGGCACTGCAAAGCGTCCTTGTGGATGCTCGTGTCCATAAAGAGACCTACGACAGCGACAGCCAGCGACATAAGATGTGCGTTGCAAGTTTACCATAAGCTGATGGCGGCGTTTTGCAAGAAAAACAGCAAACTCGGCTTCTGGATATACAGATTCAAAAAGCATTTCATACAGCAACGGCAGCAATTCGTCGACATAGCGCGGCATAGCATAGACAGTCAACGTCGACGAAACCTCGTCATTGCTTTTTTCAACAATAATGCCTCGGAAATCCATAAATTCAGCTATTTGCCGCGACGTGTGCGCCGGTGTGCCTTCGGTGACAAGATGGATGGCCGATGCCGTCTGCAACAACTTGTCCTGCAGTGCAGTGCCGGCTTCAAAAATAAAGTCCATTTTTATAAGGCCAATGCTCGCATCTTGAAAATAGTTGATAACTTTGCCATTGCGACACACATAACGTTGAGGTGCAAGAGGGCGGCGGTCAACATCGCGTGGCAAAAGATGTTCTTTTATGGGATTAACTGTCGATATCATTACTTGAATATATCAGAAATTGACTGTCAGTTTGAGATTCAGCTGGCGTGCAGTGAGATAGTTTGGCACAGGATAGTAGCAGTTGTTGTAGTCGGCAACCCACGTGTAAGAAACAACATTCTTATAATCGAACAGGTTGAAGATTTCAACAGAAACCAGAATGTCACTAATATGACGCATCAGGCGACTTTCTTTCAGTCTCTTGAAACGTGACAGTTGAATGGTGTTGCCCCAGTCGACACGGAAATAGGCCGGATAGTAGCTATCCTGCTCAAAATAGCGTTGACCCGGAAAAGCATATGGAAGGCCACTGGCAGCGATAAAATTGAGAGACATACGCCAAAACGGGATATTGGGCACATAGTCCTGCAGAAATATCTTGAAGCTGATTCTCTGGTCGGTAGGACGTGCAGTCCATCCGCGGTCGTCGCCAAGAATGTCCTGCTGTGTACGCATAAGCGAAAGCGACGCCCACGATTCAAGACCTTTTACAAACTCTCCACTGAGACGCAGCGACAATCCTGCTGCACGTCCAACGGCATCGTTTACAGCGTCATATCGCACACGCAGGTTGTCAATACGATATGTAATCAGGTTGGTGACATACTTATAATATATGTCGGCAGTGAGTTTGAAAGGCTGCTCGTCAATACGCAGATTCCAGTCCATTGTACCCATAGCCTGATAGGAATGCTGCGGAAGTATGCTGTGGTTCAGGGTGCCGTCGTCATATCGATATTCACGATATAAAGGTGCTTGGCTGTATACGCCTGCTGCAAGACGGAAAAGTATGTCACGTTCCCATTTCGGTTTATAGTTAATACTGATACGCGGTGACAGGAAAAGATGCCTGTTGTGCAGCGAAGTAACATCGAAGGCAGGCGTCTGCGTATAGTTCGACGCATTGCCAGTAAGGTTGTCATTCGTGAAGTTGATGTCATAACCTGTTAGCCTGACACCACCCACAAACGAGAAGAGGTCGCCACGGTCGTTGTAGAGGTCGACGTTGCGCTGCAGATAGGCCGACAGACGCATTGTCGACAAGGTGTGGTTGGCACGGCAGAATTGTTGCAGAACAGGCGTCCAGGGCACATTTGTCGAGTCGCCGGGAACAGGTATGACTGTCGGCATAGCATAGCCTGCCGAGTCGACCCATTTCCATTCGCGCATACGGTCACGCACCTGTTCATATTGCACCTTCACGCCCCAATCCCAGTTTCCAAGTTTAGCATAATGACGTCCCTGCAATTCAGACGAGAATATGCGCGTTGAAAGATAATTGCGCGCGTGCTCAAGGAATGACCCAATACCTCGGTCAAAGCGCTGAGGCTCGCCGTTTTCGTCCACACTGCCCATATTAAGTTCGTAGAGCATAAACTGGCTCAGAATATCATACTGTTCAGCTTCGTTGTTAGCCTGAAACGAGGTTGTCCATCGCAAACGGAAGTCGTCGTTGTGATGCCAATCGGCGGTGATAGCGGCAAGCCCTGTACGATAACTGTCACGCTCCTCCCCTTCGTAATAGACTTCGAACTGCATCACCTCCTGCCATCCTCCGAACGTGGTAGTTTGGCTGTCTGGTATCAAGCCATAAATATTGCGTGAAGCAATAGCAAGAAACTGCAAATCGAGTGCATCGTTAACCTTATAGGACATCAACGCCTGCAAGTCGGTATATGATGTAGTGTAATTGCCCTTGGTATCCAACGAATTGAATATATATCTATTAGAATGCTGACGTACACCCATCGAGTAGGCGAACCTGTTGCCAATGGCACCTTTCAACGAAAGCGATGCACCGAGAAAAGATGCCGAGACTTGCCCCTCGGTAGAATGGAACAGATTACTGCGCGATGTGTCGGAGGCAGCATACGGCAGCCCGTAACTTATGTCGAGCACCGATGCCATACGGTCGCCGTAAGTGGCATCGAAACCGCCCGGTGAAAACATAATATTGTCAACCATATCTGGATTGATGATCGACGTGCCTTCTTGTTGTCCATTGCGAACCAGCATAGGACGATAGACCTCTACGCGATTAATATAAATAAGGTTCTCGTCAAACGAGCCACCACGCACCGAATACTGCGACGACATCTCATTGTTGGAGCTGACATCTGGCAGCGTTTTCAAAAGCGATTCGACACCCGCTTGAGGACCGACATTGTTTTCGATATGTTCCATACTGATAGACGTGAATGTCGTTGAACGGGACCGTTCATCGGTCACAGTCACTGGCCCAAGCAGAGTTGTCTGTGCACTGAGGGAAAAATCAATCACCGTTGTTCCGGCAACAAGGGTTACAGTAGTGTCAAACGTTGCATATCCGGTATATCTGACATTAATCCTAAGCAATTTGTCCGCAGGCACTTGCACTGTATATTTACCGTTTTCATCGGCCACACTTCCAACAACAGGATCCAAATTGATCACAGCCACAGAAGCATATTGCAGCGGCTTGCCTTCCGCACTACGCACACACCCACCGAGGGTTGCAACCCGCTGGGCGCCAAGTGATAGCGGCAACAAAAGCATCATTAAGGCAAACAAAACTTTTATATGGTCAAAGCCAATTTTCATCGACCGATTAACGGAAAACATCAATCTTTATTGTAATAAACAGTTTTTATTATTTCCGGCACGGATTCCATCCTATTCAAAATGGAATTACATAACACTTATTTTATATAAATAGCCTGCGCTGGCAACTGGATGCAGTGCAAAAACAATATCGATTGCAACAAAAAGAATAAAATAGAATCAATATACCACAATAAAAACACAAAACAATGCGTTATCCACCCAAAACACCCGACACAATGAAACACACAATACTTCTACTGCTGACTTTTGTAGCTTTTGCCGCCGGAGCGCAAAACCTGTCGCTAACCTTCACATCGGTCACCGACGCCAAGTTTTTCGTTTACATCAACGGCACATTACAGAACCAACGTTCGTCGGGTATGGTCACTGTCAATGATTTGGAAGAGAAAGACTATCACGTCCGGATTGTTATTGACGATCCCTTCGAAATTGCTGTAACACGCACCATAAAACCAGATGCCAAGCATAATGAATACACCGTGCAGTTCAATGCTGTACGCGAACGTGTTTATTTGAAACAAGCTGCCAATTCTTCGAAAGGCAAAGACGAGGACAATAACCTCTGGATACCGCAGGATCCTGTGCCACCCGACACAATATCCACCACCCCCACCACACCACAGCGCACATCAATACGCCGCATCGGCACAACCGACACCGCCACCCGAAAGAACACACATCACATACGCACACAATCGCTGGATATTTGAAAAAAACATTTTCGCTCGAAAACATCAACAGGAACAAAATAAGCAAGCATTATGAAATATAGACTTATCGCATTGGTACTATTGTGCTTAGTCTTGAACTGCACAGCACAGAACAAAATTGACAATCAGGGTCGCCGTCAGGGTCACTGGATAAAGACCGACAAGGACGGCAGCCGTATTTTTGAAGGTGACTTTGTCGACGGCAAAGAGACAGGCACCTTCAACTACTACTATCCCAACGGCACATTGAAAATCCGAAACACCTTCACCACACCCGGGCGCTACTGCAAGCACGAAGCCTACGACCAGCAGGGACATCTGCTGGCAACAGGGTTCTACAACCAGAAAAACCGCGACGGCGTATGGCACTTTTACAATGACGACGGCAAAATAGTCAAGACCGCCTCATACAAAATGGGCATTAAAGACGGAGCCCACATCATCTTCAACAAGAACGGCGATACCGTAGAAGTTGCCAACTGGCAAGACAACCGTCGTCACGGCCGTTGGTGGAAACGCATAGGCGAGAAAGGCTACATCACCGGACGCTACGAAAAAGGCCTGATGCAGGGACGCCTGTCTGAATTCGATGGCAACGGACGTCTTGTACGCGAAGGCAACTATAAGGACGGCGTCAAAAACGGAGCCTACCGTTACTACGAAAGTGGCACCTGCACCGTCGATGAAACTTGGCAAGACGGCACTTTGGCCGAACGCAAAATTTTGCTGCACACCTCCAGCGGCTCACAGTGGCAGTCCATTTTCGGCATAGCCTATTTCCTGCCCAAAGGGTCAAACGGCACACTGCTCTATCTCAACGACGGAACAAAGCTCCAATGCACCGATATGCCAGACCTCATCAACGAACGCGTCGGACGCGAGACCTTTGTCGTCATCGACCGAAAATCGCGCCTAATGGCAAACATTGGCAGCATCGTCGACATCAAGAAGGATGCAGATGGTCGCGAAATACTTGAGCTGCTGCCAAAGCCACCGTTCACCATCTTCCCCGACGAAGAATGCATAAAAATGGTCCGTTCGCTGAAACGCATCGACGAACTGGATGAAGAATAAAAAAATCAGGACGATTTCACATCGTCCTGATTCACATTAAACACTATTACAAAATCCAAATTATTACGAAAGCCTATTTTATAGGTGAATCCTTTGTTTTGAATTCGAATGCAAAAATACATACTTTTTTCATACCTGCAAAATATTTTTTAAAGAAAAAACATTCTCGGAATATAAACAAAACTATATCAGAAAAATATTAAGAAAATTTTTTTTGTCAATTATCCGAATCGACAGCAAAAACACACCATTCGACCTTCAAAAAAACAGAAAACTGACCGCTAAAAATGACTATTGCCGCCCATACTTTAGGCTGTAAACTAAACTTCGCCGAAACCTCCGACCTTATACGTCGGTTCACTTTAGCCGGCTGGCAGCAAACCGACTTCGACAGTTGCGCAGACCTTTACGTAATAAACACCTGCACCGTCACTGCCATTGCCGAGAAAAAATGCCGCAACGCCATACGCCAAGCCATTGCCAACAATCCTGAAGCCATAGTTGCTGTTATAGGCTGCTTTGCACAAAACGCAGCCGACGAGATAGCACACATAGACGGTGTAGACATCATTCTCGGCAACGACCGCAAACACGACCTGTTGAATTATGTCAACAAGCTACTGGAAAACAAGACAACATACGAAGTCAAAAGCACACACAACGGACTCGGAAAAACTGATTTCCACATCGCCTACTCACACGCAGACCGCACGCGCACATTCTTCAAAGTACAGGACGGATGCGACTATTTCTGCACTTATTGCGCCATTCCTTTTGCACGTGGACGCTCACGAAGCGCATCCGTTGCCGAAACAGTGGCTGTGGCACGCGAGATTGCCGAGAGTGGTTCCAAAGAAGTGGTACTGACAGGCGTAAACACTGGCACTTTCGGACAAGAGCACAACGAGACCTTCCTTGACCTCGTAAAAGCGCTGGACAGCGTGGAAGGCATTGAGCGATACCGCATTTCCAGCATAGAGCCCAACCTGCTGACCGACGACATCATAAAATTTGTCGCCAAGTCGCGCGCCTTTCTCCCCCACTTCCACATACCACTTCAAGCCGGCAGCGACAAAGTGCTGAAACTGATGCACCGTCGCTACGACACCTCCTTCTATTTCAACTTGCTGCAGAAAATCAAGACACTAATGCCCGATGCCTGCATTGCCGCGGACATAATGGTGGGCTTCAACGGTGAAACAGACGACGAATTTGAACGCGTGATGCAATATGTCAACACCTTGCCGGTATCTTATCTTCACGTATTCACTTTCAGCGAACGACCCAACACAGCAGCACTGAAGCTCGGCGAACGCATACCAATACACCACAGGCGTGAACACAGCAGAAGAATGCAGGAACTCTCCGAACACAAGAAAGCACAGTTCTACCGCGAGCAACAAGACACAACAAGGCCAGTGTTATGGGAAAGCGATGTCAAGGACGGAATGATGTATGGTTTCACTGACAACTACATACGTGTTCGACGCCCCAAAGACGAACAGCTTGTCAACACAATCACGCCCTTCAAGCTTTCCACGTTTGTCGAATCAGACGAAGTGTTTGAATAAATGTTGATAAAAAAAAACGTGTAGAACCATCACTTAAAATAATAAATAGTATTTTTGCAAAATAATTAATTCATCATACACAAACTATCATCTTATAAAACAAAAAATTATGAGCGGACTATTTGGAGTAGTTACCAAAAATCCTTGCGTTACCGACTTGTTTTACGGTACCGATTATCATTCACATCTTGGCACACGCCGCGCTGGTATCAGCACCATTGACAACGGCGTTATGCATCTTAACATTCACAACATCCAAAACTCGTACTTCCGTACAAAATTCTCGTCCGACCTTCACGAAATGGCTGGCGATATGGGTATAGGCGTCATCAGCGACACCGATCCGCAACCCATAGTTGTCAACTCGCACCTGGGTCGTTTTGCCGTCTGCACTGTCAGCAAAATCAACAATATGGATGAGTTGGAACAGTTGTGTCTTGAGCAGCACCAGCAATTCACCGAACTCAGTATGGGCGGCACCAACCCCACCGAGCTTGTTGCCCTGCTCATCACACAAGGCAAAGACTTTGCCGACGGCATCAAGAACGTCTATCGTCACGTAAAAGGCAGCGTGTCTATGCTTATCCTCACCGAAAACGGAATCATTGCTGCTCGCGACTACCTGGGACGCACGCCCCTAGTCATTGGCCGTCGAGGAACCGACTATGCCATAGCATCAGAAAGCCACTCATACATCAACATCGGCTTCCAAACGATACGCTATGTCGGTCCAGGCGAAGCCGTGATGGTCTCACACGACGGACTGACTCAACTCATCAAGCCTGCAGACAAAATGCAGATATGCTCCTTCCTGTGGATTTACTACGGTTATCCTGTTGCGCAATACGAAGACATCAACGCCGAAGAGGTTCGCTACCAACTCGGTCTCGCAATGGGTCGCAACGATGACATTGAAGCCGACTTTGTTTCGGCCATCCCCGACTCCGGCATAGGTATGGCATTGGGATATTCGGCCGGCAAAGGCATACCCTACAAACGCGGCATACTGAAATACACGCCCACCTGGTCGCGCAGCTTTATGCCTGTCAATCAGGAATCCCGCAGCCTCGTGGCAAAAATGAAACTCATCCCCAGCCGCAAAGTCCTCGAAGGCAAAGACGTTGTCTTCTGCGACGACTCCATTGTCCGCGGCACACAGCTTCGCGACCAGGTCAAAATGCTCTACGAGGCCGGTGTAAAACACATACACATCCGCATCAGTTGCCCGCCATTGATCCACGGCTGCACCTACTTGAACTTCTCAGCATCCAAAACCGATATGGAACTCATTGCTCGCCGTTGCATAGAGGAACTGGAAGGTGGCCAGATACGCAATCTTGAAGCCTACCGCGACAGCAGCAGTCACGAATATGCAGCAATGGTTGAAAAAATACGCCAGCACGTAGGTGTCGATACCCTCAAATTCAACGACCTCGACACCGTCTGCAATGCCATCGGGCTACCCAAAAACCAGGTTTGCACTCACTGCTTCGACGGTTCAAGCTACGATATCAGCAACCCCAACATCAACCAACTGACGATGGATTTGTAACGAACTATGTTTCGCAAAACAATTATAACTCTGATTCTCTTCATCTCTTGTACCGTTGCAATGGGACAGACACCTCCCATTGCCGGTGCAAGCGACAGCACAGTGGTCTATCTCAACGCTAGCGATCTGTGTCCAAGCTATGATGTCGACGCACGCGTTGTCGACAACGACAATGCACTGCAAAGTGTACTCGACAGCCTGCAACACGTACAGCCCAACGCCTATCCTCTTATGGCACAGTGGTGCCGCCAGCAGCAGATGCGCATCAACCGTATGGTACGCAGCCTCGGCAACGACTACCACCGCGAAGGCGACGTCATCTGGATGGACTCGACGCACTGTATTACCGACGCCGGCAACTACATCGCCAAACTCGAGAAAACAGCCGCCACCCTTCAAGCACGCTCTGAACAATACAACACCCTTGAACAGGAGCGACTTGAAGCCGAACGACGCGCCGCCGAAGAACGCGCACGAGCCGAGGCATTGCGCATACAACGCGAGAAAGACCTTCAGCTGGCTACACTAAAAGATACCATTCGCGCAATGCACAAAAACATAACCACCATCTGCGATGGCAAAGGCATTTCCGATAAAGCGCGAGTCAAAGAGCTGAAAGACATCTTCTACGCCTACCTGGCCGTATACAACCGCTACGACCTCACCAACGCCACTGCCACTGACAGTCACCTCAAACAACTCGACGAACTGCGCGTCTTCCAAACCGAACTGACCGACAGTGTGCTTGGAGCCAACTCCTACACCGACCGCATCGAAGCCTTCAAAAACACGCTGCACATCAAATGCGGCAAAGAGCACAACGATGTCAACAAATCATACCTGCGCGTCTTCAAGAAAGTGCAGGTACCAATCAGCTTCAAAACAATCGCTGAATACTACGACTACACATCGCAATTGCGCGAAATACTGGCCGTACAGCAGAGCTACCTCTACGTCATCGACCTGCGCGACACCATCAGCAACAACACCAACAAGCTGCAGCAGCAGTGCCTCAAAAAACACAAAGAGGTTCTCAACTCCTACAAAGAAATACTTGCCGAAGTAAACCAGATACCGGCCTACACAACCTTGCAGGAAAGTGAAAAATTCATCGACAACCTGAACAACTTCATCGAACTGCAACACGAATTCAGCAACGTCGTCAAACGCATTGACATCATAGAGTCACGCGGCGACTCCATCGTCACACTATGTCAGAAAAGCATCAGCGACGTAGCAACAGCCTACAAGTCACTTGTGGAAGCCACCGACTTTGTGCCCCGTTTCATCAACAAAGCCAGTGCCGACCACTTCAACTCTACACTCGACGAATTTGAAGTCCTACAGCAGAAATACATTGAAATCGTAGGCATACGCAACACCATCGACATAGGCAGCGCCACAATCAACGGCAGCAAAAATGCACCACGAGGATTAGTGCCCGGATACAAACAGATGATGAAATACACCGATTTCACTCCGCACTTCTCAACCAAAAACGGCGCCGACGACTTCATACGACTGCTGTTCCACTTCATCGACATACAGAAAAAATTCGTCAAAATCGTCAACAACAATAACACAATAGAGGCCAACACAAAGCAATACCGCACCGCATTCAAAGAATATGCCAACATCAACAAAGCATACGAACGGTTGCTGAAAACCTACGACATCGACCTCAACATACTCAGCGAAGCCGACGTCAACAGCTACTTGAAACATCAAGAAGAAGTGCTGGCAATGCAGGAACGCTTCACAGCCCTGATCGGTTCCCTTGAAAAAGAAGACTACAACAACCGACTCAAAAAGGTAAAAGAGCCCGACAAAATCAAGCTTATAATGGCAGTAAAATAAAAACACAACATTAAAAAAAACGAAGAATTCGTATAACATATCAAAAAAAAACGTATCTTTGCAAAAAATAAAAAAAGCGTTGAAAAAGCGCATCAGGACACAAAAATCTAGAACACAGATTATTAAACATATTTATTAACTAAAATCTACATCCAATGAAAAAATTATTCTTAGCACTTGTAGCAGTCTTCGTACTTTCAATGACTGCAAACGCACAGAACAACCTCGGTGTCCGTCTCGGCGGCGGTCAGGGTTACGACGCAGAACTTTCCTATCAGCACGGTCTTGGCGGCAACCGCCTCGAACTCGACCTTGGTTGGCACGGCGATGACGGCTTCACAGCCATCAGCCTCACCGGTGTCTATCAGTGGACCGGTGAAATTGCTGGCAACTTCGGCTGGTATGCCGGTGTTGGTGCACACATCGGGTTCTGGAACTATGAAGTCACCGACAACAGCGACATCGCTCTCGCACTCGTTGGCCAGGCCGGTATCGAATACAAATTCGACGCTGTACCTATCCAGCTCTCGCTCGACATCCGTCCGCGTTTCTACCTCATTCCCGACACTGATTTCCACTGGGGCGACATCGCCCTCGGTATCCGCTACTGCTTCTAATATCCAAGCAAATAGCTAACAAAAAAAGCAGGACGCAATTGCGTCCTGCTTTTTTTGTCAAAATGTCCCTCAAATACTCAAACCTTAACGCCAACCTTAACTTTAACTAAAAATGTCCCTATACCTCTAACGGAGAACAGAAAACATATCAACCCATCAACATAAAACATCAAACGTCAAACACATTATCTTCTGAACACAAATTACACGAATCTAACGATTTTTTTCAGCCGCTTCTAAAGCGGCACATTCGTGTTATTAGTGTCATTCGTGTTTTTTAACAAAATTTCCGTCAATTACCCATTAATTATTAATGATAATTCTCGGTCCATTATATGGCAATTCGTGTTTCAGGTCACCGAAAACACAAAATTGCTGTAAAAAAAACGAAAAAAAATTTGTCCTCCCCGTTTTTTTTCCCCTTTTTCCGACCATCTAATACGTTGGTTCTCACGTATCATATTCTTATCAAAGTTTACTTAAAGTTTTATTTAACTTTTATGAAATTTTACATTAGTAGACAATAATAAAACTTTTATAACGTTATAGTAAAAATTTTAATCGGAGCGACAACATAGGAACAACATAAATAAAATACTATGGGAAAGGCAAGTAATTTTGTTTCAGGAGGTTTCAGTGGCCGGATGGGCAACATCGTCGGCTACCAGTGGCGCGGCAAGTGGTGCGTGCGCTCGGTGCCGTCGCAGTATCGCGACGCGAAGACGGAGTATCAGCTGGCGCAGCGCGCCCTCTTCAAGGCCTCGGTGGGTTTTGCCGCCAAGGCCCGCCGTGTGCTGCGACTGGGGCTGCACACAGCCAGCCTCAACGCCAATATGACTGAAAACAACTATTTTATGCGCATCAACAAGGGCTGCTTCGCCATCGCCGACGGCCAGCTGGCGGTCGACTACGAGTCGCTGCTGCTGAGCGAAGGGCCGGTGGCACCGGTGGCTTTCGGCGCACCGAGGCTGCTCGACGAAACGACGGTAAGCGTTGATTTCGAGCAGAATCCGCTGCGACGCGCCGTCAAAAGCGGCGACGAGGTCTACATTGTGGCCTACTGTCCCGAGCTGCAGACATTCGACATCTCGGCGCCGTCGCAGCGCTACCGCAGCAACGTGGAGCTGCAGATGCGCTCGTATTGGGCTGGGAAAGAGGTGCATCTATGGGGTTTCTTGGTCGACAAAGCCGGCCGTGCATCTACAAGCCAGTATATCGGCAACGGCGTGCTTTCGATGGAGGAATGGGTAGTGGAAGAAATTCAGGATGAGGATGATACCGCTTTACTATGCGACACACCCCGCCCTTCCTTTGATTGCTACACGCAAATCGGCTCTACGCGCTCCACTGGAGCTTGTACCCCTCTCCGAGAGGGAATGGGGCAGAAGCCGTCGGAAGGCTCTCAAAGTACATATAATTCAGGGTTTCAGTAGTCGGTTACGGTTTGACGGTGCCGGAACGTCGATAAAACGAAAACACGGACGGAACGAGCGTTTGCCGTATGCTTGAGAGATTTACGGGTGTATGAAAAAAAGATGCCGCGCCCGTCGGGCGCGGCATCGCAGAGGTTATCAGTCGACGTTGATCGGCCTGATGCGCTGATGCAGGTAGGTAGGCAGCTGGTCGATGGCTACGCGCTCCTGCTGCATTGTGTCGCGTTCGCGGACGGTGACGGTGTTGTCGCCGAGGGTGTCGTTGTCGACGGTGATGCAGAACGGGGTGCCGATGGCATCCTGACGACGGTAGCGACGTCCGATGGCATCCTTCTCATCGTACTGGACCATAAAGTCGTATTTGAGCAAGTCCATTATTTCACGGGCTTTTTCGGGCAGTCCGTCTTTCTTGACGAGCGGCAGTATGGCGGCTTTGTAGGGCGCCAACACAGGCGGCAGGCTGAGCAGCGTACGCACCGAGCCGTCCTCGAGGGTCTCGTCCTTGAGGGCATAGCTGAAGATGGCCAGGAAGGTGCGGTCGACACCGATGGAGGTCTCGATGACGTAAGGCGTGTAGTTCTCGTTGAGCTCGCTGTCGAAATATTGCAGTTTTTTGCCGCTGAACTCGCTATGGCGGCTCAGGTCGAAGTCGGTGCGGCTGTGTATGCCTTCAAGTTCCTTGAAACCAAACGGGAACTGGAATTCGATGTCGGTAGCGGCATTGGCATAGTGAGCCAGTTTTTCGTGGTCGTGGTAGCGGTATTTGTCGGCAGGGATGCCAAGGGCGAGATGCCATTTCAGGCGTTCTTCCTTCCAATACTTGAACCACTCCAGTTCGCTGCCCGGACGGACGAAGAACTGCATCTCCATCTGTTCGAACTCGCGCATACGGAAGATGAACTGGCGGGCGACAATCTCGTTGCGGAAAGCCTTGCCTATCTGTGCGATGCCGAAAGGTATCTTCATACGGCCGCTTTTCTGCACGTTGAGGAAGTTGACGAAGATGCCCTGTGCCGTCTCGGGACGCAGATAGAGCGTGTCGTTCTCGCCTTCGACGCTGCCCATCTTGGTAGCAAACATAAGGTTGAACTGGCGCACATCGGTCCAGTTGCGAGTGCCGCTTATGGGACAGACAATACCGAGGTCGAGAATAAGCTGTTTGAGACCTGCCAAATCATTGGCATTCATCAACTCGGCATAGCGGTTGTGTATTTCGTCAATCTGCTTCTGATGTTCAAGGACGCGGGCGTTGGTGGTGACAAACTGCTGGCGGTCGAAGGCGTCGCCAAAGCGTTTGTGTGCCTTTTCGCATTCCTTATTAATCTTTTCTTCTATCTTGGCAATATGGTCCTCGATCAGCACATCGGCACGATAGCGTTTCTTGCTGTCCTTGTTGTCGATAAGAGGGTCGTTGAAAGCGTCGACGTGCCCGGAGGCTTTCCAAATCTTGGGATGCATAAAAATAGCAGAGTCGATGCCGACAATGTTTTCGTGATACTGCACCATAGCACGCCACCAATACTGTTTGATGTTATTCTTCAGTTCAGTGCCGAGCTGACCATAGTCATAAACAGCTCCAAGACCGTCGTAAATCTCACTGCTAGGGAAAATAAAACCATACTCCTTTGCGTGAGAGACCACTTTTTTGAATATATCTTCCTGATTTGCCATATTTTATTTATATAATTGATTATCCTTTAGAAAACGCAAAGTTACGATTTTTTTTGGTATATAAATAATTATATGTATCTTTGTACTTTATCAGTAATGACATTATTCTTTTTAATTTATAGAAAAACAAAAACATAGTATCGATATGAAAAAAATAATTCTATCCGCTTTCGCCGCTTTGGCGCTGCTTTTCGCCAACAACTCGATGGCACAGATAAGCCACGGCGGAGAACCCCTCTTCAACAAAAGCCTATCAAAAGCTGTTGTACCGGAAATGAGTATGCCTGCAATAGACAACGAGCAGTATCTCAGCGAAGACCTTAACAGCACAAAAGGAGCAAGCCCCCTGCGTGTTGCTGTTATGCAGGAAAAGACTATCTCTGTAACCGACGAAGCCAAGATTGTCAAGGACGCTGCAGGAACGCACTATTTGATGGCTGTCAGCTCGCCTGGGGCGACATTTGTGCAGCTCTATTTTTCGAAATACGACATTCCTGAAGGCGCAGAGCTGTATTTCTACGACCAAAGCGGCGATTTCACCCTCGGATCGTTCAACGCCGGCGACATCAAAGCCGACGGTTCATTCTACACCCAGGCCATTCCCGGCAGCATTGCATACATCGAATACAACGTTCCCGAAGGCAAGAACCCCGGCAACCTCGTTATCAGCAACGTATACCACGGATACAAAGACCTGTTCCAATCCATTGCCAACGACTACGAGGCCGTTGAAATGTCACTGAAAGGGGCACACGGACAGGCTGAAGGCAACTGCCACATCAACGTTGTTTGCAGCGAAGGCGACGACTGGCGTGACCAAATTCGTTCGGTCGTAGCTATTGAGATTATGGCAGGAGGCTATTCGTATATGTGCAGTGGAGCACTGATCAACAATGCCAATCAAGACAAAAAGCCCTATGTCCTTTCGGCATACCACTGCCAGGATGTGGAAGGAACACTTCAAGGATTTGTCAGCTATTTCCTTTATCAAACAACATCCTGCAACGGCACTATTGGACCCGGCAACAAGTCTGTCACTGGTGCAACTATAAAGGCCAAAAACAGCTTCAACGGTGGCTCGGACTTCCTGCTCCTGCTCCTCAACCAAAACGTGCCTGATTCGTACAAGCCCTATTATGCAGGATGGGAAAGAAGTTCAATAGCCTCGCCCGCTCCAGGAGCCTGCATCCACCATCCAGGTGGCGATTACAAAAAGATTTCAATCCCTAAAACCATTACCAAAGGCACTGGCAGTTACAGCAAATTCTACACCGTGGCGTGGTACACCGGCAGCCAAAACAAAGGTGTTACCGAGCAAGGTTCGTCAGGATCGCCGCTTTTCAACTCCGACAAACGCATCATCGGACAGCTTTATGCAGGCTCCAGCGCCTGCGACTATATGTCTGGCACAGACCTCTACGGTCGTGTATATTCATCTTGGACTGGTGACGGTACCAACAACGGCAGCTTGAAGCCCTGGCTTGACCCCAACAACACCAACATCTCGACACTCGACGGCATAGACTATCAGAGTTCAAATGTCGACATCGTCAGCCCCGAAGATGCCATAAACAATTCCGCAGCCTGCGACCTTACTGTTTACCCCAATCCAAGCAACGGCGTAATCCATTTCGACGTCGACGCATTGGGCGATGCCAACTACAAGCTATTCGACCTCAACGGACGCTGCGTAAAAGAGGGACGCACAATCCTCACTTCTACCAGCCAAGCCATCGACCTCGGACAACAGAGCAAAGGCAGCTACATTCTTCAGCTCTTTACCGCTTCACGCTGCTACACCGCCAGCGTTATTATCAAATAATTCAATAATAAAACTTTAATTCTCCACAATATGAGTTTAATGGACAACATACGTGCCAAAGCGAAAGCTGCCAACAAATGCATTGTTCTGGCCGAAGGCACCGAAGAAAGAACACTCAAAGCCGCCGACATCATCCTCAACGATGGTATCGCACGCCTGATTCTTTTAGGCAACGAGAAGGAAATCAAAGATCTCGCCGCACAGTGGAATCTAAAAAACATTGACAAAGCAACCATCATCGACCCTGTCAGCAATCCTAAAAAACAATATTATGCAGAAATGCTCTGCGAGATTCGCAAGAAAAAAGGAATGCAGATGGACGAGGCTATGCGACTTGTCGAGGATCCTCTGTATCTTGCCACGCTGCTCATCAAGAACGGCGATGCCGACGGTGAAGTGGCAGGTGCACGCAACGCCACCGGCGATGTGTTGCGTCCTGCTTTCCAGGTGGTGAAGACCCTGCCCGGAGTAAGTGTCGTCAGCGGAGCCTTCATTATGGTTCTTAAAGACAAAACCTACGGCGAAGACGGCATTATGGTCTTTGCCGACTGCGCAGCAACCCCCTGCCCCACAGCCGAAGAACTAGGCCAGATTGCCGTTGTTTCGGCACAGACCGCAAAAGCAATTGCCGGCTTTAAAGAGCCACGCGTCGCCCTCCTCAGTTTCTCGACCAAGGGCAGCGCCAAACACGAACTGGTCGACAAAGTCATCGAGGCAGGTCGTGTGGCCCACGAACTAGACCCCAATGTCAAGCTTGACTGTGAGTTGCAGGCTGATGCCGCCATCGTTCCCAAAGTTGGTGCCTCCAAGGCTCCTGGCAGTGACATTGCTGGCAAAGCCAACGTTCTCGTATTCCCCGACTTGCAGAGTGGCAACATATGCTACAAACTGGTACAGCGTCTTGCCGGTGCCGAAGCCATAGGCCCCGTTATGCAAGGTATGGCAGCACCCATCAACGACCTCAGCCGTGGCTGCTCGGTCGAAGATGTTGTCAACGTCGTAGCAATCACCGCCACACAGGCAGCCGCCAAGTAATAAAAGACAACACTATACAAACGAAAAGCTTTCCCAATTGGGAAAGCTTTTTTTATGCAATCAATAAACCAGAGAAAGGATATCGTTAAGCATTCCTGCGCAGGGATTATCCGGTGGAACCGAAGGACGTTGCAACGACGATGCTCCAACAAGAAGATTGCAAAGCACATCCGAAATATTCACTTCCAACGCATCGGTAGCCACAACAACATCGGTGATCACAGAACGGCTTTCGTCGACGGTGATGCTGACATCGACAGAACCCCAGTCAAACTGGCCGCTGCGCGTAGCTGTGAAGGTGCGCCATTTACCGTAAAGCCATTCTTCACTGCTGAACTTGTTGTACAGTTCCCTCACTTCAGGCAAACCTATAATTTCATCGAAAGGCAACTCCTCCGCTTTGCCGTCGTATATTTTTTCAAAAGCGGAGACAAGATGCGGCACGATGTTGTCGCTTGTAATGTCGGCCAGTTCCGACAGATTGACCACGCGACTCTGCACCGACGCTACGCCGTGCTTATGCAGTTTAGCCGGGCGAACCTTCAGATAGCGCAAAAGGTCATCAATATTGCCTTTGATGAGAATGGTGCCGTGGTGCAGACGGTTGTGTTCACCTTTCGAAAAAGCATTGCCGCTGAACTTGCGGCCGTTGCACAGCAAGTCGTTGCGACCGCTGAGCTCGGCATCAAGGCCAAAGCCTCGCAAGGCTTCACAAATGACAGCAAACTGGCGCTGCTGGTCGTACAGATCATAGGGGGCCACAAAGCTGAAATTGATGTTGCCATCGTCGTGATATACAGCACCGCCACCAGTGGTGCGACGCATCACATAACCACCGTCGGCGCGCAGCATATCGACATTACATTCTGCAAACGGATTCTGGTTCTGGCCTATCACAACAGTGCGACGGTTTTTCCAGAGATACATAACCACTTCATCCCTTCCAGTCCGAGCCACAAGATAGTTTTCCACAGCAACATTCCAATAGGGATTGCCCTGCGGCGATACAACAAGGATTAACTTCATTGCAAATATTGCTAAGATTATAATTTGAAAGCCAGTGATAGATAATTTGGTGCCTGACCCAAATGGTAGTTGCGACGGGCAAACGAGAATTCGAACTTCTTGGTTCTCAAACCAAAGCCATAGGAAAAGCCGCTAAGATTGATGTTTGTGCGGTCTTCGGCCGACATCTCGGCTGTCTGGCGGAAACGGTAGCCTATGCGGACAAAGAAAGCATTTCTTATGTCGGCCTCAATACCCAGAGCACAATGCCTTGCAAAGCGGTCCATAAAAGCAGCAATGCCGTCATACCAAGGCTTTGGAAGTTCTTGACCAGTATAAGGGTCATAATGAGTCTCCGGATTCAACGGATCGACGTATTTCAAGTTCCATTGCGTCAGCTGATCCATTGCGAAAAACAGACGGAACGGAGCATTGGTGGTCTTGTACGAAAGCGAAGCCGACAAATCAAAGGGCAGTTTTTCAGCCGTTCCGTCGAAAGTGGCTATCTGCGCACCTATGTTGCGAGCCTGAATGGTAGCCGCAAAACGCTTATTGTCCGACACATAACTTCCAGCCACATTGAGTGCAAAAGCGAAAGCTGTATACGACTCATATTGCGACAACACCGGCCGGAACGAAGCGCCAATCGAGAAATTCGAATCCACCTTCAAGCCCCAGGCGACGGACAACGCCACGTCAGAAGCATAGAAAGTGCCTTCACTTACCTCACGTTCATCGTATGCATCGAAACGTCCATAACTATTGAAATGGAAACCAAACAGAAAAGAGCCCAAGCCTTTGAAGTCCCGACCATAAGCCACAGAGCCGAAATTGCTGCCTGCAAAAAGACCTGTATAGTTGAAAGCCAATCGATTATTATATTCAGAATAAACAAGCGAAGGGTTGTCGAGACCAACATTCAAATCGTAGGGAGAATAGACAGACAAATAGTTGACTCCCAATGCCGCCGTTCGTGCCGACGAAGGCATTTTAAGCAGCGACAATGTGTTCAATCCCGCCACCTGGGCATTTGCCGGATTGGATGCCAGGAGCTGAAAAACAATAGCAGTGGCGCATACCATAAAACGCCAAGACCTACGGTTCGATATGAAAGTCCCCTCTTTCAACTCCTAATTGCTTATGATTTCCATTATTCCCACACCTCTTCGCCAGTGTCGGAAAGATAACCGCTGCGCATCTTCTTGCCGTTGCGGACACGGATGACATATTTACCATTGAGTATCAGCACTTCATCATACTTGAAATCTGTGACAAATTTGCCTTGCACGTCTATGAAGGCCCATTTGCCCTTACTGCGAAGAGCTGCATAGTTGACACCGTAACCATCTTTGCGATAGTCTATTTCGCAAACAGCAGCATCGTAGGTGACTTCGGTGAGAGGCTCACCGCTGACACCTACGAAGCCCCATTTGCCGTCGACCGACACAGCATACATACCGCCGTTTGTCTCGTAGAGCACGGCGTCGTACATCGGTCGTATGGCCCATTCATTGTCTTTGTCCACATAGCCCCATTCGCCCGTCTCGCAGCGGCAGGGATAGTACATCGGGTACACCTCCTGTGCCGAAAGACTGTTGAAGGTTGAAAATTGGGAACCGAAAACCGCCACAAAGGCAAGAATCATTACCAATTTATTGAATATTGAAGACTTGACGTTCATAATGAGCCAGGGAACAGTTGATTCAATTATTTCTTCTTGTTACGCTCGTGACGCATCAGGTGGCTGGGTTCGAGAGCCATACGGTCGGTTTCAAGCAGCGAAGCGACACCTTCGTCGACGCGGCGTTTCTCCTCGCAAGCCGGGCAATGGCAATCCTCGTGGTATTCGCGCGGCTCGGTGTAGGTGGTGATGACACCTTCGAAGTTGCGCAGGATGACCTTGTCGGGACTTTGCGATATAACGTACTGCGGCATAACCGGGGTCTTGCCGCCACCGCCGGGAGCGTCGACCACAAAGGTGGGAACAGCATAGCCGCTCGTGTGGCCACGCAGGTTCTCGATAATCTCTATACCCTTGCTGACAGGAGTGCGGAAATGTTCCAGACCCATCGAAAGGTCGCACTGGTAGATATAATACGGACGCACGCGGTTGCGCACCAACTCGTGCATCAGTTTCTTCATCACGTGCACACAGTCGTTCACACCGCGCAGCAGGACGGTCTGGTTGCCCAGCGGAATACCAGCATTGGCCAAACGAGCCAAAGCCTGTTCGGCCTCGGGTGTAAACTCGTTGGGGTGGTTGAAGTGAGTGTTGAGCCAGATGGGATGATATTTCTTCAACATATCGCACAGCTCGGGGGTGATGCGCTGCGGGCAAACCACGGGGGTACGGCTGCCTATACGGACAATCTCAACGTGCGGTATGGCGCGCAGGCGCTGGATGATGTACTCCAGCTTCTTGTCGCTGACCATCAAGGCGTCGCCACCGCTGAGCAGCACGTCGCGCACCTGCGGAGTCTTCTCGATGTAAGCCAGGCACTTTTCGATACGCTCGCTCGGGCTCTCGTCGTCCTTCTGGCCGGCAAATCGACGGCGAGTGCAATGACGGCAATACATCGAGCACATATCGGTGATGAGGAACAGTACGCGGTCCGGATAGCGGTGCGTAAGGCCGGGAGCCGGCGAGTCCTCGTCCTCGTGCAGAGGGTCGTTGAGGTCGGCGGGAGCAATGTTGCACTCGGGACCGGCGGGGATAGCCTGACGGCGGATAGGATCGTAAGGATCGTTTGGGTCAATCAGACTCAAATAATAGGGAGTGATTGCCATACGGAACTTGGCAAGGGCCTTCTTGATGCCCTCGGCCTCTTCTTCCGAAAAGGTGAAATACTTGCTCAGTTCTTCATAGGTCTCGATACGGTTCTTGACCTGCCATTTCCAGTCGTTCCACTGTTCGTCGGCAACGTTCGGGAAAAGTTCTTTTCTACGGTTTACTTTCATTGTATTATGATTATTTATCTTTGTTAATCAACACAATATATCCAACTATGAACATCGTTCGACACAACATTCACATTGCAAAGATACGAAAACAAAGCGAAACGGCAAAATAAAAAAACAGCCTCTCGCCTTTCTTTCACCAAACTATTCCCAGTAGGCACAAACATCTCCGGAAACATCATTTAAAACAGCCCACTTTTCGTTTAATTAATTTTAACTTAATTTTCCGGGCATTTAACATTTCGACTACCACGAAAACAGCAAAAAAAGGGCTAAAATCGGCATCTTTCAACCCCTTGATTTCCAGGTATCATCTTCCTACCAAAGTTTACCCAAAGTTTTATCAAACTTTTATCAAATTTTAAAATGGTAGAATTTGATAGAACTATTGTTAAATTTAAGTTAAAATAATTATCATTGACGCAGCATCGAAGTATAAGGCAAGGAGCACGACACATTCCAGACAAACATTTGATTCGATTTATGACTGGTTTTTTGACTGCACACCAAAGATTATTCTGACGGCAATTTTGGACTTCAAACAGTGCCGATGCTCTCCGTGCCGTTGCCGACAGGGGAGCCGCAACGCGCGGCATCGTGATGAAAATATTATTCTGTTTCAAACATTTTTTGCACAAAAAGCCGATTTGTTCGGGATTTTTTGTATTTTTGTAGTTCGATAGTTTGGGCAAAGAATTGTCCAACAATTTGTATATTAGTAAAATAAAACAAAAAAGCGTATAAGATGAAGAAAATATTAACCCTGCTGGCTTTCGCCGTCCTGCTTCAGATTCCCACCAAGGCCCAGTTTGTAAACTATGGTGCACGCATTGCCGGAGGAGCTTCTTATGTGGCCGACGACCTGCTGACACACACTCCTATTATGGGATTCAACATCGGAGGATATGTCGAGTATATGTTTACCGAATGGAAGAATCCCTGGTCGGAAAACATCTACCTTGAGACAGGCCTCAACATTACCCGCCGCGGCACCAACTTCCAGCAGGTCTTCGTCAATATGCAATCCATACGCCAAGGATTCTTCCACAACTGGTATGTGCAGGTTCCTGTTATCGCAGGTTTCCGTTACGAACTACCACAACTGCCCGCAGGCAATTACATAAACTTCTTCCTCGGCCCCACTGTCAATGTGGGTCTGTTCGGCAAACTGTGGGACCGTCAGGTGACACCGGGTATGCCGCAGTCGTCAAACAACTACGACACGTTCGTCACCGGCGACAAGGACGACCGCTCCTCATACAAGCACCTGCGCCGCTTCGACGTGAGCCTTATGCTTGGTGTTGGATACCAGTGGCACAACATTACTGTCGACTTCTATTTGGACCACGGTTTCATAGCCTTGATGAAGAAGGACGACGTGCTGGCTCCGTTCGACCAGACACAGAACCAGAATGGCCAAAACGGCGACAACACTCAGACTCAAAACAACACCAAGCCCAAAGACCGCAACGCATATACTGGCACCAACAACGCATTTATGATTGCCGTGGGCTATCAGCTGCCGATACACAGATAGTATCACAGAGCATTTTTTGACGAGGAAACAATTCTTTGTTTTCGCTGCCTAACGGCTGTCTAGTTGTTTGCCACAAATGCCTGTTACGGTCTGACGTACAAGCATTCTCGGTCGACATTGACGAAACGTGTTTTTCTTGTTATAGACAAAAAAAGTGCCGCAAATAATGCGGCACTTTATTTTTGGTTAAACCATTTTTATTTTTGCTCTTTCACCTTTGCGTATTCCTCGTTCAGGCCTTTGACGATTTCGTCGGTGATGTCCATACCTTCGTTGCCGTAGAGGATGGGGCTGCTACTGAACGATTTGGAGAAGATGATGTCGAACTGTTGGTTCTGGGCGTTGTATTCGCGAATGAAGTTGTAGACGGCGTTGGTCATCTTCTCGCTTTCAGTCATTGTCTTTTCGGCAATCTGCTGTGTGTATTCGCCCTCAAGGCTCATCAGTTTCTGCTGGCGTTCGGTCAGTTCTTTTTCCTTGGCCTGCTGCTGGCTTAGAGTCATATTCTCGCCACCGCCCTTTACGTATGCCTCATAGTCCTTCTGGAACTGCATCATCTGCTGCTTATAGCTGTTCTCTTTGGCGGTTTTGAAATCCTTAAGCTGCTTTTCCAAATCTTTGGCATACTGATATTTTGCCATCAAGGTGTCGGTGTTGATGTAGGCAATCTTGAGGCCGTTCTCGCTAACAGCCACAGGCGCTTTTGCGTCGGCGTTGGCCAACTTGTTGCCGTTCTTAGCACCTATGCCGGTAAAGTGGAATATGTATAGCAAAATAAGCCCCACAAGAAGTATGCAGTTGACTATAGGCAGACATTTGCATTTCTTTTCTTCGTGGCAGTCGCAGGCCGGTGCTGTCGTTTCGGGGATGGGGTTTATAGGCTCGGCGGCGGCGTTTACCGTCTCGTTTGCCTCAAAGGTGACGGCACTCTCATCAAATTTGTTTTCTTCCATTTTCTTTATTATTTCCATTGTTGTTTATTTGTGTTTTCAGTTTTCTACTTCACCGATGGTGTCGATGGCGCGCTGCACACGGCGGATGGTTTCGTCCTTGCCGAGCATCATAACAAGCGTCAGCATATCGGGGCCCACGGTCTTGCCGACCACAGCCAGGCGCAGCGAGTTCATCACTTGTCCCATATTCAAGCCGTTGCCTACGATATAGTCGTCGAGCAGCGCCTTGTGGATGGTGTCGTATTCAAAGGGAACGGTATTAAGTATTTCGATGACCTTTGCCATATGCGTGGTCATACCGGGTTTCCAGCGTTTTTTGATAGCGGCGGGATCGTATTCTGTGGGAGCCACAAAGAAGTAGGAAGTGGTATCCCACATCTCGCTGATGAAGTTGATGCGCTCTTTCATCATTCCACACACCTTGACGACGTAATCGCGGTCGGCCTTGATGCCGTGTTCGTCGAGGATGGGTTGGAACATATCAGCCACCTCTTCGTCGCTGTGCATCTGCATATATTCGTGGTTGAACCATTTGGCTTTCTCAACATTGAATTTAGCGCCGCTCTTGCTGATATGGCCGATGTTGAAGAGCTTAATCAGTTCGTCCATCGACAGTATCTCCTGTTCCGTACCCGGGTTCCATCCAAGTAGGGCCAGGATGTTGACCACCGCTTCGGGAAAATAACCGCGCTCGCGGTATCCGCTGCTCAGTTCGCCGCTCTTGGGGTCGTGCCAGTCGAGCGGGAAGACGGGGAAACCGAGGCGGTCGCCGTCGCGCTTGCTCAGCTTGCCGTTGCCCTCGGGCTTCAGCAGCAGCGGCAGATGGGCAAACTGCGGCATCGTGTCCTCCCATCCAAAAGCCTTGTACAGCATCACGTGCAGCGGTGCCGAAGGCAGCCATTCCTCGCCGCGAATCACGTGGCTTATCTCCATCGTGTGGTCGTCGACGATATTGGCCAAATGATAGGTGGGCATACCGTCGCTCTTGAAGAGAACCTTGTCGTCGAGCAGGTTACTGTTCATCGTAACGTCGCCGCGGATCAAGTCGTGAACTGTTATCTCGGTGTCGGCAGGAAACTTGAAGCGCACCACATATGGCTCGCCGCTATCCAGTCGGCGTTTCACCTCGTCGGCAGGCAGGCTAATGCTGTTCTGCATCTGACCGCGTGTGTTGCAGTCATACTGGAAAGTCTTTTTCTGTGCCTCATATTCCTTACGTTTGGATTCCAACTCCTCAGGCTTGTCGAAAGCATAGTATGCCCAACCATCGTTTATAAGTTGGTCGGCATACTGCTTGTACATCGGCTTGCGGTCGCTTTGGCGGTAAGGTCCGAATGGGCCACCAATATGTACACCTTCGTCGAACTTAATGCCTAGCCAGGTGAGGGCCTCGATGATATAGTCTTCAGCACCTGGCACAAAACGCGTCTGGTCGGTATCTTCTATACGAAGAATCATCTTACCACCGTTCTGCTTGGCAAATAAATAATTATATAAGGCAGTACGTACTCCGCCAATGTGCAACGGCCCCGTCGGGCTCGGTGCAAATCTAACTCTTACTTCTTGTGACATTATGTTTTTATTTGTATTAATAAGTACAACGATATTACAAACAGAATATTGTGAAATGAAAAATAAATTTTGTCATTTATGAAAAAAGATGTATTTTTGCACTCGCAAACCGCAAGAAAAGGTTTGTCGTAAGGAAGTGCATTTTCGCCTTATTCTAACTATGTGAACTTGGCCGTTTACAAAATGGTATGAAGAATAATGGTAATAGGAATGCTCCTAATAGTTGAACTCGCATTTAAAACGATATCAGCTGTGGGGCGATTTGTTAAACCTTTATTTTATACCATTGGGAGGCCAAGCCCACACATAGAAAATGAGGTCATTAATGGATGGCTCCACTTTCTTACATTGTGTTGTTTTTTCATCGAGCCGTGGGAAATCAAAAGTTGCACCCGTCACGTATTAGGGGGAAAAAATGAAAAAAACCTTATTAATGATGATTTTGATTACTGCTGGTATTTCTATTGCGAATAGTCAGACAACAGCAATTGAGGGCAATGACCAAAAAGATGCATTGTCTTTGTCTATGTCCAATAATTCTATAAGTATGGAGGACTCTTTGTTGATTGAAACGGTAAATCAATATATTACTGAACAACAAGAACTTTCAAAAGATCCTGACAAAATCGCTGCTGGTGTATTGAATATTCTATTGGGGGGTATTGGAGTAGGGCATTTTTATACAGGCCAAACCCTTCGTGGAGTACTTGATATTGTTTTCTGCTGGACAGGAGTGCCAGCAATTATTGGCTTGGTAGAAGGGATTATTTGGTTGTGCGAAGATGATGATGCCTGGGCTGAACGTGTGGCAAAATGGAATGAAAAAAAATAAAAGCGGTTTAATAATCCTTCGTTCTTTCATTTCCTTAATACAACTTATTGTTTTTAGCTACGCGATGCGACACACCCCGGCCCGTTGGGGTGTGTCGCATCCGTAGAGTCAATTCGTTAGGAGCAGCCACCACAACATCGTAGAGTATAACCACAACAAAACATCTCTTTTCCCGCTTACCGAGAGAGAGAAAAAAAAACGTCTTCAACTGAAGACGTTTTTTTTGCCTATTACTTTAAATCATCGATATGATATTGCTTAATTAATTGCAACACCAACAACTGCGATATCCTAATTTTGCATTCCCTTAAGCTGACTGAAACACTTCTTACCTTTCAAGTGGTAACAGATCAGCAATGATTTTGGGTACACACAGTCAACATTTTGAGGACTGATGGCTTCACGTTTGATTTCGAGCGACGGTTTCCATTTACGAAACTCACTATGAGCTTTGTAAACAGCAAGACATTCCGCCATTTTGCCCTGAAAAAGAAACGACAATGCCGCCACCCAGTCAAGAACGAAGCGAAGGCGAATCACACGACGCAGTCGCTTGGGTGGCAGGTTCTTGTATAGCATAGCGAGATTGTTGCGGAAGTTGAGCAGGGTCTTCATAGGGGAACTCTTGGGCAATGTGCCGCCACCAACGTGATAAACCTGTGCCTCACTGGTGGCAACAACTTTGTAGCCCTTCATCTTGGTGCGCCAGCAGAAGTCAATCTCTTCCATATGGGCAAAGAAGTCGCCATCCAATCCACCTAGTTCCTTCCACACCGATGCTCGCACAAACATAGCTGCACCCGAAGCCCAAAAGACCTCGCGTGTGTCGTCGTATTGACCCTCATCACGCTCAATAGTGCTGAAGATGCGTCCACGGCAGAAAGGATAGCCCAGTTTGTCGATGAAACCACCCGCACCACCGGCATACTCAAAACGGCTGCGATCGTCGAACATAAGCAGTTTCGGTTGTGCTATGGCTATGCTCGGATCGGAATCCATCAACGCCACGACTTTGTCGACCCAACCAGGCGTAACCTCCACGTCGTCGTTAAGCAACACATAGTATTGGGCATCGATTTGGGCAAGCGCCCTATTGTAGCCATCAGCAAAACCATAGTTCTTATCCATCTGTATCAATCGCAGCGATGGATAGTTTTTCTTAAGGAATTCTATGCTGTCGTCACTCGAGCCATTGTCGGCTATAATAACTTCCGCGTCGCCTATAGTGTTTTCGGTCACCGATGGCAGGAATCGTTCAAGCATCGGACGACCGTTCCAGTTTAATATGACTACTGCTGTTTTCATTTTTCGATTATCTTTATTGTGCCGTCTTTCATTATGCGTCCGTTGCGGGTCAGTTTCCAGCGGCGGTGGCTCCACAGCCAGTACTGGGGATAGAGGCGTATCTGCTGCTCAAGATGGCGCACATAGCGCTGAGTGATTTCGCCTTCAGGAAGGCTATTGGGTTGGTCGGTGAGAAGACGGAAACGGATGCTGTAGTGTCCACGACGCAATTTCCGCACGTCGTAGAAAAAGACTGGCATATTGTATTTCTTTGCAAAATGCTCGGCTCCGAACAAGAAGGCTGTGTCCTGTCCCAAAAATTTGGTCCAATAGCTGCGATGAGGATTGCTGGGCGACTGGTCGCTGAGCATCATATAGGACACCGGCACCTTCCAGCGATCGTAGTATGACATTACCTCGCGTACATTCGTCTGGTCGACAATCTCTGTGCCATAACGGTCTCGACGGCCAGTAATAAACCTGCCGAAGCCCTTGTTATCCAACGGCTTGCCAACACCGACACCGTGATGGCTTATGCGACTGTTGAGCGAGGTGATCATATATTCCCAATTGTTGTAGTGCGCCGACATCAGAACGATGCTGCGATTCTGTTCATAGTATGGCTCAAGAATTTCTGCATTTTCGAACCGGTAATGTCTGATGATGTTTTTAAGCGGTGCTGCAATGTTATAGAATCCTTCCGCCAGCAAGTCCACCATATGACGGTAGTATTGCCGTTCAATTTTGCGCAATTCCTTGCGACTTTTGTCTGGAAAGCAACGCTCCAAATTGCCCCTTACCACCTTCAAGCGGTAGCGCACCACATAGCGCACCACAGGCCACAACAGCGTGGCAAACAGATAGTGCACACACAGCGGCAGATATGCAACTGGAAGCAGGATATTGTACATTTTTTCGTGCAGATATGTTGATATGAGCAATCAATATCCACGTTCGAACTGGTCGCCTACTTCGCCCTGAACACCTTCCTCAAGTTGCAGCTGGCTGAGCCTACGTTCCCAAAACATATCGCGCACCTCGCCCTTGGCATTTGAGTGAAGCAGTTTATAGAATCCAGAGCGGAATTCGTCCCAAAAGATAAAGCAACGGTTGGCATCGTCACCCGGAAGGTTGTTGTAGCGCCAGAGTTGATATGGCAGATAGAATATCTGTCCCTGACGAGCCACCTGATGATCCTCAAGACCTACAGCCTCATCCGACCTGATAATGGTCACACCACCTCCCATATTGCGCATCGACACAAAGTTTTTCTCGTCGCGCACATAGTCGGGAGCTCCATATTGCAGATACACGCGGCCGCGATCGGTATGGATACCTTTGGTTTTTGGCCAGGAAAAATTCTTCTCTACATAGTCGATGCGTGTTTTGTATTGACGCCAGGCACCCTCGGCATTCAACGGCTCACGACGTGCCCAAAACTTATAGAGGAAAAGCTGCTTTTCTTCCAATCCAGGGCGGTTGATGATGTCGTATATGTCGCGACGTTCCACCTCATTGGCAATAGGAGCCAATGCCTCAATATATGTGTTCAGTTGCATCTCGTCGGTAAGAGTCGATGCAAAGGTCATTGATACAGGCGTGGAATTGATGTTGTTTTGCATCGCAGGATTGCTTCTAAAAAACGGAACGCGCTTGTAAAGCATCTTGTCGTTGTTGCGATTGCGGATTTCGAGCACCAAGTTGTAGTTGCCCGAAGGAAGGTCTTTTATTTCTATTGTACCGAAAATGGGAACCAACGGATCACACGTCAGTTTCTGCGCTGTCTGGGTGTATTCCAACACTTTGCCAGTTTCGAGCATTTCAATATAGGAGACAGCATAGACATTGGGATCCTTCGTTTCACGGTTTATGTTGTAAAGTTCGCAGTAATAATTAATTGTATTAACCTGTTCGGGTAAGAAATCATTCACATAAGGCTCCATATCATATCCGCTGCGCGAAAGTATGTTTGGCGTTTCTGTTGGAGTCACGTTCGACATCATCTGCAGACTTGACAACGCAGGGCGTTTTGTATCATAGTACAGTGGCAACTGTTGCTCTACAACCGTAGCTTCGTCGCTGCCGTTCTTGTCTCGCAGTTGTATCTGCAAGTCGTATATACCGTTTGCCAATGCAAAACGCTGCACATCAAGGAAGTTGAACCTATTGGCTTCAGGCGAAGCAATGACTGGACTTGACAAGTCGTATTTCTTTGCCATAACAAGAGAATCGCCAACGGCTGCGGTAATTACAATTTCGACATTGGCCTGGTAGCCATTGCCTGTTTTCACGAAGTTAAGGTTCCACGCATCGAACGAAAGATATGTTTCGACATACGATCCGGTTCCGAACTCATAAAAAGTGGCGTAGGAAAAGACAGCTGTCAGGTGTTTGTTACCATTTGTCGCAGTATTTCCCGCAGCAAAGCCCAGATGACTGAATATCAATGCTGCAATAAGCAATATTATTCGTTTCATAATTATCCATTTTAATAAACTAAAACGCAAGTTCTTGGTAATTATTGTCTCTTGTCGCTTTTTTTATGCCTACTAACGTATTTTGTGGTATTCCGTTGTGCATCCATTCTCTTTCGCCGTCAGTTGTTTTGACGACAGGTGAATTATCTTCAACGTGTCAGAAAACTCGTAAACACGACTGTCCTTGAACTCCTTGCCCCTTAGTATCAAATTGTTCCGACGCAGTTCCCAACCGTTGTACTGGTATGTCGGATTATTGATGCTTGCCGCAAGTCCGTGACTCCCGCATTGGAAGCCTGTTTCAATGCCGGCAGTGTCAGTAACCCAAGTACCTATAATGTCGCGTTTACGGTTCCCGCCAAAAAGCACGTATATTAAAATGACCAATACAAGTAGAATTGCCAGGATTGTGAGTATTGGATGTATGCCGTTGCGTTTTTTCATTGGTTCTGTCGCTTATAATCATTATAATAACAATCCAATTCGATATTTATTTCGCCAAAAAGCATTTTTTTCTTGCTCACTACAATAAAATTTGGTAATTTTGTAATGTCTAACAGCCAATCAAGTTACTTTATTATACTGAGCTTTAGAGCAATATAAAGAAAACTCTACAAACAACAACGGTAAAATGAAAGTCCTTTTTGTCTGCCACGGCAATATATGCCGCAGTCCAATGGCCGAATTCATCCTTCGTCGCTATGTTAATATAGCCGGATTGTCGGAAAACATCGAAGTATCTTCCGCTGCAACCTCCGACGAAGAGATTGGAAATCCCGTTTACCCGCTGGCCAAACGCACCTTGGCTATGCACGGCATAGGATGTCGCAACAAGGTGGCTCAACGCATAACTCGCCAAATGTACGACGACAGCGATATCGTTGTGGCTATGGATCACCAGAATCTCACCAATCTCGGCCGTTTGTTGGGCAATCTTGACAACAAAAAAACCAGTCTTCTCCTTGATTTCCTGCCCGAAGGCAACAAAAGACAAGGACAGGACATTGCCGACCCCTGGTACACCCGCGACTTTGAGACAGCATACAACGATATCGATGCAGGGTGCAAAGGCCTTGTTGATCACCTGAAGGCTGGCATCCAGAACAACCCACAGTGAAAACTGCTGATAATCACCAATGTTTACTGACAAATTAATTTTTATTTGTTAGTATTCATTTTTTTTTACTAATTTTGAAAGTTCAAACAATTTGCGAACATAACAAATAAACAATTAATAATCAATTTAATAATCAATTTTTATGCAACCAAAAGGTAACAAATACGGTGTTCACCGTGTACTTGAGCCGAAGGGCGTACTGCCGCAGCCGGCCAACAAACTCGACAACAATATGGACGTTCTTTATGACAACGAAATCCTCATCGATGTCCAGACCCTCAACGTCGACTCCGCTTCGTTCACCGACATTATGAACTATGCCAAGGAACAGGCCGGCGCAGGTGCCAGCCAGGAGAAAATCCTTGAAGAGGTCAAGAAAGAAATGCTCCTAAACGTCGAGCTGCAGGGCAAGCACCGCAACCGTCGTACTGGTTCAGGCGGTATGCTGCTTGGTAAAGTCGAGAAAATCGGCGACGCTCTGAAGGGCAAAATCGACCTGAAAGAAGGCGACCGCATTGCTACCCTCGTCAGCCTCTCGCTGACCCCACTGCGCATCGATAGCTTTGGCGAAATCCGTCCCGAAATCGACCAGGTCGACATCAAAGGTAAAGCCATCCTCTTCGAGAGCGGCATTTACGCCAAGATTCCCGATGATATGCCCGAGAAACTGGCCCTCAGCGCCCTCGACGTCGCCGGTGCCCCCGCACAAACTGCCAAGCTGTGCCAGTACGGCCAGACCGTTGTCATCCTCGGTGCAGGCGGAAAGAGTGGTATGCTCTGCTGCTATGAAGCCAAGAAGCGCGTCGGTGTCACCGGCAAGGTCATCGGCATTGCAAACAGCCCCAAGAGCACACAGCGCATCAAAGATCTTGGTTTCTGCGACATCGTTGAGAGTGCAGCAGGTATGACTCCTGTTCAGGTTTATGAACTCGTCGAGCGTCTCACCAACGGCAAGATGGCCGACGTTACCATCAACTGCGTCAACGTTCCCGACCAAGAAATGACGGCTGTCCTCATCACCAAGGACGACGGTATCGTATACTTCTTCTCGATGGCTACAAGCTTCACCAAAGCAAGCCTCGGTGCTGAAGGTATCGGAAGCGACGTGAATATGATTATGGGTAACGGCTACACCAAAGGCCAC
This sequence comes from Bacteroidales bacterium, assembly GCA_016283175.1. GTDB lineage: Bacteria > Bacteroidota > Bacteroidia > Bacteroidales > P3 > Colimorpha. The sequence continues at coordinate 46,041 of JAEEMK010000039.1, forward strand.
GCCGAGTTCACCCTCCAGGAGCTCCGCGAAAGCCCGAAACTGCGCAAGATCTTTGAAGAACTTTACGCATAATCGAATTATTAGAGTTATATTATAAAACTCACACAACATAATTCACAACCAACCTGCGGCAATGGAAACATTGTCGCAGGTTCTTATATAGAGCAAATGAAAAACAAGCTGTTGGTTATTGCTATCGCATCATTGACGCTTGCTGGCTGTACTTATTGTGTTCCTGTTTAGCGGCCGAATTTGATATCTTGCGATGTCGACCCTGATGAGATGTTCGGTGCACACTATACCGCTGCCGATTTTCAGATTTGGCCTATGGCCGACAACGGGATGGCTCGCATCGTTTCAGGCAAAGCCCAGAAAAGTTGAAATCTGAATATTAAAACGATAATACATCGAAGAATATTTTTCTCCACCGCCCGCTACCAACAACATTGACAATGTTAGCGCTTTAAAAAGGAGTAGGGCTATCGCCTGTTGGCGACAGCCCTACTTCCTTTTTTAATAGGCCCATACATCGGCACACACGAATCAAAGCTTGCGCTCTATGAAGTCGGTCATCAGCTTGTAAAGGTTCAAACGAGTGTTGCCACCGTAAATACTGTGGTTCTTGTTGGGATATACGCGCATTTCGAACTGCTTGTCGGCCTTCTCGAGAGCGGTGACAAGGTCTAGAGCATTCTGGAAATGGACATTGTCGTCGCCAGTACCGTGGACAAGAAGGTAGTTGCCCTTGAGCCGGTCGGCAAAGTTGATGGGCGAGTTGTTGTCATAGCCGTCGGGATTCTCCTGCGGACGCTGCAAGAATCGCTCGGTATAAATGTTGTCATAATAGCGCCACGTGGTGACAGGAGCCACAGCGATGGCACTCTTGAAGACATCGTTGCCTTTCAGAATGCAGAGCGACGACAGATAACCGCCGAAACTCCAGCCGAATATTCCTATGCGACGTTCATCAATCCAAGGCTTGCGACCAAACCATTTGGCAGCCGCAATAGCGTCAATGCACTCATAATGACCTAGATTGCGGTAGGTACATTTCTTCCAGTCGGCACCACGTCCACCGGTTCCGCGACCGTCGAAACAGGCGACGACATAGCCTTTCTGCGCCAGCATACGGAACCAGTTGTAGTCGCTCCATCCATAGCTATTAGTAACCTGCTGGTTGCCAGGACCGCCATAAACATAGAAGAACAACGGATACTGTTTATTCTCATCAAAGTCGGCTGGTTTGATGACATAATAGTTCAGTTCAACACCCTCGTCAGTCTTGAGAGTGCCAAACTCTTTTCTCTCAGCACCGTATGCAGCCAGTGTACGCTGCAAATCAGCATTGTCCTGCAACACTTGAATGATGTTGCCTTTGGCGTCGTGCAGCGTATATCGCGGTGCCGTATTGGCGCTGCTGAAAGTGCAGATATAATACTTGCATCCATTGCTGAAGGTGGCGTTATATGTGCCCAGAATGTATTTGCCGTCCTTTACACCGTCGCTGCCATAGCCATCATTGATTTTCTTCGTAACATCATAGTTCAGACACACTTTCTTCTTGGCTTTGAAATCAATGACATACAAGTCGGTATTAATGGCACCGCTTTCGTGGCTGCGATAGTAAATCTTCTGGTTCTTCTCATCAATGCCGCAGATGTCTACAACATCGAAATCGCCGGTAGTAATCTGGCGAATCAGGTTGCCGTCAAGACCGTACAGATAAATATGGTTGTAACCATCCTTCTCGCTCGTAATGAGGAACGACTTTCCGTCGTCAAGGAATTTCCAAGTGTCTGGCACATCGACATATGTGGCACTCTCCTCGGTGTACAAAGCGCTAATATGACCTGTTGTGGCATTGACCGTCAAAAGTTCCATCTTGTTCTGCAAGCGGTTCATACGCATAAAAGCAAGCCTGTTGGGATCTTTGGTCCACTGCATACGAGGCAAATACTGGTCGTTCTCGCTGCCAGTGTTGAGACGCATCGAACTGTTGCTCTCGAGGTTATAAATATAGATGTCAACCACCGAGTTATCCTCGCCGGCCTTGGGATATTTGTATTTGTAGTTGTCGGGATAAAGGCCGCCCCAAGTCTGCATAGTGAACTCACGCACCTTGCTTTCATCAAAGCGATAATAGGCAATGCGCTTGCTGTCAGGGCTCCAGTAGAAGCCCTGCGTAATGGCAAACTCTTCCTCGTATACCCAGTCGGTAGTGCCATTGATGATGGCATTCACACGACCGTCGGTTGTGATTTGGTGCTCTGTCTGCGAGTCCAAATCCATATAGAACAGATTGTTGTCTCGGACATATGCCACCTTTGTGCCGTCGGGCGAAAGTGTGGTGAGACGCTGTTTTCCAGCATTTGAAATCTTGGTGAACGAGCCATCGGTAACACTATAAATATAGTAGTCCGAGACACCGCTGTGGCGATAGATGGGTTCAAAACCGCTGCTGAGCAGTATCTTCTGCTCGTCGGCCGAGAACTCATAACTTTCCATCGGAGGCAACGGTTTAGCTTTCAATCCCTGGGCCTTGCTACCGAAAGAGCATACTGTTCCAACACTCTCACCAGTCTTGTATGAGTATTTCTCGATACCGGTACGAGTCAACACACAATAATGTTCACCGTCCTGCATCGAGCGGATGCTTTGTATGCCGCGTGGAGCAAAGGTCCTGTTAGCCCAAATATCCTCGAGGGTAATCTGTTTTGTTGCTTGTGCAAAAATGCAACTCATAGCTGCAATCATTGATAGTAAAATAGTTACACGTTTCATATACATATATTATTTATCTCATTGGGAAATGCAAATTTACGAAAAAAAATTCGAAACGAAAGCAGACGACAAAAAAAAGGCACACCAGCGCCATCTCCTGTCGATTATTGCAGTCGATATGCCTTTACATATATTTTTAAAGGAAATAAAAACAAATAAAGCAACCCGTTTCGGTTGCTTTATTCAGCGGAAAGACAGGGATTCGAACCCTGGGACCAGGCAAGCTGGTCAACGGTTTTCGAGACCGCCCCGATCGACCACTCCGGCATCTTTCCTTGATAGACAGCAGGTTGCAGCGTTTTTCAACAACATTTCACCTCTGTTTTCGGAGTGCAAAGATACAAACTTTTTTTTAATTACAAGGATTTTTTTCTTTTTTTGATTCAAAATCGATGCCGTGGGAGGATCCATTGGTCTGAAACGTCAATTTCTAACATCAAAAAAAGGGCCAGGAATACAGTCATAAAGTATGCCTCAAATCCGCCCCTGTCAAGGGAAAATTATGTTAAAATTTAACATTTCAGACAACAATTTCGCCTGTTTTTACCCCCAGCTAACTCCCTATTTTCCAGGTACCATCTTCTTACCAAAGTTTACCCAAACTCTTATCAAAGTTTAATCAAACTTCAGTTTAGTGGAACTTAATATGGTTATGGTCAGCGTTTTATAAGGGTAAAAATCGGAGGAAAATTGGTGTTGATTATGATAAGTTAAAAATTCAGTATTGATAATCAATATTTTACAAATGTTAAAATTTCCTTGTCGGAAAAAGATAAAAATTAACATTTAATGAGGGCTACAAACGACGAAAAAAGAAAAAAAATTGGTGGCAAAAACGAGGTTTCAGTTTTTTTTGTTAATTTTGCATTTTTATTTGCCAAAGCCGTATTTTTATAAATGTGGTAATAACAATGCATTTGGCATCAATTGCATCTGGCAAGTATTAAAAATAGTTAATATCATCAAGTTTTTCAATCCGCGGAATACAAAAAAACAAAAACAACAAAATAACTTTCGGAGGCCGCAAAGGCCAACGAGCAAAAAAAGAAAGGAGCAAACAATGAAAAAACTGATTTTGACACTGGCAATGGTGATGACAGTCTTTGTCGCTTCGGCCACTTCGGTACGCTACTTCACCCGTCCACAAGCCTATCGCGTAGCCAACGCACTCGACGCACAAAACGAGCTTATGATTTACTGCGGTTATGAGTACGAGCTGGCAACATACGTGATTGTCAACGAAGTGTGGACAGAACGAGTAAACAGCAAGTACTATGAGATATGGCTCTACGGCTACGATGCCTACACCGGCGAGGAAATATATATGCCAATTGACCTGGCTTGCATCTGGCTCTACAACCCATACAGCGGCCGTATGTACAGTGCGGCACAATACCTGCGCTTCCGCAGCACTGTGGCTACCCCAAACTTCTATTGGACAATGCCGCCCTACAACCCATTCACACGCCACTTCCACGACCCGCACTTCAACCACGGATACACCTACCACTACGAAATACACCGCTTCGGCTGGCGTCCGCCGATGCCGCCTCACGGAGGCCCCTGGCCATACCACCCCTACTATATGCGCACTCCGCATACTCCCGCACCGGTGCCTGTCAAGCCCTTCACACCTGGCTTGAACTACCCACAAACACCTGACGGCCACGGCTATATCGGTGGCGGCGGACGTACAACGATAGGCACACGCAGTACCAACTTCAACAACGCCGGCGGTGCACGTTCGGGCAACAATATGAACAACTCTGGCAATCCCGGAACCACCAACCGCAACAGCAGCACCAACACCGGTTCAAGCAACGGCAGAGGTAGCGGCACTGTGAACAACGGCAGTAGCAACGGTCGCGGAAACAACACGGTCAACACTGGCTCCTCAAACGGTCGCGGTAACAACACGGTCAACACTGGCTCCTCAAACGGTCGCGGCAACAACACGGTCAACACTGGCTCCTCAAACGGTCGCGGTAACAACACGGTCAACACCGGCTCTTCAAACGGTCGCGGTAACAGCACAGTCAACACCGGCTCCTCAAACGGTCGCGGAAACAGCACAGTCAACACTGGCTCCTCAAACGGTCGCGGAAACAGCACGGTCAACACCGGCTCCTCAAACGGTCGCGGTAACAGCACGGTCAACACCGGCTCTTCAAACGGTCGCGGAACTGGAACTGTAAACAGCGGAACAAGCAATAACCGTGGAACAACCACCAACACTGGCAGCACAAACCGCGGCAACACTACCGGCACAAGCACTAACGGACGCAACTCGACCACGACCAACAGAGGCTCTAACCCCACAAGATAAAAACGAACAATCCTTGTTAAGGCGATGCGCGATGCGCATCGCCTTAACGTCATTATAAACAATCCGATATGAACGATATGAAATCGAGCGAGCTGGTGCTTTCGCCAAACGGCAGTTTGTACCACATCAATATGACAGGTCAAAACCTGGCTGACGATATTTTCCTTGTCGGAGACCCGGGTCGCGTCAATATGTTCAAAGAACTGTTCGACGGAATAGAATATGAGAGTATGAACCGAGAGCTTCACGCTTTGACAGGCACCTACCACGGTCACCGTTTCACGGCTCTCAGCACAGGTATGGGTTGTGACAACATCGACATTGTTGTAACCGAACTTGATGCCGCTGCCAACATCGACCTAGCTTCACGCACCATCAAGCCTAACCATCGAACACTCAATATGGTTCGCATTGGAACCTCCGGCTCGCTGCACAGTGAGATTCCTTGCGGCTCGTTGGTCGCTTCCGCATACGCCATAGGTCTCGACGGATTGCTGAACTACTACGAGCACGACGACCTACAGCTGGAGGAAAAAATGACTCAGGCTTTCGAAAAACATATGCAGTTCTCCCAACGCCTGGCCCGCCCTTACTGCGTTAAAGGCAGCGAAACGTTGCTCGACAAAGTGGCAGACATCACCGTCAAAGGCATAACGGCAACGGCACCAGGATTTTACGCTCCTCAGGGACGAAACATACGCATTGCTCCCGCTATAAAGGACCTGAACGAGCGACTGTCGACATTCGAATGGAACGGTCTCAAAATCACCAACCTTGAAATGGAGACATCGGCTATTTATGGCTTGTCCAAAATTATGGGTCACAACGCATTGACCGTGTGCCTTATTATCGCCAACCGTGCCGACGGCACTTTCCTTAACGAATATCACAGCCAGATGCGCGACACAATTGTCAACATAATGAACCGTATGGCAAAATGAAAAAAGGATTGATTATTATATTGCTGACAGTCAGCATTTCCTGTCTTCACGCCCAAGCATCGTACATTGCCGAACAACTGGGTCGCGACGCACACCATATTGTACAGTCGCTCGGCGCATTTGTCGGCAATGAAAGAGCCGAAAGCCAGCAGTTTGACATAACATATATGCCTGCCGGCAACCGTGTGGAAGGAGTAATGATTATCAACACCGCCGACTACCGCTGCACTTTCAAGATGGATCCAAAGGACGAGATATGCTTCGAGATAATCCTTGATGTGCGCAGCGCCGACTTCCTGCACGATTTCAACCGGCTGTTTCAAATCTACCATACAGAGAACCCCGACGGCGACGACAAGACTATGCACTTCGGCGACAAGCTGATACGTGTTCGCGAAACGTCGTCAACAACATCACGTTTCCGTAGTTTTACGATGACAGAAAAGGAGAAATGATGCGAGACCGCGTTCACAGTCGCGTACGCGCGAAAATAAAATAACAATTCAGGAAAAAATCGTATCTTTGCATTTTCAAATAAAAATATAATTTCAATGCAAAATATTCGCAATGTGGCAATTATAGCCCACGTCGACCACGGCAAGACAACTCTTGTCGATCGTATGCTCCATCAAGCAAAACTATTTCGCGACAACCAAGAAACCGGCGACCTTATCCTCGACAACAACGACCTTGAGCGCGAACGCGGCATCACCATTCTAAGCAAGAATGTATCTGTACGATACAAAGACTACAAAATCAACATTATTGACACTCCCGGCCACAGCGACTTTGGCGGCGAAGTTGAGCGTGTGCTCAATATGGCCGACGGTGTGCTGCTTGTCGTTGACGCTTTTGAAGGCCCTATGCCACAGACACGCTTTGTTTTGCAAAAAGCCATAGAACTGGGATTGAAGCCGATAGTTGTCATCAACAAAGTCGACAAGCCCAACTGCGACCCCGAATTGACCCAAGAAGCCGTTTTCGACCTGATGTTCAATCTGGGAGCCAACAATGACCAGCTCGACTTCCCTACTGCCTACGGCAGCGCCAAACAAGGCTGGATGGGTTCCGACTGGAACAACCCGACCGACGACATCAGCTATCTGATGGACCTTATCATCAAGCATATACCCGAGCCTATCGTACCCGAAGGGAACACCCAGATGATGCTTTCGAGCCTTGACTACAGCAGCTATCTTGGCCGTATCGCCGTGGGACGCCTTAACCGTGGCACTCTGCAAGCCGGACAACCCATATGCCTCGTCAAAAGAGATGGCACTCACATACAGAGCAAAATAAAAGAGCTTTACACTTTTGAAGGATTGGGCAAGGAACGTACAAAGAACGTTATTGAAGCAGGCGAAATCTGCGCCATACTGCTTGATTTGGACAAAAACATAATGTTTGAAATCGGCGACACCATCTGCGACAACGAAAATCCAGAACCTCTGCCACCCATCAAAGTCGATGAGCCGACAATGTCGATGCTTTTCACAATCAACAATTCACCTTTCTTCGGTAAGGAAGGAAAATATGTCACCAGCCGTCACATCCGCGAACGTTTGTTCCACGAGCTGGAGAAGAACCTGGCAATGCGCATAGAGGAGACCGGCTCGCCCGATTCACTTCTCGTTTTCGGACGTGGCATCCTGCACCTATCCATCCTTATCGAGACGATGCGCCGTGAGGGCTATGAGCTGCAGGTGGGTCAACCGAAGGTGATTATCAAGGAGATTGACGGTCAAAAGTGCGAGCCTATTGAACAGCTCACCGTGCTTGTGCCCGAGGAATTCTCGAGCAAGGTTATCGACGTTGTCACTCGCCGCAAAGGTGAGGTAGGCACCATCGAAACCAAGGGCGACCGCGTACAGCTCGACTTCACCATCCCGAGCCGCGGCATCATAGGCCTGCGCAACACACTGCTCACCGCCACCAACGGCGAAGCCGTGATTGCCAGCCGCTTCCTGGAGTTTCAGCCGTGGAAAGGCGACATCGACGACCACAAGTACGGAGCCCTGATAGCCAAAGAAACAGGTGAGGCTACAGCCTACAGCATCAGCAAACTGCAGGACCGCGGTCCCTTCTTCATCGAGCCGGGCGACCAGGTCTATGCCGGTGAGGTAATCGGCGAAAGCCTGCGTCCCGGCAACGACATTGTCATCAACGTCGTCACTGCCAAGAACCTGACCAATATGCGCAGCAAGAGCGCCGACGACAAGTCGACCTGCACGCCGGCCATCAAGTTCAGCCTTGAGGAGGCTATGGAGTACATCCGTGAGGACGAATACCTCGAAATCACGCCGACCCACCTGCGCATCCGTAAGATTATCCTTGACGAGATAGAGCGCAAACGCGCCCGCATCGCCGCAGGATTCAAAGACGAATGATTGACACTCAACAAAATATTAATATTACCATAAAACCCCATACAATTATGAAGAAACTACTATCACTTCTTATGGTAGCCTTCGCTATGACGGCGATGGTGGCCTGCGACGAAAAGGACAACGGGAACGACAACCCCGGCAATGGTAACGGCAACGGCGGCGACAACAGCACCCTCGCAGCACAGTTGGTAGGCACTTGGCAGTCGGAACACATCTACATCAATGATGAAGAGGTTCAGATGCAGCTGACCATCGTTATGAATGCCGACGGCACCGGCGAGCTTGCCGAGATGAGCGAGGTTATCAGCTGGCAGGTGAGCGGCAACAATGTGAATGTCACCAACTCGCACGGCAACACATTCACCTTCACCGTGACCGACATTACCGAGACATATATGATTATTACCGGCAATACCGTTCCCGGCACCGGCCAGCAAGCCAAGTTCGAGGGCAAGTTCTTGAAGGTGAACGGCGGCACCCCGGACACCCCTGACCCCGGCGACCTCGGTCTCAGCGCCATCGATCCTGTCGACAGGACCGAGACCTCACTCACCGTCAACGCAACTATCACAGGCGATATCCACCAATACCTGCCCCAATTCCCGAACTTTGCGTGCGGATTCATCTGGTCGGCCGAAGGCACCCCCACGATGAACGGCAACAGCATCACAGGTACGCCTGACGCGTGGGGCAAATTCGAGGTCACCATCACAGGCCTTGAATCTGGAAAGGACTACACTATCATCGCTTGGCTGAAGCTCACGCCTGAGATCGAGCCTATCCTCAGCAGCAGTATCGTTATGTCGACCCTCGGCGGCTCCAATCCGATCAGTGGTTGGGTAGACCTGGGCCTGCCGAGCGGCCTGCTATGGGCTTCGTGTAACGTCGGCGCCACTAGCCCTGAGCAGTACGG
>JAEEMK010000040.1 GCA_016283175.1 Bacteroidales bacterium
CTTGGCGCCGACCTCGAAAGCGCAGCGGGTACTAGTCGAAGTCTTTTCGAAAATCAGGGCAATGTTCTTGCCTTTGAGGTGGGGCTGCTCAGTGCCGGCATATTTGGCGCGTTTCAGGTCGCGAGCCAGGTCGAGCAGATAGTTGAGTTCCTTGGGACTGAAGTCTAAGATCTTCAGAAAATTGCGGTTTCTTAAATTGTAAGCCATAATAATATAATTTTTGAATTTTAAATTTTGATTTTTTATTCTCTATCGTTTTTTTTTATTTGTTATCCTCTTTCTCGTCTTGTTCTTCAAACACCTTTACATCGCGGTTTTTTCTGTAGTGGCGCAAAAAGAACAGCCACGATATGGCGCATATCACAAGAGTGCCGATGCCAATCATCAGCATCCTGTTGCCTCCCGGCCAGTGCATCAGTAGAAACAGAAGTCCGATAATTGTCACCGCCAAAGCGAAGCCGGTGAGCGTCATTGAGAACTTCCACAATGTTTTTCCCACGTGAAATGGACAAGGAAATATACGGCCTAAAAAAATTGACACTATTGAGAGGATCCCTGCCCCTGCGATAAGCAACGTCTCGCCTGTTTGAACGCCGGAGAGTTTCATAACCGACCCGACGACAGTCAACAGTATACCAAAAGTCGCCAACTTATTCATAAAAGACTTGAACTGCGGCGAGTTTGATATCTTGTCTATCGGAGATTGCTGAGATTCCATATCAGATACTGTTGCTGAACAGACGTCAAGGTCTTTCTTTAAGCGGTTTATTACTTAACGATGCGGGTTCCGCAGTGGGGATTGTTGAGCTGGCCGGCCTCGGTGATGATGCACTCCTTGCCACCGTTTTCGACAAACATAATGGCAGCGCGAACCTTCGGGGCCATCGAGCCTTCGGCAAACTGACCTTCGTCGAGGTACTTCTTGGCCTCGGCGATGGTGATAGTGTCGAGGGCCTGCTCGTTCTCCTTGCGGAAATTGATGTAGACCTTAGGCACATCGGTGAGGATGTAGAACTCGTCGGCACCGATTTCAATAGCGCAGAGGGCGCTGGCAAGGTCCTTGTCGATAACAGCCTCAACGCCCGTCACACGGTCGCTTTCTTCGACAACGGGAATGCCGCCGCCGCCAACGGTGACAACAACGTTGCCCTGCTTGGCCAACTGCTCAACGACCTTGATATTGTTGATACGCACCGGTTTAGGCGATGCCACTACCTTGCGCCAGCCATTGCCTTTGGGGTCTTCCCTATACGTGGCACCCGTCTCGGCAGCTAATGCATCGGCCTGCTCCTTGGTGTAGTATGGTCCGACAGGCTTGGTGGGATTTTTGAACATCGGGTCAAGCTTATTGACAGCCACCTGAGTCACCAGCGTCACAACATTGCGCTGTATATCATTGCGAGCCATAACGTTACGCAGGCCCATCTCAATCATATAGGCTATCGAACCTTGAGTCTCAGCCACGCAGAAATCCATCGGCATAGCCTCTATGCCTTTGGCGCGACCCGCCTCGTGCTGAAGCATAACATTGCCCACCTGCGGACCATTGCCGTGTCCGATAACGACGTTATAGTTGCGTTTTAGGAGGTTGCACAGACTTTCGCAGGTCTGTTCGACATTGTCGAGTTGTTCTTTGTATGTACCTTTCTGGCCGCTGCGAAGCAGGGCGTTACCGCCAAAAGCGACCACTGCAAGTTTCTTCATTTATTGTTTATTTATCTTTTGTTCAATAATTTACACATTTCCCACCGTGAGGTAAGGAAATGCAAATTTACATAAATTTCTGAAACAAAACGTATATTATAAAAAATAATCAGAACGAAATGCCATAAACAAGCATCATTCCAAGAGTACGTTCTTTGTAGCCGAGACAGAATACGGAGTATGGCAAATACATTTTATCGTTGCCTGTCAAGTCACCGCTGCAAACACGATAGTTCAAACCAAGCTGCAGGAAACTATCATTCTTGAAATAGTAACGCAAACCAAGCCTTCCCGTCGCGCAAAAAACAGCTGACGGTATTCCATCCCAGTTGTATTTCATCCAGTCGTTTTCCGCACCAGGCATCAACTGGCCTGTTGCATTAAGATGCCGTTCTCCACGAGTACGTTGCATTAAACCGAGATAATTGCCGACACCCAGTCCACCCGTCAATCCCAGCCTTGGCCTGACAAGCCATTCCATATCAACTCCTGTCTCGGCACCAATTCGCACACTCTTCAACTCGATGGTATATGTACATCCTGCAGGATTATCAGGTATGGAATCAAACTTGGCACGCCAGCCTTGCGAATTGATTTCAGCATACAAGAACGGCCATATCGAGAATCTTTCGCCGTAATCCATACAACCTGTTATGCTGGCACTGACAACAGGCTTAAATGATGGCGCAATGCTACTATGTGCCAGTTTCTTTTCATTGATTGTGTGAGCACCCGACCAGAACTCCGGTACAACAGCCATTGCCGTAACACCTGCGCCGAATGTGATCATCCAGTCGTTGTAACTGCTGGACTGATAGAAATACTGCCTCGGATCGGTGAAATCAGAATAATGTCGTGTCTCGTTCAATGTCTTGTTCTCAACATCTTCAGGAACAAGAGCCTGATTGTCGTCCGTCTCGGGCTGCACGGCACGATGGTCGCTGCCTGCGGAAACAACGGGATTAGACGGAGTTACGGTAGCAGTTGCTTCTTTGCCATCCTGCATTCCCATAGCGGTGTCAGTGTCAGTCATTGCAGCATCGGCAAGGTTGCCGTTGATGGAGGCATCAGTCTTTATTTGTGTGTCATAATCAAAAGACTCAATATGTTGATGATCGCGAGAGTAAAGTCTTTCGTTATTTGAAGCATCATCGTTCTGTGCAAGGAAAGTGTTATCGTTGGATGTCCCGTCCAATGCATCGGGCAGAGTGACAGCATTACTGTCAGCGACCAGAGTTTCCTGCTGTTCACGTTGCGGCAAAACATTTGAATGAGAGTCGCCATTGTCGGATGTTGTCGATGCCGTCAGTGGTCCTTCTTGTCCGCCAAAGTAAAACCACCCTGCAGTGCCAAGCCCGACAAGCAGCAACACTGCAGCAGCGTAGTGCCACACTTTGCGTCGCGGTTTCAGCGGCACGACAGGAACAATTACCGGTGCTCCTTTTCGTTCCTTCCCGTCGTACTGGTCTAGCATCTTCACCAGCTCGTCGGCGGAGGGCAACACCACCTTGTCCATCTCGTCGCTGAAATGTTTGTACAATTCTTTAATGTACCTGTTTCCCTTCGTATTGTAAACCTTTTTACTCATAGCGCACCTCCTTACTCTCTTTCAATATTTTTCTCAGTTTTAATTTGATGCGGGTCAACCGCGTAGCCACAGCACCATAGCCGAGACCTGTCACTTGGGCTATCTCGTCGTTTTTAAAACCTTCCATCCACATAATGAACAAGTCACGCTCTTCGGGTTGCAGCAAAGCCACAGCGTCGTGCAAGTCCTCAAGCATCGGGTCATAGCTGTCGTCGGCCACATCCTCTTTGTCGCACTCTTGCAGCGACATCGTTTCAAGCCGGTGTTTGCGCATATGGTTAAGCATCGTATATCGCGTAACGGAATAAACCCAAGTCGAAGGCTTGCTTTCACGTCTGAAGCTGTCGTAAGATTCCCACATAGCACACACCGCGTCCTGGTAAAGGTCGCACAGCTCGGCACGACAGCTGTTGGTATAGAGAGAACAAATCCTCAATATCAGCCGCTCGTGCTGCTTTATCATCGCAACAAATTCGTCCTGTTTTTCCTTGTGGGTCATCTGTTTCTGTCTGCTACACTCCTTTTTTAGGGGAGGATGAATACAGTCTGTCTTTATTTACATTTGTAACAAAAACACGTTTTTTTTTACAATAGAGGGAAAAAAAAATAAAAAAAGCGCTCAAAGAGAGCGCTTTTTTATTTATCCAAATATTGCCATCAATTAAAGTTTGTCGTTCGAGCCGAGGACGTTGACAATCTTGTGGATGTACATTTTCTTCATACTCTCGCGAGCCGGTTTCAGATACTGACGCGGGTCGAAATGGTCGGGATGCTCGGCAAGGTGCTTGCGGATGGCAGCGGTCATAGCAAGACGGCTGTCGCTGTCGATGTTAATCTTGCAGACAGCGCTCTTGGCAGCCTTGCGCAACTGCTCCTCTGGGATGCCCACAGCAGCCTTCAGGGCACCGCCATTGGCGTTGATGGTGTCGACCTCGTCCTGCGGAACGGAGCTCGAGCCGTGGAGAACAATGGGGAATCCAGGCAGCTTCTTCTCGATGGCCTCGAGCACGTCGAAAGCAAGCGGAGGAGGCAGCAGACGACCGGTCTTCGGGTCAACAGTGCACTGCTCGGGTTTGAATTTGTAGGCACCGTGGCTGGTTCCGATGCTGATAGCCAGCGAATCGCAGCCTGTACGGGTAGCGAAGTCGATGACTTCTTCAGGTTTGGTGTAGTGGCTCACTTCGGAGGCCACTTCATCCTCTACGCCGGCTAGCACACCGAGCTCGCATTCGACGGTGACATCGTACTTGTGGGCATATTCAACCACCTGACGAGATATCTTGATATTCTCTTCATAAGGCAGTGCGCTACCGTCATACATCACGCTGCTGAAGCCCATATCGATACAGCTCTTGCAGGTCTCGAAGCTGTCCCCGTGATCCAGATGAAGCACAATCTGCGGGTTGGGGCAGCCAAGCTCTTTGGCATATTCGACGGCGCCTTCAGCCATATAGCGCAGAAGGGTCGGATTGGCATAGTCGCGAGCGCCCTTGCTCACCTGCAGGATGACCGGCGATTTGGTTTCAACGGCGGCCTGAATGATGGCCTGCATCTGTTCCATATTGTTGAAATTGAATGCCGGGATGGCATAGCCGCCGTCCACGGCTTTTGCGAACATTGCACGGGTGTTCACAAGCCCTATCTTCTTATAGTCTACCATAATGTTAATTGTTAATTTCTAATCTGTTTTGAATTTGCAAAATTACATATATTGTCCGACACGGCAAAATTTTTTTGCCATTTTGTCAAAAAAATGTAATTTTGCAATTCAATTCTATTGAATTCTATCTGTCAATACACGGCAAAACAACACAAGGATAAAATGAAAATAGCTCTCATAGGATACGGCAAAATGGGCCACGCGGTTGAAAGCACAGCATTGCACCGCGGCCACACCATAGTATGCACCGTCGACAACCCTGAACAGTGGGAAACCAACGCCAACCTGCTTCGTCAGGCCAATGTCGCCATCGAGTTTTCACAACCCACAGTTGCTGCCAGCAACATCCGTCGTTGCCTCGAAATAGGACTACCCATAGTGTGTGGAACCACAGGCTGGTACGACGCCTACGACGAACTCGCCGAACTGTGCCGCCAACGTAACGGAGCGTTACTCACGGCAACCAATTTCAGCATCGGTATGAACATTATGTTCGCCATCAACGAGCGGCTAGCCGAACTGATGCGCAGCCACAGCGAATACCGCGTCGACATCACCGAGACTCACCACATCCACAAGCTCGACGCTCCCAGCGGCACGGCTATAACGCTGCAGCAGCAGATAACAGAACGTGGAGAGCGAAAAGTCGACGATGTACCCATTACCTCCATCCGCGAAGGAGAAGTACCAGGAACGCACACCGTACGTTACGACAGCCCAATAGACACCATCACCCTGACACACGAAGCCCACAGCCGCGAAGGGCTGGCACAGGGCGCAGTCATCGCTGCCGAGTTCCTCGCTGGCAAAAAAGGCATCTACACGATGAAAGACCTGTTGAAATAACCGCTATTCAACCAGTATGAGATGGGGGGCTGTATCAATGGAGAGAAGACCTCCCGACACAGCGGCTTCGGCGCGGAGCACCCGAACGGCATTCTCGTTGTCGACAAGGTCATTGACGAGCAGACGCGGAGAGTATACACCTGGTTGGGGCTTGAGTTCCGGTTCGGGAACTACTTCCTCTTTTTGGCACGAAACAAAGATGGCGGATAAAATTGTTGCCACAAAACACAATGCAAAAATAGATTTTTCCCTCATAAACAATTATTTATACATAAATTTTGGGAAAGTACCAAAGTACAAAAATAATAAAAAAGTCAGAATTTTTTTTTTGATTCGATGTTTACATTTTTACAGGAAACAGTCCCCTATCATCCTAACAAAATGGCAACCAAGCAAATAATAAACACAATCTTCGTTTTTTTCATATTAAAACAAATACTATAAAAAAAATGCGTAAATTTGCATTCCGAAAAACGTGCATTTTTCTATGGAGGAAAAAGGAATAGAAAAAATAATATCTCTTGAAGAGATTGATTATATGCGGTTTTGGGGCACCAACGACAAAATGCTTGACTTTGTACGGCTGCTTTTCCCGAAACTGAAACTCGTGGTTCGTGGCGAAATGCTAAAAGTCATAGGCTCGACGGACGACATAGTCCTGTTTGAGGACAAGCTCGGTGCAATGATAACCTATTACGAAAAGTTTGGCCGCATCAATGAGAATGCCATAATGCAAATTATGGAGAATGGCGGAGGACCAGACACCGAGCAGAGTGACGAGATATTGGTACACGGCCGCAACGGCTTGCTAATCAAGGCACGGACACCAAACCAGCAACGTTTGGTGGAGGCCGTCAAGAAGAACGATATGGTTTTTGCCATAGGCCCTGCCGGAACCGGCAAAACCTACACTGCCGTAGCATTGGCCGTGAGAGCACTAAAAAACAAAGAAATACGTCGCATCATACTAACGCGTCCCGCAGTGGAGGCAGGCGAGAATCTGGGCTTCCTGCCAGGAGACCTGCGCGACAAGCTCGATCCTTATCTGCAGCCACTCTATGATGCTCTGCGCGATATGATACCACAACAGAAACTCCTATCCTATTGGGAGGACAATACCATCGAGATTGCCCCGCTGGCTTTTATGAGAGGCCGTACGCTTGACAACGCCTTTGTCATTCTCGATGAAGCCCAAAATGCCACGTCTGCGCAGCTTAAGATGTTCCTGACTCGTATGGGACGCAACGCCAAGTTCATAATCACGGGCGACATCACCCAAATCGACCTGCCCCGCAACCAGCAGTCGGGACTGGTGCAAGCCACACAAATACTGAAAGGCATAGACGGCATTTCAGTCATAGAACTCGACAACAGCGACGTCATTCGCCACCGTCTGGTGACAAACATCATACGTGCTTATGACAAACTGAAAGAGGCTAAAAAAGAAATTGAAGAGGATGTTATATAAAGGAGTTAACAAGAACAAATGATTACCAATCCTAACTGCAAAATAAATCTGGGCCTGCAAGTGGTTAGACGGCGCGACGACGGCTACCACGATTTGCAGACCGTCTTTGTACCTGTCCCACTGTGCGACAAGCTGGAAATCATCCCTTCGGAACGTTTCAGTTTTGCACAGACAGGCATCGACATTTGCTGCAATCCAGAGGACAACATCGTCGTCAAGGCGTTCCGGCTTATGCAACGTGAATGCGGCTCACGGCTTCCCAATGTCGAGATAAACCTTCACAAAAACATACCCTTCGGTGCAGGCCTAGGCGGCGGCAGCAGCGATGCAGCTTTTGCGCTACGTATGCTCAACGACATCTTCGACCTAGGTTTCGACAGCGGACGGCTTTGCCTTCTTGCCTCGAAACTCGGTGCTGACTGCGCCTTTTTCATCGACAACGTGCCAGCCTATGCCACCGGTATTGGTGACAAACTAACACCACTGGGTTTTAACCCCCTGGAAGGCTACAAGCTGGTACTTGTAAAGCCTGGCGAGAGTGTATCGACTGCCGAAGCATACCGCGGCGTAACGCCACGTGAGAAACAGAATAAACCTTGCCCCGATTTATCTTTGCTGCTGGCCCAGCCTGTCGGCTCTTGGAAAGACACTGTCGCCAACGACTTTGAATCAAGCGTCTTCAAAAGTCATCCGCAACTGTCGACGCTGAAAACCGACCTTTACACCGCTGGTGCTCTCTACGCATCAATGAGCGGTTCAGGTTCTACATTTTACGGCCTGTTTGAGAAAAATGCCAACGTTAATATCGTCCATAACAACAACATAGAAAACATTTACACATTCAATCTATAGCTTATGAAACACAAATATCTGTTTTTACTTCCAGCCCTTTTCATCGCCAGCTATGCAACTGCACAGACCCCCTACCAGCTTCCAAATGCCGGTTTCGAGCAATGGGACGGTGGATATGATTCGGAACCAACCCATTGGAACACCTTTGAAAGCAGCGACGGCAGTTATGCCTCAATGGCATCAAGCAATCATCACTACCGCCGCAGCGGTCACCGTCCTGGCGGCAATGGCAGTTACTATCTGACCATATACACCACATCAATATTCGGCATCAAAGCCAACGGCAATATGACCACAGGACGCGTCCACGCAGGTTCGATGTCGGCAGCAAGCGAAAACAACTACAACTACACACAACGCAGCAACAGCAACCATTGCCAGCCTTTTACCGCCACACCAGATTCGATGTACGTATGGGTAAGCTTCTATGCAGCCAGCATAAACTCGGTGTCTCAGGTAGAAGCCATTATCCACGGCGACAACGACTTCAAGGCACCCAACGACGCCAACGACGCGTCGAAATACAAAGGCCGCGCTGTGGCACAAACGGCACGCACTACTGCGTCGGACGACCAGATGAACTGGCAGCAGCTGAAGGTGCCATTTGTTTACAGCGGCAATTCGTCGGCCAACTACATACTGATCAATTTGACCACTAACAACATTCCTGGTGCTGGCGACAAGCACGATTCGTTGTCGGTTGATGACATCGAGTTCATCTACAGTGCCTGGCTGACAGACATAACCATCAACGGAACAACAATTGACGGATTCAGCAAAGGCTGTCTGAACTATGCCATCCACGTCGACGACATCAACGCCTTCGGCACCGACGACATCGGCTACACCACAGAAGTCGGCGACGCCACAGTGGAATTGAGCCAAACAGGGATCGACGACACAACGGTGCTTATAAGGCTTGAAGTGACCGCTGAAGACTGCACAACACAGAAGACATACCGCATCACTGCTACCAGTGGAACACCCGGTGAACCTCTTGAGATTCTTAATCCAGAGAAAAACATCAAGAATTCCATTTTCCCGAATCCTGCACACGGCCATATAAAAGTTGATTTCAACGGTGTGTTGGAAGTCATCGATATGCAAGGCCGCACGGTTTTGCGCCACCAGTGTACCAACGGCGAGAGTATTGACATCAGTCATCTGCCAAAAGGACTTTATGCAGTTGTCATCAACGGCTCAAGAACAAGCAAATTAATCATCAAATAACCTATAAACAATAAACTACAAACTTTAACAAAATGACAACATATTCTATCGGAATTGATATTGGCGGCACCAACACCGATATGGGCTTGGTACGCAACGACGGCACAATTATTGCCCGCAGCAATATTCCTACAAATATTTACACCGAACTTGAGTCCTACATCCACGACATTATGGATTGCATCGTCAAACTAATGAAAGACAATAACGTGGAGAAGATTGAAGGCATCGGAATCGGTGCCCCAAACGGGAACTTCTACACCGGCTGCGTCGACAATGCCCCCAACCTGACCATAAAGGGTGTGCTCAACTTTGAGCAGGAGATGCACAAGTATATGAATGTTCCCGTTGTGCTCAGCAACGATGCCAACGCTGCCGCCTACGGCGAGATGGTATATGGCGGTGCCAAAGACCTTGACAACTTCATTATGTTCACCCTCGGCACCGGTGTGGGTAGCGGTATTGTACTCGACGGCAAATTGGTGCACGGCAGCACTGGTGGTGCCGGCGAACTTGGCCATTGCATTCTTATTCCCAACGGACGCCAGTGCAGTTGCGGCCGCAAGGGTTGCCTCGAAACCTACACTTCGGCACGTGGCATAGTGCAGACCTACTGCGAACAACTGCGTGAGAACGGAAAACCAATACCCGAGAATATCGACAGCAAGATGATTGGCGACCTTGCCAACCAAGGCGACCCCATAGCACTAAAAACGTGGGAGATCGTCGCAGACCAGCTGGGTCTGGCTATGGCCAACAGCGTCACCTTCTCGGCACCGCAGGCCATCTTCCTGATGGGTGGCCCCACCAAAGTCGGCGACCCGCTGCTCAAGCCCCTGCAGAAAGCCTTTGACAAGTACCTGCTCAACATCTTCGCCGGAAGTTGCCAAATACGTATGTCGCAGCTCAAGGCCAACGAGGTTGCCATCCTAGGCGCCGCAGCCCTTATTAAGATGAAAAAGTAAACAACAAACATTATGAAAAGACTCCTCTTTCCCCTTGTGGCAGCGGCGATGCTGATGGCTGGTTGCCAGCACACCTTGACCTCATACGTCAATCCCTTTATCGGCACCGACGGCCACGGCCACACCTTCCCGGGGGCCATACTGCCCTTCGGTATGGTACAGGCAAGCCCCGACACGCGTCTCGACGGCTGGGACGGCTGCAGTGGATACCACTACAGCGACGACACCGTCTACGGCTTCAGCCACACCCACCTCAGCGGCACCGGCTGCAGCGATTACGGCGACTTGCTCATTATGCCTTTTACAGATGAGAATGGTGATATGCCCGAGACTTTGGACTATGACTATTACAAGTCGTCGTTCAGCCACCGCAACGAGAAAGCAGAGCCAGGCTACTATCGCGTAGTCCTCGACCGCAACCGCGTTATGGCCGAACTCACCGTCCACAACCGCAGTGCCCTGCACCGCTACACCTTCCCCAATACTGGACGTAAAGGCGTGGTCATCGACCTCAAGCACCGCGACGTGGTCATCAACGCCAGCATCCAGAATGCCAACGCACTGCTCAACGGCAAAGAAACGCACGTCATCATCGGCAAGCGCACCTCGGCGGCGTGGAACCCCGAACAACAGTTTTTCTATGCCATTGCCGCCGACTGCCCCATCGACGATATCGTGTTCTACGAAGAGGGAAAAGTTCAGGAAGGCATTAATAACATTTTCTCCACCGACAGCAAGGCCATTGTCTACTTCCCAGACAACGTCAAGGAGGTGACACTCACCGTTGGCATCTCGGCAGTCGACATTGATGGTGCCTTAGGCAACCTTGAGGCCTCATACGGCACCACCTTCAACCAAGCCAAGAAAGAGGCCTACGCCACGTGGGAGAAAGCACTCGGCCAGTTCGAGGTGGAAGGCGGCAGCCGCGAAGACCGCACCAACTTCTACACAGCCCTCTACCACTGTATGACGTCGCCCTACCTCTACAGTGACTCCGATGGGCGCTACCGTACAATGAAGGACTCGACAGGCAACTAC
>JAEEMK010000041.1 GCA_016283175.1 Bacteroidales bacterium
CATTGCACCGGCTTTGCTGATGCCGCTGAGGTCGCCTTTCATATCGGCCATAAAGCAGGGCACACCTGCCTGGCAGAATGTTTCGGCCATCACTTGAAGCGTCACGGTTTTGCCCGTACCGGTGGCACCGGCTATAAGTCCGTGGCGGTTGGCCATCTTGCCGTTGATTACGAGGTCGCCCTCGGCGCAATGGGCTATATAGAGCCCGCGATTACTGTCGTACATATTCTAAACTATTGATTTATTACGCTTTTACACCAACGCATAGTTTGGTTTTAAAATGCAAATATACGAAAAAAAATTTTGTCCGCCATTGCACTTTTTTTCAACACACCAAATCGGGAGTTGAGTCAGAGTTGAATCAGAGTTGATCCAGATGATGAAGTTTATAATTTGAGCTTTTCCCTTTTAGATTTTTTGCGTGCAAAATTACAACCTCGGGATTGCGGTTTACGAATTTTTGGTGTTCTTTTTCGAAAGGTATAAAAATTTATCTACGGACAATGGTAACAGGGCGAATTCTTCGGAGGTGTGTTATTATTTCTCCAAGTATAAATTTGCAAGGCATACAGCCACTTCTAGTGGTTCTTCACGAGGACGCCAAGCGATGACATAGCTAACTTCAGCATTAATTACAGAATAACCATTTTGAAGTAGTTCTTCCATTTGTTGTAGCTTGGCCATAGAAAGGCTTGCAATATAATCACCTTGTTGCGAGACAAGGTATCCATTAGAATAGCGCAGAGGATCACCGCTACGAAGCTTTAGAACATTACTTTTGCGCTCTCTGAAATAATCAAGCCAAACATCGTGCAAATTGAGACTAACGGAAATATTGGTTTGATCCAAAATCGGTTTATGATAGATATAAAGATTGCGACGGGCACGAGTAAGACCAACATAATTTGTTCGCAAATCATCCGAGTCACCTGAATCGAAAATAAAAAGGTGAACTGTGTCAAATTCACGCCCCTTGGCTTTATGAATTGTGCTTACAAAAACACAATTACCATCATTTGATATGAAATCCTCTATGTCACTTTCCAACAGGAACTGCCGAAGGTCGCTTCGATAAATAGTACGATTTATCTGCTCGTAATCTTCCCAGAAATGCTTCATAGCAGGCAATAACCGACTCGTAGCATAGTTTTGCATAGTACGTTCTTTCGCACCTTGCCAAACTTCTTTGCTAATGACAGAGCCCTCATCACCAAGATATTTAACGAAATATCGCACCTCCGCAAGATTAATAAATCTAAATCCACCGCCAGATTGTACTAGAAGCGCGTGAATACCTTGTTGCTCCAATTGATAGGCCACTTGCAATGCTTGCTCATTAGTTCGTGTCAAAATGGCTGTAGAGCCATTAATCATAGACTTCTGTACTTTAAAAATTGAGCCAGCAGGAATTGTTTTCACACACCCCTTTTCTGTAGTCACAGCTTTAATAGAAGTGTGTTTCATTCGGCCGGGAATCTTTTTCACGAAACGATTAGCTTGGTCGACAATGGATACAGAGGACCGATAATTGTCGGTCATCTCGTATAGTGTTGCTTTATAGTCTGTAACAAGCGAAAAGAGGTATTTTGAATTGCTTCCCCGAAAAGCGTATATATTCTGGTCGTCATCACCCACAGCTATCACGCGCATTTCTTCGTTGCGCTGCATAAGAGCCTGCACCAATCGGTAGTCATCGGGGCCCATATCTTGGGCTTCGTCAATAACAAGTACGCTTTTTGCTATCTTTGCTGTTTCCACCTCACCGTTCTCAATCATCTCTGCTGCTCGTTGAACAACACTATCAACCTCTTCAAGAGAGCCCTGCTTGCCTAACAAATCAAAGCTATAGGAATGAAATGTTTTAATATCAACAAAGTGCGCAGCATTCCCCACCAAATCCATTAGCCTTTTCTTGAATTCGGTGGCTGCTGCTCTCGAGAAAGTGAGCATCAACAACTGCTCGTGTTTCACATCTTCGAGCAACAGGAGTGATGCCAATTTGTGTACCAACACTCGTGTTTTTCCACTTCCAGGACCGGCCGCAACAACAATATAGTGAGACTCTTTATCGTTGATAATCTCCAATTGACGGACAGAAAGCGTTCCGAATATTTTCTTATATTTGGCTGGCGTTATATTCTGGTTTATCTGAGTCTTGCGGTCTTCCTTAAAATACTTATTGATGAAGCGGCGGTAGTCCATTGTGAAATAGTCGCTGACGTATTGTAGAGCTGCATCGTAATCGCGAACCATAAGGTTTGCATATTCGCCAACAATGTGAATTTGCTGTATGCGCTGCTTATAGAATTCATCCAATAAACGGTAATTCTCTTTGCTATATTTTGTCTTTCGCTCCACCTTACGATTCAACTGCATAGTATTGTATATAACCAAGAAACCGCCTTCGAGTTTCAATAGTTCATTCTTACTCAAAAACAGCAAAGCCTCCTCCATTTCGGAAATATTAAGAGGATCTTCAAAAGTTAGTTGCGTAGAATTGTACTGATTAAGTAACCCGACTAGCGAAAATGGCACAAAGGAACTGTCTTTTTCGGCTTTCTGTTTGCCTAGCGTTTCAACCACGAATTGACACAACCCTGCACTTCTTTCATAATGTAACATCGTTGCATTTGCATCAACCTGCAAGCGAAGGCTCACACTACCGACAGCAGTATGTTCTTCTTTCCTTATATAGTCCTTGAGGCGCAAAAAATAAAGAAGCGTCTTTATGCGTTTAACCGTACAAAAAGACATTCCGCTATTTTGAGCTGCCTCGTTAAGTTCTTTGTAGTTTAGCTCGTGCGTCTTATCTGTTATTTGGGAAAGGAGGAAGCGTTCCAGTTGCAGGGTATTCTTCAACTCTCGCATAGTATTGCCCTTGGGAAGTCCGGCCAGCATATCCTGACTGTCTGCCAGAATACCCTCCTGACGCATCAAGTTCACATTGCGAATAACCGTCTCTTTTGACATTCCAAGAACATCGGCCAGATAGTCGATACGACTTTCTGCTTCATCACTATTTCGTTGTGTGGATCGACGACTGATAAGCGAACTAATTATTCTCACGGCTTCCTCTCGTGTGGTATCATCAAACAGAGTTGAACGTGTGATACGCCTGCGAGCTTCATCCATATTTCCGACAGTGATGCCCGTAGCAAACACGTGAGGCGCATTATTCCCACGCTCAATAAAACCGGCATTTTCTAATGCTGCAATGGCTGCTTTAACACGAGTATCCACATCATCCACTTCTTCTCCCCAACCAGCCTTACGTGCTATCTCCAACGGAGAACAACTCACCGTCGGACGTTGTTGGGTCATATCTTTTATTGCTTTCCACACCTGTTGTATTTCACTAATGGACAGCTTGGTTTGGTTAAGAAGTATGAAATGCTTGTCAAGGTCGCTATCAGCATACAGCACATAACATTCAGCCTCCATATTGGGGTCACGTCCCGCACGTCCAGCTTCCTGTATATAGCTCTCCAAGGAATCACTAATATCGTAGTGGACAATCAATCCCACATCCTTTTTATCCACACCCATTCCGAAAGCCGATGTAGCCACAATAACTTGAGCCTCTCCATTCATAAAAGCGTCCTGATTGCTGATTTTATCTGCAGCTTCCATCTTGCCATTGAATGGGAGTGCGCGGATACCATCGGCACGAAGGTGATCAGACAACTCTTTTGTGCGTTTAGTACGACTTGCATACACAATCGAGGGGCAATGGTGACCGAGAATCAGAGAACGCAATTGGTTGTATTTCTCGGCATCGGTATCAGAGTGTATTACTGTGTAACGCAAGTTCTTTCGCTCTGAATTGGCCGCAAAAACTTTTAATTTCAAGCCGAGTTTTCGAGCAAAGTAGTCGCAAATATCCGTAATAACTTTCTGTTTAGCAGTAGCAGTGAAACAAGAAACGGCTATCTGTCCTTGTTGTTTCAATTCCTGAAGATGACGAATGAAGTCACCGATATAAAGGTAATCAACACGGAAATCCTGACCCCACGCCGAAAAACAATGAGCCTCATCAATAACGAAACGCACCACATTTCGTCCCAACAACAACCGTTCAATCGTCTTGCTCCGCAACATTTCGGGAGCAATATACAGTAAGTTGGCAGAGCCATCAGCCACTTGCTGTACTGCGCTGGCTCGCTCTATTGGATCAAGAAGTCCGTTGATGGTAACCGCATCACTAATACCTTTTTCTGCCAAATTATCAACTTGATCCTTCATAAGCGATTGCAGCGGTGAAATGACAACAGTAAGGCCGTGAGTATTTCGACCTGCTATGAGTGCTGGCAATTGGAATGTCAGGCTTTTGCCTCCTCCTGTAGGGAATATTGTTAACAACGACTCTCCTCGTATAGCAGATTCGACTGCCTCCTGCTGCATTCTTTTCCCATCAAAAACGCGGAATTCGTCATACCCGAAGAACTCCTGAAGACCTTTATGGGCATCAAGCTTATGTCTACAATATTCACATTCGCCACAAGGAGTGTTGCGTAATTGATTCATCACACCGGATATGCGAGGATAGTTGCGTTGTACCCACGCTGGTGTAATACTCATAATATCATCGGCACCAATAACAGCCAACGCGTAAGCCAATTCAACAGGGTGACTATTAATCAACCCATATAAATTGGCATTACTACATATTCTATCTTGATATTCAGCGGCAATTATTGGACTTATGTCAGGTTTTGACGACAATAATCTTCCAAAAAGAGAAGACCGAGTTTGTGGTGTATAACCGACATACTTGAACAGGCCTTCAAATTCGACTTTGTCGTGTAAGAGTTGATAGAATATTTCTTGTTTTTGTCGGTTTATATGTTTCCAAGCCTCCAATTCGTCGTAGAAAAGATCCTTGGCTTTTTTCGCATCGTTAACTGGATTATTTAGCTCATCTACTTGGAGTTTATCATCCTTTACCAAATGATGATATGGCTTGTTTGGGAAAAGTAGCGGAGAAAGAAACAGTGTATCAATGTATGTATGCTTGCCATTGATTTGTGCATACTTAAGATCAAAGTTAATTATATTGTGTCCACATATATACTCACAATTGTATACAAAATTTTGGAACTCGTCCAAAGAATGAGTGTGTAAAACAGCACCATCATCACAGACAACACCAAAATCCTTCGCCTGCTCGTTTTGTAAACTAACCTCAATATCTATAAAAGCAATCATACACTATCAATTTTTTCTTCAACATCTTGCCATAATCCGTTCTACACCATTGTGCAGAAAAACTTTTAGTTCTGAATAGTAAAAGCATCTTGCCATCTCATTAACTATGAATTTCAATACTCGCGAGCCAGCCAACGCAGCATAAACAGATCGGCAACTCTGTAATAGGAACGCTCCTTAGTGGTCTCTTCAAAAACAAGATCCTTATCTATAAGTGTTTGCAACTGACGACGAGCCACAGCAGTTGCCCCTATATTATGTTTCTTTAGAAAGGCATTAGCGTAAGGCTGCGTCACCTCTTCCTCTTTTGCCAGCGCTATCATATAATTCCATTGTCCGTCGGTAAGCAACTGCTTGTACTGCAGGAAATATGGCTCGTTGAGTCTTAAAAGGTTGTCGCAGCAGTTTCGCACTATATCAACATCGACGGTTTTTGTCTTAACATCGTAGATATCGTGGCATAGCCGCTGGGTATAGTATGTATGACGCTTTGTCCAATCCAGCACATACTTGACGGCTTCATCGTCTATGTGCTTCTCTCCTTCCATAAACATACGACGAATGTGCTGCGCATACTTTTCTTCGGTTATGGCATCCAAACCAATAAACTGTGTGCTTGAAAAGAATGGGCGCTGCGGATTGCTGAAGATGTCTGTCATCATATGTTTCTTGCTGCCACAGAAAATGAAGCACACATTATGCAGCCGCTGAATGTATGTGCGCAACATTGCTTCAACATTCGTTTCAGGATACTCGCGTATCTGCTGGAACTCGTCAATTGCCAACAGGACAGGATTGCTCTGCTGATCAAGGAACTGCAGAAGACCTTCGAGCGTATGCTCTTTTTCTGTCTGATTTTGGTATGAAAGCTGCACCTGCGGACCTCCTGAAAGCGGATCTATTCCAATCATCGGCCTTAACCCTCTTAAGACACCAAATAGTTTTTTCCCAACTGAAGTTCCCTCCGGAAACGTCTTAACTATGGCATTGGCTATGCATTTGTTGAGTTCAGCGAGGTCGCGAGTGGCAAAAATATCAACATATATGGGTGTAACCTTGCTGCGACTGATTTTCAGTTCATCAATCAGACGAAGAATCAAACCGGTTTTACCCATTCTTCGTTGCGCGATAAGGGTTACATTGATTTTAGATGACACACATTTCATCAATGTATCAAGCTCATTCTCGCGGTCGAAAAACAGCTCGGCACCTTCATAACCATTGAAAATAAAAGGATTAGTCATTTTTGCACAGTTTATTTACAAATGCAAAGATACAACATTTTTCCGACTTAACAAAATGTTGTTAACAAAATGTTAAGTCGGCAAAAGGGCGTTTTTTTCGGCAAAAAGCAATCTTTGAATGTGCTTTTTATCTATAATCAAAATAATTTATGTAATTTTGCATCGCTAAAAATGTAAAATTTTACAATGAAAAAAATCTTATCATTCGCAATTATAGCGCTTTGCGCCGTTTGTAGCGTCGAAGCGCAGGATATTGTAAACCTACGTATGGATCGTCAGCAGATGGGGCTGCGTGGCTATGTGGCTTCTATGGACGAGGACATTCTGCTCCGCAAGGACTATTTCCGCGAGGACTGGCCGGAACGCAAATGGTTCGTCAAGGATTTGCGCAATGTGCTGCGCGAGGACGACGGACGTATAGTGACTTTCAATCCCAACGGACGTATGCTGACCATAACCTACACCCATCAGGGCAAAAACGGCAAAACGACAAGCTGCACCTACGCCTCCAACGGTCTTTTGGCTTCGTATGTCGGCGAGGGATACAAGGTTGAGGCAAAATACAATGGCAATATGGCCGACATCAATGTTTATGCAGAAACGAAGGACTACAAGAGTGTCAACCTGGCCAAAGCCGACCTCAATACAACGCCTTATACGAACACATATCCTTTCGACCTCAAATGCCGTCAGGAACTTGACGACGACGGTTTAGTGCTGAAATCGAGCTACTTCTACGTCGACAGCTTGCCTGCCAAGGTATGCGAATACAGCTACAACCACAACAACCTGCTACAGGGAGAGAAAATAATCGACTATTCCAATGGCGAAAAGATTGTTAGCACGGTGAAATACACCTACGACAACCGAGGATTTCTGACAAAGAAAGTCACTCACGGCAAAGCTCTCGACGAAACCTGCACATACGAGAACAACGAATTTGGCGACTGCACCCGTATGACCATAGAACGCCCATACGGCACGATTGTCTATACTTTCGAATACGTATACGATTCGATGCAGAACTGGACGGTTCGCCTGCAATTCGAGGACGGCATCTTTGACAACGCGGCTCTGCGCACCCTGACCTACCACAAAGCTCCTGCCGAACCCAAGGCAAAGGCTGACAAAAAGGGCGAGAAGAAAGGTGCTGCCGCAGACAAGAAGTCGGACAAGAAAAGCGAAGCCAAAGTAGACAAGAAAGCTAAAAAGAGCGACAAAACCGCCATCGACAAACAGGCTGAAAAAGAAGCCAAAGCCAAACAGAAAGAGGAGATGAAGGCTCAGCAGGCACGTGCCAAAGAGGCCGAGAAGAATATGACCAAGGAGGAGCGTAAAGCCTTACAGGAGGAGCGCAAAGCAGCTGAAAAGCAAGCCAAAGACGAAGCCAAAGCCAAACAGAAAGCCGAGAAGGAGCGCATAGCCGCCGAGAAAAAGGCTGCCAAAGAGAAGGCTGCTGCCCAGAAGAAAGCTGAAAAAGAGCGCAAGGCTGCCGAAAAGGCTGCAAAAAAAGGCAAATGAAACAAAAGGGCATCCCCTCTCCCACCGACGCCCCGACTGACAAACAATATAAATAAAGAAAGAGGTCTTGTGACGCATCGCAAAACCTCTTTTCTTTTTGTATACTTGACGATTAGCAAATCTTGTCGAAACCCAGGTACGGGCGCAGGCATTCGGGCATTGTGATGCCTTCGGGTGTCTGGTTGTTCTCGAGCAGGGCTGCCACGATACGCGGCAATGCCAATGCGCTGCCGTTGAGGGTGTGTGCCAGTCGCATTTTGCCGTCGCTGTCCTTGAAACGCAGTTTCATACGGTTGGCTTGGAAGGCTTCGAAATTGGAAACCGAACTGACTTCGAGCCAACGCTGCTGTGCGGCACTCCACACCTCAAAGTCGAAGGTCATTGCCGAGGTGAAGCTAATGTCGCCACCGCAGAGTTTCAGTATGCGGTATGGCAATCCAAGTTTGTCGAGCAAGCCTCCAACGTGTTTCTTCATCTCCTCAAGACGTTCGTAGCTGCGTTCGGGGTGTTCGATGACTACGATTTCAACCTTGCTGAATTCGTGCAGACGGTTGAGACCACGTACATCTTTGCCGTAGCTGCCAGCCTCGCGGCGGAAACACTCGCTGTAACCCACGTGACGAATGGGGAACTGGTCGGCGCTGACGATGGTGTCGCGGTAGATGTTGGTTATTGGCACTTCGGCTGTAGGAATCATATAAAAACCGTCAAGCGGGATGGCATACATTTGCCCCTCCTTATCGGGCAGCTGGCCGGTACCAAGGCCCGATGCCTCATTGACCATCAGAGGAGGCTGGATTTCAACATATCCAGCATCAGCGGCGCTGTTGAGGAAGAAGTTGATAAGGGCACGTTGCAGACGTGCACCTTTGCCCTTATAGACAGGGAAACCGGCACCGGTGATCTTATTGCCAAGTTCAAAATCCACGAGGTCGTATTTTGCACAGAGATCCCAATGCGGAACTGCGTCGGCACCAAGTTCGGGCATCTTGCCGAAACGACCCACTTCCAGATTGTCGTCGGCCGACTTG
The DNA here is from genome assembly GCA_016283175.1 of Bacteroidales bacterium. Lineage (GTDB taxonomy): Bacteria > Bacteroidota > Bacteroidia > Bacteroidales > P3 > Colimorpha. The sequence continues at coordinate 9,002 of JAEEMK010000041.1, forward strand.
CCTCTGGGTACGCTGATATGAGGCGTGTTGGGCAGAGAAATAAGCTTGCTGTTGAGTTCCTGCAAAGCAGCTGCCATTTCGTCGGCCAACTGTTTTTCTTCGCTTTTCAGCTCGGTGGTGCGCACCTTACGGGCATCAGCCTCGTCGCGTTTGCCCTGTTTGAAAAGCATACCTATTTCCTTGGCAATGGCATTCTGCTCGGCTTTGACGGCGTCGCTGCGCTGCTGAAGTGAACGACGA
>JAEEMK010000042.1 GCA_016283175.1 Bacteroidales bacterium
AATACCGAGCAGTTCATAAACGACATTGTCTCGCTGCAACCCGCAATGAGGCGAGTGGCAGTCCAGATTCTGCACGACGACGACCTTGCAAACGACGCCGTGCAAGAGTCTTTTGTGCGACTGTGGCGCATACGATGGCGATTGGGACTGATGAAAGACCCGCAGGGTTTCTGTATGCGCACATTGCGTAACTATTGCATTGATATGCTGCGCCGCAACAAGCAGAGACAGAAGATGATGGAAGCCGCAGCGTCAGAGGTTCAGATTCAGCAATATGACGACGACCCCAACGATGCCGAAGAGCGATACAGGCAACTGGATCAGGCAATAGCCACACTAACACAACAAGAGCAGCGAGTAATCAATATGAAATACGTAAAACAACTGACCATCAACGAGATTGCACAGCAAACAGGATTCAGCGAAACAAACATCACCACGATGCTTAGTCGTGCCTACGCCAAATTAAGATTTGAAATATCAAAACAACAACCCATTTAACCCTTTTACCTCCCCAATTCCGTGAGACAAGACGACATAGAAAAAATATTGCAACAATACGGAGAAGACCAGCGGCAACAGCAACAGGCTTCCGACACTTTGCGTGGTATGGCTCGACGACAAAGACGGCGATTCTATATGGTATGTTCGGCTGTGTTGCTGGCAACGACTGTGCTGACTTTGCGCCAACTCGCATCGCCACATCAGTCGGCAGTTTTTGTTGCACAGCAAGAAAAACCGTCAATACCACAAAACAACAATCAAACACCATTACAACAAAGCCCACAACCACTCGCCATTACCTACAGCAAACACCGGGTTGCACCCTCTACTCCAAAATCACTGTCCAAAGACGAGCAGGTGAAGCAGGAGGACAACACATCGTTCGAATTTGCTGAATCAGAACCTTCGGCGACAGAAACGCGTATGCAAAACGACAGTTCTGAAACCCTGCATCCTAATGAACAGACACCGGTGCCGACAGCAGACCCTGTCGCCCAATTGTATGACAATCAAGAGATACTGTTGGTCGATAGTCCAATAGCACAATCATCAGAAGGGAAAAGTAATCGTTTCCACTTCACTGCATCTATCGGGGCCTCTGCTCTTCCCAGAATTGGCGCCGACGATGTCAATACTATTGAAAACACATTGCACTCCATTTCCGGCACCACAAATTCCTACACCAGAATGTCGCCGAGCTCCACCCTCGCGGCAAATGTCGGCGTCAACTATGCCATTCCCTTGGGTGAACGGCAGGGTTTGGAGCTCGGCATAGGACTCAGCGGCTATTCGCATCAGACAGAAGTAACAACCTATAATATCGGAACCGTAGACGGGATTGACGGGAATGACAACACCACAATTCTTCCCGTCGACAAGCCAGAGATTTACAGCATCTTCAGCCTTTATGCCAGCCTGCCACTCACTTTCAACATAAAACCAAAAGGCTCAAATATCGGTTGGAATATGAGCATTACGCCTTCACACAGTCTCGTCAACTCACTCACATATGGAACCCTTATGGGCAACAGGCTCAATCCCTGGCGACTTACGATGGGTTTGGGAGTTGCTCTACCGCGCGGAATGGTTCGCCGACTAAGTCTTACGGCCAATCTACTTTCGCTATACACGTCGAGTTCACTCCACGAAATAGGCATAGAAATAGGATTCTGAACAAAAAGCAATGCAAACAAGAATCGTTTGAGTATTAATATTTCGTTATCGACCAAGAAACGGGTTATTTATTTTTTTGGTTTTCTTACACTTGTATTTAATTTCCCGAAAATTAACATTTGTATCGGGAAAAAAGCGTAAATTTGCATTCTCTAAGTAAGAAATCTATAAAACCTATGGAATACAATTTTCTGAAAATAGCCGACGAGGGTAATATCTGCATCCTCACCATCAGCGCCCCCAAGACACTCAATGCACTCAACAGCGCCATTCTGAACGAGATGGACGACTTCCTGACAAATTTTGACTGCACCAAATACCGCTGCCTCATCATCACTGGCGACGGCGAAAAGAGTTTTGTTGCTGGTGCCGACATCAGCGAGATGGCTAACCTCAATATGCAGCAGGGACAGACTTTCGGCAGTCGCGGAGCTGCCGTCTTCCGCAAGATTGAGACCCTCCACATACCCGTCATTGCCGCTGTCAACGGCTTTGCTTTAGGTGGAGGTTGCGAACTGGCTATGGCCTGCGACATTCGCATCTGCAGCGACAACGCTCGCTTCGGCCAACCGGAAGTGGGGCTGGGCATCATTCCCGGCTTCAGCGGCACTGTGCGACTGGCACGCCTTGTCGGTATGGGAATGGCCAAAGAGCTTATCTATACTGGCCGCAACATCAAGGCCGACGAAGCGTTACGAATTGGCCTCGTCAATGCCGTCTACCCACAAGCCGAACTGATGGGGAAGGCTATGGAAATGGCAACCAAGATTGCCGCCAATGCCCCCCTCGCCGTAAAAGCCGCAAAGCTCTGCATAAACGATGAATGGGATATGTCTGTTGACGAAGCAATAATGAACGAAAGCGTCATTTTTGGTCGTTGCTTCATCACTGAGGATCAGAAGAACGGTATGTCTGCATTCCTTAACAAAGGCAAATGCGAATTCAAAGGTAAATAACCAAACTTGACTTTAACTTCGAATAGCTATATTTCACTTTCGCATCGTTAAAAATCACATCCTTGAACGAAAAACATAAATCATATAAATAAAACAAACAAAAATAATCTCACAATGAAAATTTACGTTATCGGAACCGGCACGATGGCAAAAGGCATTGTAAAAGCCTTCGCCGCAAAGATGCCCGTTGTTATGAAGAGCCGCACCCAGGCCAGCCTTGACAAGGCAATGGGATCAATAGCAAAAGGTTATGGCAAACTCGTCGAGAAAGGCAAGATGACCCAGGAGGCTGTCGACGCCCTGATGGCCAACATCACCACCACCACTGACTATGCCACCTTCGCTGATGCCGACCTGGTCATCGAGGCCGCCGTCGAGGAAATGCAGCTCAAGAAAGAAGTCTTCTCTGAACTTGACAAAATATGCAAGCCTGAAGCTATCTTCGCGACCAACTCATCGTCGCTCAGCATCACTGAGATTGCTGCTGCCACCAGCCGCCCGGCACAGTTCATCGGTATGCACTTCTTCAACCCAGCCGACCGTATGGCTCTCGTTGAGGTCATCCGTGGCCAGCTGACAAGCGACGAAGTCTGCAAATGCGTCATCGATCTCGCCACCAGCATCGGCAAACAGCCCGTCGAGGTTAAAGAGGCTCCCGGATTTGTTGTCAACCGTATCCTCATCCCTATGATCAACGAGGCCTGCGGAATCCTTGCCGACGGCATTGCCAGCGCAGAAGATATCGACAAATGTATGATGCTCGGTGCCAACCATCCTATGGGACCTCTGGCTTTGGCCGACCTTATCGGAAACGATGTCAACCTGGCCATTATGGAAGTCCTCTACAAAGAGTTCGGCGACCCGAAATATCGTCCTCACCCGTTGCTGCGCAAAATGGTTCGCGCCGGCCTCCTCGGCCGCAAGACCGGTGAAGGTTTCTTCAAATATTGATTGATTACTCAAAGTGCTTGCTGTTATTTCGGCAAGCACTTTTTTTTATTAACCATTTAAAACATTCAACAATGAAAAAAACAATCATTTTCCTTTTAGCAGCACTTATTGCCTGTAGTTTTGCATTCACCAGTTGTGGACAATCAGGCGACAACTCCGACGCCACTACTGCAGTAAAAAAGAAAGACTCACCGTCCGACGTGATGGAGAAAGCCTTGAAAACACTCCAACAGAAAGACTACAAGGGCATCGTGAAATATATGCCCAGTGCTGAAGATGCTTCTGAGGACGACATCGCCCAGATGGCCGCTTTGATAGAAATGGTATACGAAGTAAACGGTGGATTGAAAGATTACGAAATCCTTGGTGAAGAAATCTCCGAAGATGGTCAAAGTGCTACAGTCACAACCAAATATATCTTTGGCAATGGTGAGACAAAAGAAGACATTGACAAATTGATTCTCACCGAGAACGGCTGGCTGATAAAAGAATAACCCTTCTCATCATCAAGTCAAAAAAAAAGTGGAGCTGGACAATTGTCCAGCTCCACTTTTTTAAAGTACCCTACCCCACAAAAAAAGCTAATCCCTACTCTCGTAGGGATCAGCCAACCTAAAAATTGTACTATGAAAAAGAAAACTTTCTAATTCAGAGCTGCCATTCGGCAGCGAGATCTTTTATGCCTCTGCAGGAGCTGCAGGAGCATCCTCGTTTACAACCTCGAGAGTCAAGGTAGCCTTGATGTCACGATAGATGTTGACCATAGCGTTGTGGGTGCCAACCTCTTTAATTTTGGAACCATCGACAACGATTTTCTTGCGGTCTACATCATAGTTGTACTGAGCCTTGAGAGCCTCGGCAATCTGAATGTTGTTGACAGCACCGAAGAGCTGGCCGTTCTCGCCGACCTTGGCTGCGATGCGGACACACTTACCGTCGAGGGCAGCCTTGAGTGTCTCAGCATCCTTGCGGATCTTCTCCTCTTTGAAAGCACGCTGACGCAGAGTCTCTTCGTGCATCTTCTTGTTGGCAGGGGTAGCGATGATAGCCAATCCCTGCGGAAGGAGGTAGTTGTTGGCGTAACCATTCTTAACGGTCACGATATCGTCCTTATAACCCAGATTGATAACGTCTTGTTTCAGTATAATTTCCATTTGTTCTTCCTCCTTCTTTGATTACTTTAAACAATCGGCAACATAGGGAAGCAGAGCCAGATGACGGGCGCGCTTGATTGCCTGCGAAACTTTCTTCTGGTACTTGTTCGAGGTACCGGTGATGCGACGGGGAAGGATCTTACCCTGCTCGTTGACGAACTTCAGCAGGAAGTCTGCATCCTTATAGTCGATGTACTTGATGCCGAGTTTTTTAAAGCGGCAGTATTTCTTACGCTGTGTCTCAACAGCTATCGGGGTCAAATATTTGATTTCACTTTCGTTAGCCATAACTATCTTTTTTAACGGTTAAAAAATCTCGCGCTTTTTGTTATGCCTCGGCGTTTACAGTTTCAACGGCATTCTGTTTAGCGGCGCGTTTTTTCTCATTGTAAGCAACAGCGTGCTTGTCGAGCGACACCGTCAAGAAACGGAGCAAACGCTCGTCGCGCTTGTAAGCAACCTCAAGGTCGGCAATGACATTACCCTCGGCCTTGAACTCAATGAGATAATAAAAACCCGACGATTTTTTCTTAATCGGATAGGCAAGCTTACGCATACCCCAGTTGTTTGTGTAGACAATCTCAGCACCGTGCTCGGTGAGGAAGTCCGTGTACTTTTTTACCGTTTCCTTCATCTGATCTTCAGACAAAACGGGAGTTACAATGAAAACGGTTTCGTATTGTTTTACCATTATTATTTAATTAATTAAAATTGTTAATTGATTGATATTAGAGCCACTTTGCGGACTCGAACCGCAGACCTACGCATTACGAATGCGTTGCTCTACCAACTGAGCTAAAGTGGCAGGCTTCCAAGGTGCGGTGCAAATAAAAAGAAAGGGAATGTAATGTGTCGGGGTGAGAAGACTCGAACTTCCGGCCTCCACGTCCCGAACGTGGCGCGCTAGCCAACTGCGCTACACCCCGAAGTGTGGTGTCCTGGCAGGGATTCGAACCCTGGACCCATTGATTAAGAGTCAAT
>JAEEMK010000007.1 GCA_016283175.1 Bacteroidales bacterium
AAAAAAAATCCCGCGGCGAAGCGCGGGATTTTTCAATAAAACAATGTCTAAGGTGTATGTTGGGTTATTAAAGCGCAGCTTTAGTTGGCCAGCATCACGGGCATTACGAGCATAAGAATGTCCTCAACCTTGGCTTCATCGCCATCGTTGATGGGGAAAAGGATGCCGGCACGACTGGGATGCGAGAGCTCCATAAGCACCTGCTCGGTGTCGAGATTGGTAATCATCTCGCTGAGGAACTTGGCGTTGAATCCGATGTCCATCGGCTCGCCGTCATAGCTGCAGGGAATGGTTTCGTGTGCCTTGTTCGAGAACTCGAGGTCTTCGGACGATATTTCCAGTTCGCGTTCCTTGATGCTGAGACGCACCTGGTGGGTCGACTGGTTGGCGAAGAGGCTGACGCGACGCAGAGTATTGAGGAATGTCTGGCGGTCGACGGTCAGCTTGTTCGGGTTGTTCTTGGGGATAGCGGCCTCGTAGTTGGGATATTTGCCATCGACAAGGCGGCAGACAACCAAGAAATTGTCGAAAGCGAAGAAGACATTCGTCGTGTTGTAGTCGATGGTTACGTCGAATTCCTCCTTGTTGGCGCTCAAAATGTTCTTGACCTGCATAATAGGTTTGCGCGGCAGGATGAAGTTGACGCTCTCGCCACTATGGATGTCATTGCGACGATAGCGCACCAGCTTGTGTGCGTCGGTAGCCACAAAGGTGACGTTTTCGGGTGTCATCTCGCAGTAGATGCCCGACATCTGCTGGCGCATTTCATCGGTCGAGGCGGCAAAGGCAGTCTTGTTGATGGCGTTGACCAGCACGGAGGCAGGCATCGAGGTCTGGACGGTTTCCTTCATTTCAGGCATTGTGGGGAAAGTGTCGGCATTCTGGCCAGCAAGGCTGTATTTACCTTCGCCCGAACTGATTTCGATGCTGTAGTTATCGGCATCGACGGAGAAGTTGACAGGCACATCATCGAGCGATTTGAGCATATCGAGCAGCAGCTTGGCGGGGACGGCAATGCTGTCGATGCCTTCGACGCGGGCGTTCTCAAGTTCTATGCGGCTCACCATAGTGGTTTCAAGGTCGGTGGCCTTGATGGTAAGGATATTGTCCTCAAGGTGCATATGGAAGCACGAAATGATGGGCACTGTGTTGTTGTTTGAAATGACGCCGTTCAAGGCACTAAGGTGCTTCAGAAATAACTGGCTATTTATTATGAATCTCATATTGTTATGTATTATTTACTGTTGAGGTATAAAAAGATTTCCGACTGCAAAATTACCTCTATTTTTGCAGTCGGAAAAGTTAAAGTTTGAATTATTTTTCAACAATTGTTGATAAGGCTACCATCTGCCGCTGGCGCCGCCGCCGCCGAAGCTGCCGCCGCCAAATCCGCCAAATCCGCCGCTGCTACCGCCTCCAAACGAACCTCCTCCCCAGCCGCCGACACGGGAATGGCCACCAAAATAGGTGCCTCCAGTAAAACCGCCCCCGCCATTGCCGCCACCTATGCCTCCCGACATCTTGTCGAGTTTATGCACAAACCAGCAGAACAGCGCGATGCCTATAATGAATACAATGAGGAGGGCAAGCGGATTGACATCGTTGTCTTTCTTGTACTTGTCGTAGCTGTATTCGCCGGCGCAGACGGGCAGTATGACATCAAGTGCGGCGACGATGCCGCCGTAGTAGTCATTGTCGCGGAAGTGTGGTATCATCACGTCCTCAATGATGCGCTTGCAGAAAATGTCGGGCAGAGCACCCTCCAAACCTTTGCCGGTGGCGATTTCCACCTGGCCGTCGGTATCGTCCTTGGGTTTGACAACGATGATAACGCCGTTGTTCATTTTCTCTTGCCCGATGCCCCAATTGCGACCTACTTCAAAGGCAAACGACGATATGTCGCGTCCGCCGAAAGCGGGTGTCACCATTACCACTATCTGGTTCGACGTGCTGTCGTTGAAGGCCAGCAGACGCTCTTCGAGCGCGGCTGTCTGCTCGGCATCCAGAAGACCGTAATAGTCGTAGACGAGGTGATCGCCTTTCTCGGGCAACCAGCCAGTGGCTTCATATTCGCTCTGCGCCACGGCGAAGGCCGTGACACAGAACGACACGAGTATGAAAAGAAGTCTTTTCATTCAGAAATACTTATAGCAGCGCTTCTGTCGACGGAGCCTCTTCAGCACCTTCCGAAGCCTGGAAGTAGCCCTTCTTCTCGTGGCCGAACATACCGGCAATGATGCTGTTGGGGAAACGGCGTATCATTGTGTTATATTCACGCACCGATTCGTTGAACTCCTTGCGCGAGATGTTAATACGGTTCTCGCAGCCTTCGATCTGTGCCTGGAATTCCTGATAGTTCTTGGTGGCAGTCAGTTCCGGATAGCGTTCCACCGTGACATTGATGGCACGGCTCATTTCCTGTGCCATTTTGTCGTAGGCGGCCTGGAACTTGGCTATGTTCTCCTCGCTGAGGTCGCTGGCGTCGAGCTGGGGTGCGTTGTTGCGTGCCTTGATAACCTTCTCGAAGGTTTCTTGCTCGTAGTTGCCTGCGCCCTTAACGACGTTGATGGCTTGCTCGACAAGGTCTTTGCGGCGCTGGTAATCCGACTGCACATTGCCCCATTTGTCGTTGACATTCTCCTGTTTGGTAATCATTTTGTTGTTGGCTCCTACGGCCCAAATAGCTATCACGGCAATGATGCCGAGAATAATCCAAAGTGACTTGTGTTTCATATCATTATTATTTAATCAAATTTCCAAGTATGTCGCGTGTCAGTTCGCGCGTGATTGTACGTGTGGCGGCTGAGGTGCTGTTCTTGACGATACGCTGTCCGGCCGAGGTTTTCTTCTTGGTCTTCTTGCCGCTTATGGCATCGCTTGCAGCGCTGCCCACGATGGTGCCCAGTGTGGCGGTGACGGCTGTCAGAATGGCTTTCAGCACCTTTGCCAGAATGCCCTGTTTTTTCTTGCCGCCGGTGCCGCCCTTCTCGTACTTGGCGGGCTTGGTGTCCTCTGTCTCGACAGGCAGGCTCTGCTCTTCGGCCATAAGCATCTCATAGGCGCTTTCGCGGTCAATCATCTGATCGTATTTGTGACCTATCGTGCTGCGGTTGATAACCTCGCGGCGTTCAGCCTCGGTGATGGCACCAATCTGCGACAGCGGGAAGAGGATTTTAGCCTTTTGAACAACGCCCGGGGCACCCTTCTCGTCGAGGAAGCTGACCAGGGCTTCGCCTGTCTCGAGGGTTGTGATGGCCTCTTCGGTCTTGAAAGCTGGGTTGGCGCGGAACGTCTCGGCGGCGACCTTTACGGCCTTCTGGTCGCGCGGCGTGTAGGCGCGCAGGGCGTGCTGCACACGGTTGCCCAACTGGCCGAGGATGTTGTCGGGAATATCAGTTGGCAGCTGGCTGATGAAATAGATGCCCACGCCCTTGCTGCGAATCAGTCTGATGACCTGCTCAATCTTGTCGGTCAATGCTTTAGAGGTGTCTTCGAAGAGCATATGCGCCTCGTCGAAGAAGAATACCAGTTTCGGCAGTTCCTGGTCGCCGACCTCGGGCAGCGTGGAGTAGAGTTCGGAGATGAGCCACAGCAGGAAGGTGCTGTAGAGCTTCGGCTGCATCATAAGCTTGTCGGCAGCCAGCACACTCATCACGCCCTTGCCGCCTTCGGTTTGGATAAGGTCGTGGATGTCGAACGACGGTTCGCCGAAGAACTGGTTTGCGCCCTGGTTCTCAAGCTGCAGCAGCGAGCGCTGGATGGCTCCCACCGTTGCCGACGAGATGTTGCCGTAGGTGGTGGTGTACTCCTTGGCGTGTTTCGACACATAGTCGAGCATCGAGCGCAAATCCTTGAGGTCGAGTATCAGCAGGCCTTTTTCGTCGGCGATGCGGAAGACGATGTTCAGCACGCCGTCCTGTGTCTCGTTGAGACCCAGCAGACGCGACAGCAGCTGCGGACCCATCTGCGATATGGTGGCGCGGATAGGATGGCCCTGCTCACCGTAGACATCGTAGAAGCGCACCGGGCAACCCTCGAAAACAGGGTTTTCGATGCCGAACTCGCCCTTGCGTTTTTCGATAAAGCCGCTCATTGCACCGGCTTTGCTGATGCCGCTGAGGTCGCCTTTCATATCGGCCATAAAGCAGGGTACGCCTGCCTGGCAGAATGTTTCGGCCATCACTTGAAGCGTCACGGTTTTGCCCGTACCGGTGGCACCGGCTATAAGTCCGTGGCGGTTGGCCATCTTGCCGTTGATTGCGAGGTCGCCCTCGGCGCAATGGGCTATATAGAGCCCTCGATTACTGTCGTACATATTCTAAACTATTGATTTATTAGGCTTTTACACCAACGCATAGTTTGGTTTTAAAATGCAAATATACGAAAAAAAAAATTGTCCGCCATTGCATTTTTTTTCAACACTCCAAATCTGGAGTTGAGTCAGAGTTGAATCAGAGTTGAATCAGAGTTGAATTATAGATAAAGTTGCGCCTTTCCCAACGTTATCGTAATCAAGCATCTTATATGCCGAGTGGTTAAATTTTCTTACGGATACGCACCGCTGTACCGGTTGTTATATAGTGTACAGAGCTCATTACAATATCTCCCGACACCTCCGCATAAGCCGGTGTCGTCACTCCGACAACGGCATCGGCATTCTTCTCGTAAGCAAGTTTAATAATCTCATCCTATTCATTAACAATATCAATATCACCACTAATGATGCCCAAATACTCTATTATCTCGTACCCTTCAATGTTTGGTGTTGTTGTAATTATCATAAAACTGTCAATTTAATGTTTCTTTTACAAATGTTAGCAACAATGGTTTTGGTGATGCGATGCAGGAAGGTCGGCGGGCAAGATGTCTGCGACTTCACCGTGGATGTCGCGAATAACTTCTTCGGGATTCTCAACCCGTGCAATTACATCGCCGTGTATGTTCTTTATCTCAACCATTATTAGATCCCTTCCACTATCTTGATTTCCTCGTCGGTCAAGCCATAAAGTGCATACACACGCTGGTCTATCTCGTGGTCGGTAGCGGCGATTTGGTCGGTGAGTTGGCGACAGGCGTCGGCATACCGGCGGAAGTAGTCTTCCCATTCGTCCTGCTGCGGAAGGGTGAGTTTGATTTTCTGCTTCTTCAGCTCTGCCACAAAAGCAGCGAAGTCCATCTGGTCGAATGTCTGTAGGGCTGTTGTAATCTTTACTCCTTCTATATTCTCCGTCAAGCGACGCAGGAAACGGCTGCGCATTTCTTGAAGTTGCTGGTTGAGAGAAAGCATTGTGTCGGCATAAAACATTATTTGTCCGATATTTTTTCTGTTGGCATCTGTGATTTTGGGAATCGGGTAATTAGACAAATCATCGAGACTGATTTTTGCAAACACTTTCCCTTTTATATCATGTAAACACCTATAAAAGTATGTGGCGGGTTTACTATTTAGAATAGCAAGAATATACTTTAAACTATAATCAGAATTCAGTTGATAGATGCCATGAACTAATGTGTCAAAATAGAAATTACTATTGTCGTAACAACATATTAGGCGGTCGCCAGTTTTCCTTATTACAACCTTTTCTGTTTCAAATAGCGTCTTGTCTCTAAGAGCAAAGTCTATTTTTGATTGCTTATTCATTCCTTTTTTGCTCTGAACATCATTTAAAGTCAAGTTGTCTGCAATGTGCTCATCGTAAAGAATATAATCTCCACCCCAGTTAATACCATACCTGCCGATTTCTCTTCCCCAGATTATTTTCTTAGTTATCTCGTTTGGTGTTCTAGTAATGAGTTTATCTTTGATGTTACCAGGATTTAAGCCATTCTTGAACTTGTAGTTTTCTTTTGCACAAGGAAACACTTCAATCTTCCCTTTTATTGTTGACGAATCTTGTGATTGAATTACGATTTCAGCTTTATCACTTTTCATCAACTCTGCCTGTGAAAGATGATTCTCAATTATATTGCGCTGTTCCATAAAGTCATTTGTCTTCTCACAACTTGCTAGATGTACAATATTGTTAGTATCCACATCTTTCTGAATCTCAAATGTTATAATCAAACTTGATCCAACCTCCGCATCCTCAAACACTTTTTCAGTTATTGTAAACATCTCCATTACTTTAGAATGTGTAAGGATAAACCTTCGAATATCAGAAAAATATGTGTTAATCAATAAAGATTTTGGTATAATAAAAGAGATGATACCATTGTTGAAGATTTGGAACATTCTTTCAAGGAACAGTATATACAAATTTAGTTTGTACTGTGCTAATGGGAAATGGTGGTTGTAAAAATCTTTTAGGGAGTCGTCAATTAATATCCCGTATGGCGGATTGCCAATCACCACGTCGAAGCCACCTTTCTCGAAGACTTGCGGGAACTCTTTTTGCCAGTCGAAGGCTTTGTCTCCTGCAACGGCGGGGTCGCTGATAAGGGAGTTGCCGCACTTAATGTTCTTGTTAAGTGTGTTGAGTTTGCGGCGAGGTTTAGCGGTTCGCAACCATAGTGCTAATTGGGCAATCTCCACACTTTCTTCGTTGATATCTACGCCATAGAGGTTGTTTTCGAGAATGCTGTTTTCAATCCCTTGGAAGACAATACTGGCGCCAGTAAGTTTGGCTTCCATTTCGTCGATAAGAGAATGCTCGGCCATAAGGAACTGTAATGCTGCATTGAGGAAGGCGCCACTTCCGCAAGCCGGGTCAAGGATGGTGAGTTGCAGCAGCCATTCGCGGTATTGGTTCAGTTTTTCAAGCAGTTTCAGCTTGGTTTGTTTCTGTCGGTTCTTATCTGCGAAATATTCTTCCTCAACAATTCCCAACTCGTTTTTCTTCTCGGCACAGAGGCGGCCGACGGTGTTTTCTACAATATATTTGGTGATATATTGCGGGGTGTAGAACACGCCGTCCTGCTTACGCTTGGAGGTTTTCGGGGTCTCGCCGCTGCTGATTTGCTGACCAACCTCTTCGATTTCCGACAGCGAGTTCTCGAAGATGTGGCCAAGTATATTAACATCAACCTCGCTTTCGAAGTCGTAAGAGGAGAGCCGGCGAGTATGCTCTACCAAAGGTTCGTCGCTGATGACGATATTGTCCAACACTTCATCGGGCTTGAAGAGACCTCCATTATAGGCAAAGATGTCGTACTTCTTACCGTGGAAACCAGTGTTCATTTTGCCAAAGTACTTCTTTATTTGGTCATATAATGGAGCATAATCATCATTTTCCGCCTTTTGCTCCCACCAATTGATAATCGTCATCATTGAGTTGGGGGGCAGCAAACCGCCATCTTCAGCAAAAAAGATGAAGAGAAGCCGGTCGAGCAGTTTCTGTGTCTTCTTGAAAAGCAAAAGCTGCCACGCTTTTTCGTCTTCTGCCCAGGTGTTACCTTCTTGGTAGGGATTGCAGGCAATGATGTCGGCAAAGAGGACGCGCTTGAACTGCGAGTAGTCTTTGTAGAGGGCTTTAGTGATTTGGTCTTCGTTGGATACCGACTCCTGCTTCATAGTGCAAGTCACTCCACGTTCAACCTGCGACCAGGCAAGGCAGAGATACAGCTCGCTGAACTCTTGCTCTGAAATATGGAAAAGGTTCCATTCGCGATACTCAACAGCGTTATCGATATAAAGGCGCAACTTTTCGAAGTTGGAGATAACGACCAGTCGTGCGTCGGGGTGCTGGCTTTTGTAATTGAAAGCTTGCGATTCGACTTTCGAGAGGTCGGTGGTCTTGTGGTCTTTCAGTTCGATGATGCCTATAACCTTACCGTCCTTAAGGATGGCGCCGTCGGCTTTCTTGGCGTCGGTCTCATTTTTCTGTTCGGTGATGAGGTTGTATTCTGGCGAAGGGTTGAGAGTATAACCAAGCACCTTTACGAAAAGTTCTCGAAGGAATCCCTCTTGGAACTGCTCCTCTTTTGAGGCCAGAATGTTCTGCTGCACCTCGGGGTTGAGAAAATAGCTTTTATATTGCATCCACGCGCGCTCCACGTTTTCAGATATCAGCATCGCGAGGTGTTTCTTCAGTATATTCTTCTGGAATAGCATATTTACTACTTTATTTCAAATTGCAAAGATACATCTTTTTTTTGAATAATTGCCTTATAGGGTAGTATTAAAACAAAAATGTACCATTGACAATTGTCGCGCCAGCTGGCGCGACAATTTGTTTTCCGTATTCAGCGCGCTTGTCTCTAAGAGCTTCACGGTTGATGCGCTTGCCAATATGCTAATACATCTTAATACTCGCGCGCCAGCCAGCGTAGCAGAAACAAATCGGCAACCCGATAGTAGGAACATTCCTTAGTGGTCTCCTCAAAAACGAGGTCTTTGTCTATTAGCGTCTGCAACTGACGGCGAGCCACAGCTCCTATTTTTACAAATGCAAAGATACAACATTTTTCCGACTTAACAAAATGTTGTTAACAAAATGTTAAGTCGAAAGAAAAGTGTTTTTTCGGCAAAAAGCAATCTTTGAAGGTGCTTTTTATTAGTAATCCAAATAATTTATGTAATTTTGCAACGCTAAAAATGTAAAATATGACAATGAAAAAAATCTTATCATTCGCAATTATAGCACTTTGCGCTGTTTGTTGCGTTAAAGCGCAGGATATTGTAAACCTTCGTATGGACCGTCAGCAGATGGGGCTGCGCGGCTATGTGGCCTCGATGGACGAGGACATTCTGCTGCGCAAGGACTATTTCCGCGAGGACTGGCCGGAACGCAAATGGTTTGTCAAGGATCTGCGCAGCATTCTGCGCGAGGATGAAGGTCGCATCGTGACTTTCAACCCGGCCGGCCGTATGCTGACAATCACCTACACACATCAGGGCAAGCAGGGCTTGACAACGCGCTGCACCTACGCTCCCAACGGCCTGCTGTCGTCGTTTGTGGGCGAAGGATACAAGGTCGAGGCAAAATACAACGGCAATATGGCAGACATCAATGTCTTTGCCGAAACGAAGGACTACAAGAGCATCAACCTGGAGAAGGCCGACCTGAACACAACGCCATACACCAACACCTATCCATTCGACCTGAAATGCCGCCAGGAGCTGGGCGACGATGGCATTGTAATAGAGTCGAAATACTACTATGTGGACAGTATGCCGGCCAAGGTGTGCGAATACAGCTACAACCACAACAACCAGCTTGTCGGCGAGAAGATTGTCGACTACACCTCGGGCGAGAAGAATGTCAGCACGGTGAAGTACAGCTACGACAACCGTGGATTTCTCGTCAAAAAGGTCACCCACGGCAAAGCCCTCGACGAGACCGTCACATACGAGAACAACGACCTCGGCGACTGCACCAAGATGACCGTCGAACGCCCCTACGGCACGGTCGTCTACACCTTTGAATATGTATACGACGATATGAATAACTGGACGGTACGCCTGCAGTTCCAAGACGGCATCTTCGACAACGCCGCGCTGCGCACGCTGACCTACCACAACGCTCCCGCCGAGCCGAAGGCCACAACTGACAAGAAGGGCGAGAAGAAAGGTGCTGCCGTAGAGAAGCCGAGCAAGAAAAACGAGGCCAACGTCGACAAACAGGCTGAGAAAGTGGCCAAAGCCAAGCAGAAAGAGGAGATGAAGGCCCAGCAGGCCCGCGCCAAGGAGGCCGAGAAGAATATGAGCAAGGAGGAACGCAAGGCTCTTCAGGAGCAGCGCAAAGCCGCCGAGAAGGAGGCCAAAGCTGAAGCCGCCGCACAGAAGAAGGCTGAGAAAGAGCGCATAGCCGCACAGAAGAAAGCCGAAAAGGAACGTATTGCCGCCGACAAAAAGGCAGAAAAGGAGCGCAAGGCTGCTGAGAAGAAGGCTGCCAAAGAGAAATAAGACAATCCTATCGATATCAGCATAAAAAAAGTTGCGTCGTTGACGCAACTTTTTTTATCAGGTTCGGCCAATGGCCTCAAAGCCATTAACTAATTTTGTCGAAACCAAGATAGGGACGCAGGCATTCGGGCATCGTGATGCCGTCGGGTGTCTGGTTGTTCTCGAGCAGGGCTGCGACGATGCGCGGCAGAGCGAGGGCGCTGCCGTTGAGAGTGTGCGCCAGTCGCATCTTGCCGTCGCTGTCCTTGAAGCGCAGTTTCATACGGTTGGCCTGGAAAGACTCAAAGTTGGACACCGAGCTGACTTCAAGCCAGCGCTGCTGTGCGGCGCTCCACACCTCGAAATCGAAGGTCATTGCGGAGGTGAAACTGATGTCGCCACCGCAAAGTTTGAGTATGCGGTATGGCAAGCCCAGCTTGTCGAGCAGGCCGCCAACGTGGGCTTTCATCTCTTCGAGACGCTCGTAGCTGCGGTCGGGATGCTCGATGACGACAATCTCAACCTTGCTGAATTCGTGCAGACGGTTAAGGCCGCGCACATCCTTGCCGTAGCTGCCTGCCTCGCGGCGGAAGCACTCGCTGTAGCCAGCGTGGCGGATGGGGAACTGGTCGGCGCTGACGATGGTGTCGCGATAGATGTTGGTGATAGGCACCTCGGCGGTGGGAATCATATAGAATCCGTCGAGCGGAATGGCATACATCTGGCCTTCCTTGTCGGGAAGCTGGCCGGTGCCGAGACCTGAAGCCTCGTTGACCATCAGCGGCGGCTGTATCTCGGTGTAGCCGGCATCGGCTGCGCTGTTGAGGAAAAAGTTGATGAGTGCACGCTGCAGACGGGCACCCTTGCCTTTGTAGACAGGGAAGCCGGCACCTGTTATCTTGTTGCCCAGCTCAAAATCGACGAGATCGTACTTTGCACAGAGTTCCCAATGCGGGAGAGCATCGGCACCCAGCTCGGGCATCTTTCCGAAGCGCCCCACCTCAAGGTTGTCGTCGGCCGTGCGGCCCTTGGGCACGCTGAGGTGCGGAGTGTTGGGCAGCGATATCAGCTTGGTATTCAGTTCCTGGAGAGCGGCAGTCATCTCGTCGGCCAGCTGCTTCTCCTCGCTTTTCAGCTCGGTGGTGCGCACCTTACGGGCATCAGCCTCGTCGCGTTTGCCCTGTTTGAAAAGCATACCTATTTCCTTGGCAATGGCATTCTGCTCGGCTTTGACGGCGTCGCTGCGCTGCTGAAGTGAACGACGA
>JAEEMK010000043.1 GCA_016283175.1 Bacteroidales bacterium
GCTGAGAGCGATGCTGTCTCGATGTCGAAATGAACCATAACGACTGTCGGAACTCCACATTCCTCAAGCAGAGCAAGTCGTTCGTCGCGGGTTGAGAGTAAAGATAGCAGTGTTGATGGGTCGAGCACCTGTCGGGGATGGCGGTCGAAAGTGACCACGATAGGCTCCTGCTTTGAACATTCTGCCACCTTCAGCAGGCGCTTCACAAGATGTCGATGACCCAGATGCAGACCGTCGAACATACCGACTGTTACAGCGGTTTCTTGTGTTAGATGGTTGATATCGTTTATGTTGAGCAGTCTCATCGATGATGTATAGATTTTACAAAGATACATATTTTGCCTAAGGTGGCAAAAATAAGTATAGGGTAATACTATTAAAAAAAAACATCCCTTGGCCGGAGATGTTGTTTTTGGTTTTGTGCGGATGGGGGGACTCGAACCCCCACTCCGGGAGGAATTAGATCCTAAGTCTAACGCGGCTACCAATTACGCCACATCCGCATTCTTTTCATTCTCTTTGTGTTATGGTTTTTTGTCTTTTGTGAAAGCGATTGCAAAGGTATGAATTTTTGTGAATACGGCAAAATAAAAATGATTTTTGATCATATTTGTTGCCTCACCGTCGCCTTCTTAACAATTTTTAACTATTATTGCAAACGATTAAGTTTCACTCCTTTGTGACTATAATTTGTTGCTATTTGTGTAATCTTTATAGTTCTTTTTGTAATTTATACTTGACATTTGTAAAGTTTTCATTACTTTTGCATCGTCAATTGAAAAAAGAGTGCGCACCTCTTTTGTATAGTACTTAACCCTTTAAACCCTTTTTATCCTTTTTATCCTTTTTAAACCTTTTCAATCTTTTAATCTTATGAAAACAACAAGAATGTTATTGCCGCGAGGCTTCAAATGTGCCGGCTGGTGGATTCTGGCAGCAGGAGCCGTATTAGGAATCCTTTATTGCATTATTCCCGATTCAATGTCGATATCCATCAATGATATCCGTGAATTGTTTGGCGCAGGACGCATCGAAACGAAGGCTGATTTTCTAGGACATTTCTCAGCCGACAGCGACCTTATGATGACCTTAATCGGTCTTTTTATGGTTGTTGGCGGCGTATTTGTGGGTTTTTCTCGCAACAAAGAAGACGATGAGTTTATAGAGCAGATACGTTATGAGTCGCTGCTGCTTTCGATCTATGTGAACAGCATAGCGCTGGTTGTCTGTCTGCTATTTGTGTGGGGTCTGTCGTTCGTTGCGGTTATGTTCTGCAGTCTCTTCTCGGTGCTTTGTATCTTCATCATTTGCTTCTATATCCGTGTTCTGTTCAACAAAAAATCGATGCGAAATGAAGAATAAACTTAAAGTGGCCCGCGCCGAAATGGACCTCACTCAAGGCGAACTGGCGGAGAAAATCGGCGTAACCCGTCAGGCGGTGAACTCGATAGAGCTTGGCAAATATGTGCCGTCGACGGTTTTGGCACTTAAAATGGCGAAGCTGTTCGGGAAGCCGGTCGAGGAATTGTTTATGCTGGAAGATGCAGATTGATGCAATTCTGAAACAGGTGACACAATAAAAAATCCGTTTGTGAGTTATAGATAAACTTATTGCTCAAAACGGACGATGAAACGATATCTAAATATTTTCTTCCTTATATTGCTGATGGTGGCGGTGCCTACGGCACGCGCCACCTATCTGCTTGTGCCGATGGATGAAACGCAGCGCAACCACCTGAAGGCCTACGGCATAGCCTACTACGCCCTGCAACACGACGTGGAGGTGACGTGGCTGCTCAACTATCGCGGCGGCGCCTTTATGATGAAATATGCCGACGCCATAGAGCGCGAGGCGCGGCTGCGTGGCGTGAGCGTCGAGGCCATAGCCGACGGCCAGTCGACAGCAATCCTGTCTGAAATAGCTGATGCTTCGGTGAATATGGATGCCGTGAAATTACAAAAGGCGCCAAAGATTGCTGTATATTCACCCAAAAGCAAACTTCCGTGGGACGATGCTGTTACGTTGGTGATGACATATGCCGAGATACCATACGATGTGATTTATGACGAAGAAGTTATAGCAGGTGTGTTGCCAAAATACGATTGGCTGCACCTTCATCACGAGGACTTTACGGGACAATATGGCAAATTCTGGGGTAACTACCGCAACGCACAATGGTATATTGAAGATGTCCGCGACCAAGAGGCTCGTGCTCATAAATTGGGTTACTCAAAGGTGTCGCAACTCAAACTGGCTGTGTGTCACAAGATTCGCGACTTTGTTATGGGCGGCGGTTTCCTTTTTGCAATGTGCTCGGCTCCTGACAGCTATGACGTGGCTCTGGCTGCCGAAAATGTGGACATCTGCGACGTGATGTTCGACGGTGACCCGATGCAGCCCAACGCCCAGCAGTTGCTGGACTTCTCAAAGTGTTTTGCCTTCAAGGATTTCCGCATCAGCACCAATCCTTCGGAATACGAAATTTCAACCATTGACATCGACGACCGCATACGTCAACGCCAAATTAACGAGAAGAATGACTTTTTCACACTATTCGAGTTCTCCGCCAAATGGGACTGGGTGCCGACAATGCTGACGCAGAATCATACTCGCATCATTCACGGCTTTATGGGACAGACGACTGCGTTTCGCCGCGAGACGGTGAAGAGCAGCGCATTGATACTGGCCGAGAACAAAGAACTGGGCGAGGTGCGCTACCTGCACGGCGAATATGGCAAAGGGACGTGGACATTCCTAGGAGGCCACGACCCTGAGGACTATCGTCACTTTGTGGGCGACCCACCGACCGACTTGTCGCTCTATCCAAACTCACCCGATTACCATCTGATACTGAATAACATTCTTTTCAAAAAAGAAAAAAAAGAAAAACACAAGACCTGATGAAGAAATTTATTATAA
>JAEEMK010000044.1 GCA_016283175.1 Bacteroidales bacterium
AAAGAGCCATAGGCGTTTCCATCGGTTCAACATATTACGATTTGCTTGCCATTATCGACCAAGAGTCGATCTAAAGTTATGCACCTTCCTCAATTAGGCGTATTGAGAAACGAAAAAAAAAGTTTATTTTCCGATGCAGAAACGGCTGAAAACAGACGATAGGACTTCGTCGGATGCCACTGAGCCTGTGATTGTTCCGAGATGATATAGAGCATCTCGCATATCAATGACAATAAGGTCGGGCGTCAGATTGGCCTCCAAACCTTTTCTTACTTCGTCCAAAGCATTAATGACTTTGCTCATCGCCTCAAAATGACGGGCATTTGTGAGCAGCACATCGGTATTTTTCAGTATCTTTTCACGAACAGTTTTCACCAAGAGGCTCTTAATCTCATCAATGCCCTGGCCATATTTGGCAGACACCATCACGCCGTTTTCAACATCAGGCCTGCAGATATCACATTTGGTATTTATTATAAGCAAAGTTTTATCATCAGACGGGCAGCGATCAGCAATCGAGACCATATCGTCTTTAAAATCGTCATACGGCATTTGCGAATCGTGTAGCAGAAGAACAATGGAAGCCTTGTCTAAAGCCCTGAACGTGCGTTCTATGCCCATTTTCTCTATCGGGTCATCACTATTGCGTAAACCGGCAGTATCTATAATACGAAAATCAATCCCATCTATCGAAAAAGTATCCTCTATCGTGTCGCGTGTGGTGCCGGGCGTGTCACTGACAATGGCTCTGTCTTCGTTGAGCAGCGCATTCAGAAGCGTAGATTTCCCTGCATTCGGGCGACCAACAATAGCAACTGGGACACCTTTTTTTATAGCATTACCTGTCTGGAACGAGTCGGACAACCGCTTAACCTTGGAATACAACCCTTCTACCATATCCTTGAGCCGCTCGCGATTGGCAAACTCCAAATCCTCATCGCTGAAATCCAATTCAAGTTCCAGTAGCGCCGTAGTGTCAATCAAGTCCTGACGAAGTTGTTCAAGTTCCTTGGCATATCCGCCTCGCATCTGGCTGACAGCCAAACGATGCGACATCTGCGACTGTGAGTCAATAAGGTCGGCCACAGCTTCGGCCTGCGACAAGTTCATCCGACCATTCAGGAAGGCTCGCAACGTGAATTCGCCAGGTTCGGCTAAACGGGCACCTTTGTTTATAAACACATTGACTGTTTGCTGTTGAATATACGACGACCCGTGACAGGAAATTTCTACCACATCCTCACCAGTATATGAATGCGGAGCGGCAAACCACACAACAACGACCTCATCAAGGAATCCTTCGCCATCAAAAAAATGCGCATACTGCGCCCTATGGTCTTTCAATGTCACGGATTTGCCAGAGTCCTGTTTCAAAACACTTTCTGCCAAATGTTTTGCCTCAACGCCCGACAAACGGACAACAGCAATACCGCCGATACCAGCAGGAGTACTGATGGCACATATGGTATCGTTATTCCGCATTTTCTACTCCTTCCCTATCGTCGCTTATATAATTGTCGCCGAACAGGTCTTTCATTTCCTGGTCACTAAAGCCACAATCCACCTTCATTTTATACATATTGGGGTAATTGAGCACAATTGTAATGAAAAGCAACAACAACAGCATAATCATCGTATTCTCGTGTGTTATTACAATGATAGCCGATACCAAGGACACCACGACAAGCGATGTGTAATATATAGTTCCAATAAGACGTCGATAACCGTCAAGTTTCTCGTCGACCAAATCCATCTGTCGCAAATAGGGAGTCTTTTTACGCATCAAAAATAATATCATAGCGATGTTGACCACTGCGACCACCAATCCGACCACAAGGAAAAGCCTACGAGTATATTCATTGGTGGTTATTTCCCTGGCCCACACATATTTCGCCAAATAATGCTCAGCCACCGTAGCTATGCACAGCAGCAACGAACCATACAGTCCTATATTGGCGGCTATTCTAATCTTTCTTATCTCACTTCTTTTTTGTTCCATCTTTCTTTGTTTCAAATTTAGGTTTCAAATATTTGGCTGTATACGACTCTTTGCACTTCAGTAAATTCTCAGGTGTTCCGGCAAACACCACATTGCCACCCTCGTTACCACCTTCAGGTCCCATATCGATTACCCAGTCAGCTTGTTTGATGATATCGGGATGATGCTCGATAACAACAATGGTGTGGCCGTTGGACACGAGCGTATTGAACGAGGCCAACAGTTTCTGAATATCGTGGAAATGAAGACCCGTCGAAGGTTCATCAAAAATAAACAGCAATGGGCGTTCGTTTGAACCTCGGACAAGAAACGATGCCAACTTGATGCGTTGCGCCTCGCCACCGCTGAGTGAGCTGGAACTCTGACCGAGTTTCAAATATCCAAGACCCACATCCTGCAAAGGCTGCAGGCGGTTGACAATCTGCTGGCATTCGAGTTTGTACGGTTGTTCTGCATCATCCGGTGAAAAGAACTCTATGGCTTGGTCGACAGTCATTTCCAGCACATCGCTGATATTCTTGCCCCGATAGAGGATTTCAAGCGTCTCGGCTTGGAATCGCGTTCCGTGGCATTCTTCGCACACCAGATGCACGTCAGCCATAAACTGCATTCCTATAGAGACATAGCCCTCTCCTTGACACGTCTCGCATCGTCCGCCTTCAACATTGAATGAAAAATAGCCTGCCTTGTAGCCACGTGTTTTGGCCAGCGGCTGCATAGCAAACAGCTGGCGTATCTCATCATAGGCCTTAATATATGTGGCAGGATTGCTGCGCGTTGAACGTCCAATTGGGTTTTGATCTACCAGTTCGACACCGCTGATGCGATTGATGTCGCCACCAACGGCACGACACTTGCCCACATACTCCGTATTACCGTCAAAACGCTTGTACAGAATATCATACAGCACGTGCTTCACCATACTTGTTTTGCCAGAACCAGACACTCCCGTGACGACCGTAAAGACACCTAACGGAATATCTACATCAATATGTTTCAAGTTATTGCAATAGGCACCCTTCAACTCAATCTTGTCCCTCCACGGACGTCTCGTCTTGGGAATTTCTATCTTGCGCTGTCCAAGCAGATATTGTGCCGTATACGAATTCCGGATGTCGTATTTCGTTTTCTTGATACTGTCGTTGTCGATGCCGCCGCCTTTGTTTTCGATTTCCATAACCACTTCGCCGCCAAGACGTCCGGCCCCGGGTCCGATGTCAATGATGTAGTCGGCGGCACGAATTATCTCTTCGTCGTGTTCGACGACAATAACCGTGTTGCCAAGGTCGCGAAGGCTTTTCAGTACCGCTATCAATTGGTCGGTGTCGCGCGAATGAAGACCTATCGATGGTTCATCAAGGATATACATCGACCCTACCAGCGAACTGCCGAGCGAAGTAGCAAGGTTTATACGTTGGCTTTCGCCGCCACTCAACGTGTTCGACAGACGGCTGAGGGTAAGATAGCCCAAACCCACCTCCATAAGATACCCCACGCGGTTATGCAGCTCTTTTGTGATGCGTTCTGTCAATTTGCGTTCGTATTCCGACAGTTCCATCGTACTCAGGAAGTCGGCCAACTCCTTGACAGGCATATCCGTTAGTTCACTTATTGACTTGCCACACACTTTGACGTACTGTGCATCGGGACGAAGACGGGAACCGTGACATTCAGGACAGGTTGTCTTTCCACGATAGCGAGCCAGCATCACACGATACTGTATCTTGTAGCTCTGCGACTCTATCCATTTAAAGAAGCCATCGATACCTTCCCAACTTCCCTCACCTTGCCACAACAGACGACGCTCTTTCTCGCTAAGTTCACAGTAAGGTTTATGTATCGGGAAATTCAACTTTGGTGATAAACGTATGAAATGCTGCTTCCATTCTGACATCTTCTCACCTTTCCAACACACCACAGCATCCTCATATACAGACAACTGTTTATTTGGAACAACAATATCCTCGTCAATGCCAATGACGTTTCCGTAGCCCTGACAGCGCGGACAGGCACCATAAGGATTGTTGAAACTGAAGAAATTGGGATTAGGCTTCTCAAAAGTGATGCCATCGGCTTCAAATCTGTTAGAGAAAGTATGTAGTTCCAATTCCGAGCCATCATCACCGATGATGCTGATGCAGCAAGTACCACGTCCTTCGAAGAAAGCCGTCTGTACCGACTCCGAGATGCGTGCCAGCTGGTCGTCGTCGTTGTGCCTAATGACAATGCGGTCAACAAGCAACATTGGATTACTGTACACCTCCTTTTCATTACAAACAGGCAAGAAATCTTCGATGCGCAACACCGTACCGGCTATCGACACGCGCATAAAACCCTCCTGCTTAAGGATTTCAAGTTGCGCTTTCAACGGCCGTTCTGCCGTAACTTCGAGCGGAGACAAAAGCATAATTCTCTGGCCTTCAGCAAGCGAGTAAACATAATCAACTACATCGCTGACGCTGTGGCGCTTAACCTCGACACCAGATATGGGCGAGAAAGTGCGTCCTATGCGGGCATAGAGCAGCTTCAGATACTCATATATCTCGGTCGACGTACCTACCGTCGAGCGCGGATTGGATGTGTTGACCTTCTGCTCTATAGCGATGGCCGGCGCCACGCCGAGAATATAGTCCACCTCAGGTTTGCTCATACGGCCCATAAACTGGCGGGCGTAGCTGCTCAGGCTCTCCACATAGCGACGCTGCCCCTCGGCATAGAGGGTGTCGAACGCCAGCGACGACTTGCCGCTGCCGCTCAAGCCGGTGATAACCACCAGCTTGTTGCGCGGGATGCGCACGTCGATATTCTTCAAGTTGTTGACCCGCGCACCCTTTATGATGATATAATTGTCTTCGTCTTTCTTCATTGTTTAGAGACAACGTGCCAACACGCTTTTTATTGCCAAAGTGGATAAAAAACTACTTCAGCAGTATTATCTCCGAAATGCAGAGGTCGTCGTATTTGACGCCTTTGGTCGTCCGTTGCACTTTGAGTGTCAACTCCTTGATTTTGCCACGCCGGTCAACGTATTCCCACTGAACCTTGTAATCCATATTGCGTTCCGTTATAGGTATGCGTATGGCGGCATCCGTGAGGCCTTGCCAGGAAAAATCAGCTGGCATCTCATTGCCGTTACAATGCCATTCAACAAAACCGAGAAAGTAGCCGTTTTCATTGCCACAGTTCTTCCAACATCCGTCGAGGGCAAAATCCAGCGAATCAATGCGGCTGTTGTTACGCCACGTTGCCGGGTCCTTGGTATAACCATTGTAGATCAACACACCTGTCACCAGTGTCGAATCCTTGAAAGTAATGGTGATGGTCAAATCTCCATTGGCATCGGGTTTCAGCACCGCCGCCGTCGAAAGATCCATATCGCTCAGATTGGGAGCGGGATATTTTGCAACGCTGCCCGACAGCCTTACGGAATAGCGGTCGGGGCTGATGCGGTGTTTGAGAAGTCCAGCCACATCCTCGTTGCGGCAAATGGTGGCATAGTTTATCCTGAAAGGCTCGACCTTGGCCAAATCGAAAGCGTAGGTCTGATACTCAAAGCCTTTGGCCGTCTGCGTCATTGGCAGTCCCTCAATCTCGAAAAGGTCATACTTTGGACGCCTGATCGCTGCGCATGTATCGACCACAGCGCGGAAGCGCGAAGCCTTGCCGTCGCCCCAATAGGCCGCCGGCGAAAAGTCGTAGAAGAAAGTATTGCCTTGCCACAAACCTTTGCCAAAAACGCTATAACTCTCATACAATGAACTCACCACATAGTTATCAACCTTATAACATACCACCAGCTCCACCGTTTGTCCTGCCGGCAAGTCCAGTTCGGCATAGTACCAGCGGCGGCAAAGTGCAGCGGTGTACGACAATACCTTTTCTCCAAACCGCTCCACCAATTGGCGCGAACGCTTGGCCGAATAGTTCCAGTCGGCGCTGTCGGGCTGCAGCATCGGGTCATCAACGTCATACTCCACACCGTCAATGCCAAATTCCAAAATCAACGACGGGTCGGCGAACGCCACCGAAGGCACAAGTATCGTGTCGCTCGAATGCCTTACCGCAAGACTCCTACCATCAAGGCTGAACAGCACATCGCGCACATAACTGTCGCGCCAGCCGCGCTCATCAATACTTTCTGAAAAATCCGAATACTCCCAATGTGCCTTTCCTTCGCCGTACCAGTCGACAGGAAAACCATACGGCAACGCGCGGAAATTACTATCACTATGGTTGTAAAGCAGATAGCGCACCTCAACGGTGGTATAGCCATAGCCAAGCGTGAAGCGGCACTGCTCGTCAAGCAGTTGAACCTGTGGCACGTGCACCGCCACAGGCGTGCGCGACAATGTCATTGCCGAACGATGAGACACCGGATCGCCGTTGGCCATTGCCGTAACGCTTGCAACAAGCAAAACAACAAACAGAACAAATCTTTTCATAATCAAAACGCTTTATTTTGGGTTCCTACAATATATGTAACAAAAAACGTCCGTTTTTTACTCAGCATAATAATCTCCACGTTTCAAAGCCGTCTGGCACCGTTGCCGACAAGGACAGGAATAATTTGGCAATCAATGCCAAAACGGTTTTTGTAGCTATTTTTTACTTCCGAGCAAAACCTATCGTACAAACCCTCTTTCACCAAGTTAATTGTGCATCCGCCGAAGCCGCCGCCCATAATGCGGCTGCCGGTGACGCCGACGCGACGCGCTTCATCGACAAGGAAGTCAATCTCGTCGCAGCTCACCTCATAATCCTTCGCCAACCCATCGTGAGTGAGGTACATCTGACAGCCGACCTCTTCATAATCGCCTCGCTGCAGGGCTTCGCAAACAGCCAATACCCGGTCCTTCTCGCCCAGCACATAACGCGCACGGCGGTAATCCTCGTCAGCGAGACGGGGCCTCAGTTCTTCGAGCTGCCGCCAGGTGCAGTCGCGCAGGGTCTCAACACCAGCCATCTGCGCCACGCGTTCGCAGCTGCGACGGCGGTCATTGTATGGCGACCCCACCAGTTCGTGCTTCACGCTGCTGTTGACCAGCACCAGCTTGTAACCCTCAGGATTCCAAGGGAAATACTCATATTCGCCACTACGGCAATCCAACCGCATCAGCGAACCCTTGCGGCCGTACATAGATGCAAACTGATCCATAATGCCACACATAACACCGACATACTTGTGTTCCGTCGCCTGACCGATTTTGGCCATTGTCATACGGTCGAGCCGACCGCCGCCGAACAGGTCGTTCAGCGCCGTGGCAAAGCAGCATTCCAGCGCTGCCGACGAGCTCATTCCGGCACCAAGCGGTACATCGCCGCCATAGACAACATCGAAGCCGGCAACAGAAACTCCGGCAGCAATCATCTCTCTGACAACGCCATAGACATAACGCATATTGACATCCGACGGACCGTCGGTGTCATTGACAGAAAACGAAGCTTCAAGTTGCAAATCTATCGCATAGGCGTTGACCCTGTCAGTTCCGTTAGGACTTATAACCAGCGTAATCGACTGTTCCACAGCACCAGGAAAAACAAAACCGCCGTTATAGTCAGTATGCTCGCCAATCAGATTGATGCGTCCAGGGGCAGCATAAGCAATACCAACGCGGCCGAATCTATCGGCAAACGCCTTATGTAAAATACTGGTATCTATCATTTTGCAATAAGTTTAAAAATCGTTGTACTATTAAATGGTTTATCCGGCACTAAACGTCCCGTAGACTCAGGCCAATCGTGGTTGGGTGAGTCGGGGTACTGCTGAGTTTCGAGACAGATGGCGCTGCGACGCGGATAGGCGATGCCACCCTTGCCAACCACGCCATCCAGAAAATTGCCGGTATACACCTGAATGCCAGGGGCATCGGTATAGACTTCAAGCGTGATGCCCGACACAGGACTTTGCAACACCGCCGCCGGACGCTCCAAAGTCCGTGGCTGATTCAAGACCCAGTTGTGATCATAGCCGTAGCCAATACGAAGTTGCTCATAATCTGCATCTATATAACGACCAACTGTTTTGGACGAACGAAAATCCATCGGTGTATCCGCAACAGCATAGAAACAGCCAAGCGGAATAAGGGTCTCGTCGACAGGAGCATACCTTTCTGCATCTATCTGCAGTGTATGGTTCAGTATCAAACTACCCAAATCACCATTGAGATTCCAGTAGCTGTGATTTGTAATATTAAGCACAGTAGAACGGTCAGTTTCAGCGTGGTAGTGAATACGCAAAGCATTGTCGTCATCAAGCGTATAGGTCACCTGCATTGTGACACAGCCAGGAAAACCGTTGTCGCCATCAGGGCTCACCATACTCATTAGAAGATGTCTTTCATCAGCCTCAACAACATCGTACACAGCATATTGCCACCCCATAGGGCCACCGTGCAGGCAGTTGGGACCGTTGTTCTGCGGCAACTGGTATTCGATACCGTCGACCTTTATGCGTCCTCCGGCCAGCCGGTTGGCATAGCGTCCCACAACAGCGCCAAAGTCAGAACTGTGGTTTTCAGGGAAATAATCATCAACATTGTCAAACCCCTGAACCACATCGCAACGCCTGCCCTCACGGCCAGGCAACGAAATGGAGACAATGCGGGCTCCGAAATTGGTGATTTCTACAACGATGCCGTTGGCGTTACTTAACGTGAACAATCCGACATCCTTGCCTTTGTATTGTATATTTTTCATATTACAATAACGCATCAAAAACCGTTTTATTGCAACCAACAAAAACTAAACAACTGACAAAATGGCAGACTTTTTCTTTGCAAAAAAGAGTAAAAAAGCAGAAAAAACACGCTAAAAAAACCTTTTTTAAGAGCCTAAAACACAGTATCATCTTCTTATCAAAGTTTACTCAAATTTTTACCAAAGTTTTATTAAATTTTAAGCAGATAAAATATGGTTAAGCTTTTATTAGATTTTTATAAACTGACAATATGGCAGTAGTATGGAGAATAACCAAAAGTGTCTCGAATCAGTTTTTTTTCGTAACTTTGCACGGTCGAAACAGCACTTTATTTTCAACCCCGAAACACCCTTATATATTAATGAACAATACAATAGTCAACATAATAGACCGCGAGGACCCGCTGCCGCTGTATCTTTTCTACCGCGAAATGTACCGCGAGGGAGACCGTATGATGTTTGTCGCCGCAAAAAACGATGCCGACCGTATCAACTTTTTTATAAGGCTGCTTGGTTTGGAACGTTCAATGGTTGACAGTATCGTGCTGAACCAAAAGTCGGACGAATACACCTATGAACGTATATGCAGGACCATAGTGGGGCGGCTGAAAAAAGAGGCTCACTATATGGTGAACCTTGCCGGAGGAAGCCGATATATGGCTCTTGCCGTACAGCGTTCGTTTGCACGATTCCAGTCGGATTTCTATTACACACAGACGCGTGAAAACCTCATTGTCAATACAATATTCGACGACAGCATATATGACGACGACGACGTTGTTACTCCGATACGCCACCGTATGAAAGTGAGCGAGCTGCTGGCAGTCAACGGGCTTAGGAACGATGCCGACAACGCAACCCACGTGCCTATCCGCAGCAAGGAATACACACTGTCGTTCTTCAATCTCTTTGTCGGCAACAAGCTCACAGCATCCGACCACGAGACCCTGTCGCTGCTGCGCATACATTACCGCAGCCGCAGAAGACCTATGAGTATAAGTGCACTCATACATACAGGTTTGTCCAATCATCCACGTATTGAACATCTCAACGCCCTTTTGTCGCATCTTCATTTTGTGCCTCGGAAAGCCGACGAGCTGACGCCCGACGAGGTCGACTATCTTACTGGAGGATGGTTTGAAGAGTATGTGTACAACCTCGTCAAAGAAAGAGTCAATCCCGACGACATCACGATAGGAGCCCACATAGCACGCGAAGGTTCGGCACACAACAACGAACTTGATGTGGTATACTCGAAAAACAACCAGCTGTATGTCATTGAATGCAAGACCGGAGTTGACAGCAACAAACAGTTCAACGAGATTGTCTACAAGGCCTGTGCATTGCGCGAAGTATTGCTTGGCACGACGTGCAGGAGCTATATTTTCAGTCTTTTACGCGACGAAGACGGACGCCTGCGGCAAGTGGCCCACCTGATGGGCGTGGGCTTCTACGACCACAGCAACATCGTCGAAGGAGTTCCTTTCAGTTGACAGTCAGCGACATCTGAAAAATGTTTAAATTTATGTTAATAAGTCGTTGCCAAATGGCAGCGGTTTAAGAAATGTTATATGTAATTTAGCGTTCAGATTGACAAGGACACGATGGTGTCTAACATTTTGTATTAGTGTAACAAATAAACTTTTCAGTATGAAAGGGAATGACCTTTTTCTGGATTTTGGCGACATACAGCCCGAAAAGCCCGTCGCCGGCAAGGGCAAAGCCCGCACCACAAAAGCAGACAAAGAACAGTCTGCCAATACATTACACAATACATCTATGAACAACGCCCCCGACGAGTCCTTGCAACCCGCCAAAAAAACATCAATTAAAAAAGCATCAAAAGTAACACACAGCACCGCAGTTATGGACAAAACAGAAAAGAAAAGCTACACGCAGTACACGACGGATGAAATAATGAAATCGTCGGTGGAGTATTTCAAAGGCGACGAGCTGGCCGCCAATGTTTGGATGAACAAGTACGCACTGCGCGACGGCGACAGGATTTTTGAACTCAACCCCGATATGATGCACCATCGCATTGCAGCGGAATTTGCACGCATCGAACGCAAATATCCCAACCCGATGAGCGAGGAGGAGATTTACGGACTGCTGAAGGATTTTCGCTACATTATTCCACAGGGCAGCCCGATGTCGGGCATAGGCAACAATTTCCAGGTCGTATCGCTTTCCAACTGTTTTGTCATCGGCAACAGCGGCAACAGCGACTCCTATGGTGGCATTATGAAGATAGACCAGGAGCAGGTTCAGATTATGAAACGTCGCGGCGGCGTGGGTCACGACCTGAGCCACATACGTCCCGGCGGCAGTCCTGTGAAGAACTGCGCGCTGAGTTCGACTGGCATTGTGCCTTTTATGGAACGCTACTCCAACACCACTCGCGAAGTGGCTCAAGGCGGACGCCGCGGTGCGCTGATGCTTTCTATTTCCATCAAACACCCTGATGCTGAAAAGTTTATCGATGCAAAGCTGGAACAGGGCAAGATAACCGGTGCCAATGTGTCGGTAAAAATCACTGACGAGTTTATGCGCTGTGCTATGGAGGGCAAACCTTTTGTGCAACAGTATCCTATCGATTCAGACAACCCGATAATGCGCAAAGAGATTGACGCTTCGGCGCTGTGGAACAAGATTATCGCCAATGCCTGGTCGAGTGCCGAGCCCGGTGTGCTGTTTTGGGATACCATCATCCGCGAGTCGGTACCCGACTGCTATGCCGACTGCGGCTTCCGTACCGTCAGCACCAACCCCTGTGGCGAAATACCCCTGTGCCCATACGACAGCTGCCGACTGCAGGCTATCAACCTGTTCAGCTATGTAGAAAATCCCTTCACACCACAGGCTTCGTTCAATTTCGACCTTTTCAAGAAGCACGTTACAATGGGACAACGCCTTATGGACGACCTCATTGACCTTGAACTCGAAAAAGTGGAAAGCATTCTCGCCAAAATCGAGTCAGACCCGGAAAGCGAGGAAATCAAATCGGTCGAGAAGAACTTGTGGCTCAATATCAAGATGAAATGCCTTGAAGGTCGTCGCACGGGTTTCGGCATCACTGCTGAAGGCGATATGCTGGCAGCCCTTGGACTTTGCTATGGTACTGACGAAGCAACCGAGTTCGCCGTCAAGGTACAGCAAGCACTGGCCTGTGCCGCCTACGGTTCATCGGTGACGATGGCCAAGGAGCGTGGATGCTTCCCCATCTACGATGCCAATCGCGAGAAACTCAATCCTTTCATCCAGCGTCTGGCCGAGGCCGATCCGAAGATGTACACCGAAATGCTGACATATGGTCGTCGCAACATAGCTCTATTGACCATAGCCCCCACTGGCACAGTAAGCATCTGTACACAAACGACTTCTGGCATAGAGCCTGTCTTCCTCGTTTCGTACAAACGCCGCAAGAAAATCAATCCCAATGACAAGGACACCTCCAAACACAAAATTGTACAGGATCAGAGCGGCGACTATTTCGAGGAATACAACGTCTTCCATCCCAAGTTCATAGACTGGCTGAAAATCAACGGTTATGATGCCGACGAGGTGATGGCGATGAAGGATGCCGACCTTAATAAAATCATCGAAAAATCGCCCTACCACAAAGCCACGTCGGCTGACATCGACTGGGTGAACAAGGTGAAGATGCAAGGAGCCATCCAGAAATGGGTTGACCATTCAATCAGCGTCACTGTCAATATCCCCAAAGAGACATCAAAGGAAATTGTTCGCGAGATATATGAGACAGCTTGGAAATCAGGCTGCAAAGGCTGTACCATCTACCGCGACGGCAGCCGTCACGGAGTGCTGGTGAGCAACGATGAACAGAGTGGACAGCAGTTTGCCGAAACCAAGGCTCCCAAGCGTCCCAAGAAACTCGATGCCGAAATTGTCCGCTTCAAGAATAACAAAGAGGACTGGATTGCTGTGGTTGGTATGTATGAAGGGCGTCCCTACGAGATTTTCACAGGCCGCGCCTCCAACTTCTTGCTGCCGCAGGGAGTGGAGAAAGGCTGGGTGATCCGTGTCAAAGAGCAGGGCGACGAGCACGCACGCTATGACTTCCAATTCCTTGATCCCGATGGGTATAAAGTAACTATCGAAGGTCTTTCGCGCACCTTCAAGCAGGAGTACTGGAACTATGCGAAACTGATTTCAGGCATCCTGCGCCACGGTATGCCGATACCCAATGTGGTGGATCTCATCAGCAAGCTGACCTTCGACGTCGACACCATCACAACCTGGAAGAATGGTGTGGCCCGCGCATTGCGCCGCTACATCAAGGATGGCACCGCCACCGACGAGGTATGCCCCGACTGCGGTCAGAAAAGCGTCGTCTATAGCGGCGGCTGCAAGCACTGCACCAACTGTGGATGGAGCAAATGCAGCTAAACGCTTTCAACTGGCTCACATTCCTTTCTAAATATCTTATACCCTATTATTGCGACTGTAATTGACATCAAAGGCGAAATAATGTTGAACAGGCAGTAGGGCAAGTAATCCAGCGTAGGCACTTTCAGCACCATCGACTGGGTCATACCGCACGTATTCCACGGCACCAATACTGATGTAACCGTGGCAGAGTCTTCAGTGGACCGGCTTAGCAAACGACCTTCAAAACCCTTGTCACTGTAAAGTTTTTTGAAGATGCTGCCTGTCAGGACAATGCTAAGATACTGGTCGCCAGTGACCATATTTGAGAACAAGCCAGTACCGACAGTACTGGCCACCAAAGTACGCTGTCCACTTATGCCCTTTGCCAAAGCAGCGGTAATACTATGCATCATCCCGCTTCCCTTCAGTGCTCCTCCAAACGCAGATGCACAAAATATCAAGAACACAGTACTCAACATACCACGCATACCTCGTGTTTGCACCAGATCATTGAGAACTTCATTGCCCGTGTCGATTGTGGTGCTGCTATAATATGTAAGCATCATCCCGCGGAAAATATTTCCATCGCCTATTTCAGAAACTATGTCTGGTTGAACGAACATCATTACGATTCCAGCCATCAAAGCGGAAAGGAAAAGAATGATTGCTGCAGGGAGGCGCAAAGCTATAAGCGCCGTTGTAAACAACGGCACCATCAAAAGCCACGGACTGATAACGAATGAATTC
This sequence comes from Bacteroidales bacterium, assembly GCA_016283175.1. Taxonomy (GTDB): domain Bacteria; phylum Bacteroidota; class Bacteroidia; order Bacteroidales; family P3; genus Colimorpha. The sequence goes on from JAEEMK010000044.1 coordinate 13,835, forward strand.
TGCAAGCCTTCAGCAAATGATACTGCCTGCGTATCGTCAACCGTCTGGTGGCACAAACTTACAACGAGAAATACCAACAGTGCAATGACAAAAGATGGCACTGTAGTTATCATCATATATCGGATATGTGTGAACAATGGCACCTCACCGACCGATGATGCCAAAACTGTAGTGTCGGACAGCGGTGAAATCTTGTCACCAAAATAGGCACCGGAGATAATGGCACCTGCCGTCCATCCAACAGGAAAACCGTGTGCTGTACCGATACCAATAAGAGCAATTCCCACCGTGGCAACAGTCGTCCACGAACTGCCTGTGATTAGCGACACCAAAGCACACACGAGACAAACGATAAACAAAAACACTGAAGGTGCAAGGACTTTCATACCATAGTATATCATTGTAGGCACCACACCGCTGACCATCCAACTGCCAGATATTGCTCCAATAAGAAACAGAATAAGAATCGCAGGGCCGATGGTTTTTATATTATCCACAATGGCACTGTCTATCGAACGCCAGGAAACCTTATAGAAAACCATAGCAATGGCGATAGCCACGCCAGCAGAGAACAGTAGCACCGTCTGACTTGCACCGTCAATTGCATCAGAACCAAACTGTTTGATAACAAAAATCTGTAATGTCACCAGCAAAATAAAAGGAACAAGTGCTATCAGCCAGTGAATTCGCGGTATGTTGCTATTAATCATAATCCGTTTATTATTCTATAATTGTTTGCAAAGATACAAACTTTCCTCAATACAGAATATTCTTTTAAAATATTTTCAAGAATTTGACGTTATAAGATATATGAAATCAACAAAAACAACACTGACTCTAATAATATGTGCACTTGTCGTGTCGTCTTGTTCAATTGTAAGGGGATTAAGAACCGACGGCAAGAACGGGCCAAACATTTTCAGCTTCGAGAAGCAGGAACACGACACCATCGCCTCTGGCGACGTGGTTTTCCGCTTCCCCGTCGCACAAAAGCAGGCCGACTGGATCGACACTACTTATTTTTACAACAAGCCGCATCCATGCGACTCTATGACCTTCGGGGAGGCCTTCGCCAAGGAAAGCCAGACGCAGGGAATCATCATCATCCACAACGACAGCATCGTATATGAGCGCTACTGGGGCGACTTCTCGGCCGACCGTATGGCCACCATCTTCTCCATCTCCAAATCCATCACGTCGCTCCTCTGCGGCATAGCCATCGACGACGGCTACATCCACAGCATCGACGACCCCGTCACCGACTACCTGCCGGAGCTGAAGAAGAAAGACCCGATGTGGCAAAAGCTCACCATCCGACACTTGCTGGATATGCGGAGCGGGATAGATTTCGACGACACCTACGAGTTTACTTCGCTGAAAGACCTGAAGATGATCAACGCGATGGCGAGGCTGAACTACGGAAACAACATAATGCGGCAAATCCGTGGGCTCAAGTTCCGTTGCGAGCCGGGCACCAAGTTCCGCTACGAAAGTATGACATCGGCCATCCTCGGCGCAGTCATTGAGCGTGCCTCGTGCAAACGCTATACCGACTATCTCAGCGAGCGCGTGTGGAAGCCCCTGGGTATGGAGCACCAGGCGCTGGTCAACATCGACAGCCGCAAGCACGATTTTGCGCACTGCTTCGGCGGCATCACGCTCACCATCAGCGACCTAGCCAAAATCGGCCGCCTTTACATCAATAATGGAATGTGGGATGGCAGACGCATAGTGAGCGACGACTGGATACGGCAGACCGCCGACTGCGACACCAGCTATCACGGCTACCATTTCAACTGGTACAACATCAACTACGAAGGCTTCATCCGCCCAGAATATTCCGGCTACTACG
>JAEEMK010000045.1 GCA_016283175.1 Bacteroidales bacterium
GCCTCCCCTGATTAATATTATTTATTCAAACAAACTGTCGATTTCTTCTTTTAGTCGCTTAACGATGACGTTACGTTTTATCTTCAGCGTGGGCGTCATACATCCGTTGGCCTCCGTCCAAGTGTCGTTTATCACTTTATAACGCTTAATCTGCTCGGTCGAACCGAAGAACTTGTTGTATTTCTCAACGACACGGTTGTAGCGCTCAAGCGTTCTCTGGTCTTTGACCATCTCTTCCGGGGTGGAGCAATGGATGCCGTGACGCTCTTGCCACTCCTTAAGGAAGTCGAAGTCTGGCAGAATAAGGGCTGCTGCAAACTTCTGGTTCTCACCCACCACCATCATATCCAGCACGAAAGGTGACTCTTTGAACTTCTCTTCAATGACCTCGGGGTTGACATACTTGCCCATCGAAGTCTTGAACATAGTCTTTACACGCCCGGTGATGCGCAACTGTCCTTCCGGCTCAAAGGCGCCAGTATCACCTGTGTGGAACCAGCCGTCGGCGTCAATAACCGAAGCCGTCAGTTCTGGAGCCTTGTAGTAGCCCAGCATCACATTCTTGCCTCGGCATACTATCTCGCCGTTTTCAGGCAGTATCTTCACCTCGATGCCAGGCAACGGCAAACCGGCCGTGCCGAGCTTGATACCGTGAGGCAAAGCAGTACTCACAGCGATGACCGGCGCAGTCTCCGTAAGGCCATAGCCCTCATAGATGTTCATACCGATACAAGTAAAGAACTTGGCCAGACGCGGCTGTATTGCCGAGCCTCCCGACACGAACATTTCGAGGCACCCTCCGAAGTTCTCGCGAATCTTGCCGTACACCAGTTTGTCGGCCACCTTGCGCTTACAGTTGTACCAGAAGGTGGTGCCGTCAAGGTCATACTCCAGGGCAAGGTCAAGGGCCCAGAAAAAGATTTTCTTCTTCAAACCCTTCTGTTTCTGGCCGCTGCGGAAAATGCCGTCATACATCTTCTCGATGAATCTCGGCACAGCAGTCATCATATAAGGCTTGGCATACTTCACATTGTCAGCAACCTTGGCTATACTTTCCGCATAATACGTCTCGTAACCCATAAACTGGTACAGGTAGTTCATCATTCGCTCATAGATATGGCATAACGGCAGGAAACTCAATGCACGTGAGAAATACGGCTTGGGCGTCATCTTGACACCTTCAAGGTTAGTGATAATATTCTCGTGACACAGCATCACACCCTTCGGAAAGCCGGTGGTGCCGCTGGTATAAATCATCGTAGCCACGTCGCGCGGGCCGATAGAAGCCTTCAGCTCCTCCACCTTTTCGGCGGCAGGGTTTTCGTGCCCCAGTTCATACAAATCATTGAGGCATCCGCCTTGGTGAATATTGTATGAGGACAGAACCTCCTGCAGGCGCTCCACAGGCTTGAAAGTATACACCGCCTGGATGTTAGGCAGCTCATACAGAATATCCTTAATGCGACGCATCAAGTCGATATTGTCTATGAAAACAATCTTGACGTCAGCATTAGAAAGTATAAACTGGTAGTCCGAAGCACTGATTGTCGGATAGATAGGTACCAGTACACAGCCAATCTGCTGCACGGCCATATCCAGATAGTTCCACTCAGGGCAGTTGGACGAGATGAGGGCCACCTTGTCGTCCTTTTGCAAGCCAAGCTTGAGCAGGGCATAGCTGATACTGTTTACCTTGTCAATATACTCATCAATATATATTTTCTTCCAGTTACCATCGTATTTAGCCACAAACACAGCCCTGTCGGGTTGGGTCTGCCTACGATACTCCAACAAGTCAAAAAGACGGGTTACTTCCATAAAAAATGGTTTTGTACTAAAGAGTGTATTCTATTGCCGTCAAATCTGGGCAAAGTGTTTCATAAACTGCGTGCGGTAAAGCATCGACGACTGCTCGTTGGCCTTGGCAGCCAGCTTGCCTCTGAACTGCTCGATTGACTCATAGCCTTTCTTGTTCATCCAGTCGCGCAGACCGTCGTTCAACGTGCGCATATACTCAACGCCGTTCTTGTACAGGCACGAAACCACCTGGACTGTGCCGGCACCGGCAAGCAGCATCTTGACGACATCGTCGGCAGTATGGACACCCGTCGAAGCAGAGATGTCGCAACGCAGCTTCTTGCTCAGAATAGCCACCCAGCGCAGAGTGTTGTAAATCTCGTCAGGCGACGACAGCGACGGTGCGTGCGTCAACTCCATCTTGTCGGTATCGATATCGACATTCAATGCCTTGTTGAACATTGTGATGCCGTTCACATTCATCCACGACAGGCGCTGCATAAAGTTAGCCATATCGGTAAAGTTCTGGCTCACCTTGATGCTGATGGGGATGCTCACCGACTTGCGCAGAGTGTTGATGATATCCGAGAAGAGACGGTCAACGTCCTCGCACGACAACGTGGTCTCGTAAGGCAGAATAGCCATATTGAGCTCCAGTGCGTCGCATCCGGCATCCTGGAAGCGCTGCGTATAGGTCATCCAATTCTCGAACGAATAGCAGTTGATGCTGCCAACCACCGGAATATGAAGACGCTTCTTAGCCTCCTTGATCAGCTCGAAATGCTTGCCAAGCGAATCGTCGGCCACGTGCGAGGCAATGTACTCATAGCTCATACCATAGTTGTCGGTCGGAGCCATCATACTCAAGTTGCGCTTGATATCATAGATAATCTGTTCTTCGAAAACCGACTTGATGATAACTGCGCCTGCTCCGGCAGCCTCAAGCTGCTCGAGTTTTGAAATATCGTTTGTCAGCCCGCAACTGCCAGCAATTATCGGGCTTTTTATTTCCAATCCCAAATATTTTGTATTTGTGTCCATAATACTTATAACATTATTTAAGATTTGCAAAATTAAACATTTTTTATGAAAAATTAATTTTTTTGCCGAATATTTTTTTTGACAAAACATAAACCTCTATATTTTAGAGCGTTGAACCGACTTTTTTTTTGAAAATAATTCGTTCTCACCCAGTAAAAGAAAAATTATTTCTGCGTTATGAAAAAAAATGACTATTTTTGCAAACTCAAATTTGCATCAAAAAATAAGAAAAAAACAGATATAAAATGGAACAGAACGTAAAAGAAACTAACACTGAAAACATCAGTTTTATTTCTAAAAGTGAACAGTTTATCGAAAAAAACCAGAAGGCAATCATAGCCTGTATCATCGCCATTGTCGTGATAGTTTTGGCTATCTTCGGCATCAAGAAATTTGTCTCCGAACCCCGTCAGCAGAAGGCTAACGAGGCCGTTTTTGCTGCCGAGCAGTTCTTTGCACAGGGCGATTTCCAAGCTGCCCTCTACGGTGACACCACCACCAACGACAAATACAGCGTCGGTCTGCTGCAAGTCATTGACAAATACGGTTCTACCAAAGCCGGCAAGCGCGCCAAATACGAAGCTGGCATCTGCTTCCTCCGCCTTGGCCAGTACCAAGAGGCTCTGAAATATTTCGACAAATACAATGGCAAGGACCAGCTGACCCCTGTCTTCGACGAGATGATGAAGGGCGACGCCGAAGTGGAGCTTGGCAACAACGACGCTGCCATCAAGCACTACAACAAGGCCGCTTCGATGGACGAGAACCCCATCACCGCCCCCTTCGCTCTCTTCAAAGCCGGCATCGTCTACCTGATGAACGGCGACAACAACAAGGCTGTTGAGTGCTTCCAGAACGTGAAGACCAACTACCCCGAGTCGGCTTTCTTTGCCGAGATGGACGGCTTCATCGCCTTCGCACAAGCCAAATAACCAGGCTCTCGCCTGTCACAACCAAAAATCCTCAGCCCCGCCGAAAACGGGGCTTTTTTGTTTAGAAAACAATATGAAAAATCCATTCGCCTTACTTGTATCCGTCGCAACGCTGGCCCTCACACTCTATCAGCCTTGCGTTTGCAAAGCCCAGCAATACCCATTCCAAGACACCTCGCTGCCTGTCACCAAACGCGTCGACGACCTCATATCACGACTGACCCTCGACGAGAAAATCGCCTTCCTCGAGCACCAAAATCCTGCCGTCGAGCGGCTTGGCATCAAGCCATACAGCTGGTGGAACGAGGCCCTGCACGGCATTGCCCGCAACGGCGTGGCCACCGTCTACCCGATGCCCATTGCCCTGGCCGCCACCTTTAACCCCGAGATGATCGAGGAGGTATACTCCAGCATTGCCGACGAGGGCGTGCGCAAGCACCGCCAGTCGCAGGAAGCAGGCGAGTATGGCGACAACACAGGCATAACATTCTTCACGCCAAACATCAACATCTTCCGCGACCCACGATGGGGACGCGGAATGGAGACATTCGGTGAAGACCCCTACCTGACGGCTCAGATGGGCTTAGCGGCAGTTCGAGGCCTGCAAGGACCTGGTGCACAGATGCGTTTCAAAGCCGGCCCCACGTGGGTGTGGCCCGACACCGCAGCGCTTCATTCGCCTTACCTCGTGTCGGCAGCCTGCCTCAAGCATCTGGCCGTCCACAGCGGTCCCGAGGGGCTGCGACACCAGTTCGACGCCCGCATCTCCAATCGCGACTTGTGGACCACCTACCTTCCTGCCTTTGAATACATAATCAAACACAGCGACGTGCAGCAGGTGATGTGCGGCTACAACCGACTCAACGGTGAGCCCTGCTGCACCCACCACCACCTGTTGGTCGACATACTGCGCAACCGCTGGCACTACGACGGCATACTGGTCACCGACTGCTGGGCCCTCAACGACTGCTGGGAACCCGACACCGTCATTCCGCGGCACCGAACGCACGCCACCGCAGCACAGGCAGCAGCGGCAGCCTTCGGCTCGGAAGTGGACCTCGAATGCGGATCGGGACTGGCAGCACTGAAGACTGCCGTCGACAGCGGCTACATCAGCGAAGCCAAAATAGACGAACATCTGCGCCGCGTGCTCCGCACGCGCTTCCGCATACGACCGGAATGGATCTATGAGCATATCATCAACGACACCGACTACGACCCAGACCCTGCATTCGTCGCAGGGCAATCGCTTGTGATGCTCAAAAACAATGGAATCCTGCCTCTAAAAGACCTCACAGATTACCGCCAAGTAGCCATCATTGGCCCCAATGCAGCCGACTCGGCAATGGCATTAGGCAACTACAACGGCGAGCCTCCTTACCTGTACACCATCTCCGATGCATTCCACCTACTCAAGCAGCAACGTATATATTATGCCTATGACCCTTCAGTCATCCACAACATAGCCGACATCTATTTTGACACCGCCTGCCACTTGGCCGACAACAACTACAAGCAGTCCCGCAAGTTCTGGAAACAAATAGAAAAAAGCGATGTCGTCGTCTTCTGCGGTGGCCTCTCTCCTGCCCTCGAGGGCGAAGAACTGAAGGTCGATATGCCCGGTTTCTACAAAGGCGACCGCACCGCTATCGAGCTGCCTGCACCGCAGCGCGACCTCATCAAGGAAATCAAGCGTCGTACCGGCAAGCCTATCGTCCTAGTGCTCTGCACCGGCAGCGCCATAGGCCTTGAAGAGGTGGTGGACGATGTCGACGCCATCGTCGTTGCCTGGTACGGAGGACAGGAAATGGGTATTGCTGTCGTCAACGCCCTGTTTGGCTATTCAAACAAATTCGGACGCTTGCCAGTAACATTCTATCGCTCAACCAGTCAGCTACCACCGTTCGATGACTACGATATGCAGGGCCGCACCTACCGCTATATGACCGAAGAGCCGCTCTTCCCCTTCGGCTACGGCCTCAGCTACGGCCACTTCCACTATGACAGCGTCCGTTTCGACCGCGAGAGCCTGACGGTAAGCGGAGTGCTCACCCTCGACAGCGTTGACGGCTTTATGAACAGCAGCAACGAAATTATTCAAATCTACCTGGAAGGCGACGGCGTTACGGCACCACGCCGCCAACTGATAGCCACAGAGCCAGTCAGCCTCGAACTCATCACCGCCGGCCGCGACCGCTGCCGTTTCGAAATACCCATCGACCCCTTCTGGCTGCGCCGCTACAACGAGCAGACCGACACAATGGATCTGCCCGCCAAAGGCACTCCGATGACCATCCAGCTGAAAGACGGCCCCGAAATACGATTCACTTGGTAAATCAAAAGATATAATACAGATGGATTTATGACGTCTGCTCTTAAACCCATATCATTAATGAATATAAAATTGTAACAGGAAACCGCATTATGCAGTTTCCTGTTTGCTTTTCATATATGTAGCAATAGTTTCTACAAAATCATTTGACAACAAGTTTAAGACTTTGAGGTAAACCGTGTTGCATCAATCGCACCACGTAGCAACCAGAAACAAGACCACTAATGTCAACATTTGAATTGGCGACATTAACAACAGCTGTCGTAGCAATACGACCTGCAGCATCGACAATTTGCACCTGAACATTTTCGTCTGTCAACCCTGAAATGGACACCACTTTTGTTGCTGGATTTGGAGCCATCATAACGCTGGCCGAAGACGTCGATTCGATACCTGAACCCATTGTGGCATAGTCATATATATAGTCGCATACATACTGCAACACATAGTCGACATCCAAACTGTACCACGCCTCGCGGGCACAGACATTGACATTGTCATAGTTACGTGGGCGGTCTATCTCGGGATTCCAGGGGATGATGGTACTTTCCAAAGGCTTCGACTCATCGTAAGTGTAGACACTACGCTCCACTTCGTGACCTTGACGGTCATAATGGTGATATTCGGTACAATTGCCCTGATCGTCATATATATAATTATATCTTCCATTATATTGCCAATTCACACCATCATCGCTGATGCTGTCATATTTAAGTATCAGATGGCCATTGGAATATGAGTTGACGTATTTCTCAGACGGCAGAAGTGTCTCTGCATCGAAGTAATAACTATACCACAATTCCGATACACATTTGTCTTCATCATAAGCATATTCTATCTTCTGATAAATCATATTACCCATAGTCAAAGTGGTAAGCACAATCTTTCCATTCTCGTCATACGAGTAATTGTAGACGCCTCCCAGTTCCCACACGCCGTTGAAATTGTTGTAGTTGCTTCGGGAAGCGATAAGTCCGAGATCGTTATAGGTATAGTCGATATAGTAGACATTCTGCATTGTTCCATTAAGCCTCTGCCATCCCGACAAACGAACCATATTGCCGGCCTCGTCATAGAACATCGAGTCGACAACACTGTATTCGCCTCTGACAGAATCATTCATAGCGACTAGCCGGTTGTAACCATCATAGGAAAAGCCACATAATTGATAGTTGTCGCTGGTATGGAAGTCTGTCATCTTCCACAAATAGTTGCTCTTTGACGAAAACGGATTGGTGTGGGCAACATTTAAGAAATGCCCCGCGGGTTGTGCCGTTACCGACAATGCTGATGCCAATGCTGCTAAAATCAATATTTTCCTCATAACATTGGATTATAAAAAAGGGAAGTATGAAACAAGTTCATATCTTCCCAACATATTGTACTTTTAAAGTTTTCCTATTAGAAATGGAATCCGATGCGGAGCGAGAGCAAACCGATACTGCGAGTCTGGGTGTCGTGAACAGAGCCTTCGGTAAGGGCAAGAGCAGGGTCGTTTATTTCAGGGCTACCCGAGTATTTGATAGCGTGCTTGCCGTAACCGTTGTAATGGAGGCTGGCACTGACGTGCTGACCAAAGTAGCATCCGAGGCCAAGCTGGAAGGCAACATTGGTAGTCACCTGATAACGCATTTTGAAGTCACCTACAGTGTTGTTGCTGCCTGATTCCTTGGTGATAAGTAAGAAGTCGGGGCCAATGCCGAACTCGGCAAAGGGAGTGAAGATGTCGTCAAGCTGGTAGCGATAGTTGACGCCAACAAATACCGGCAGATTGAAATAATTAGGGCAACTGCCATCGCCGGCATTCATATAAGCCTCACGGAGGTCACCCTTGATGCGGTTCCACTGGAAATCTGCGTGAACATAAGGCGACACCTCGCCGAAACCGACATCAAAACGATAGGAGACACGGTAGCCAAGACCGAAACCGAACACGGCACTCTTGCCTGCATTGAAACGAGTCATAGGAATCTCACTGTTGGCAGCATTAAGAACTACATCGTCGTTGAACTGACCAGTAGGAAGGTTGAAATTAAGGAAAATGGACTGCTCGAGATGAGTCAACTGTGCATTTGCGCCAAAACCGGCAAAAACAAACGCCACCAAAAGGCATAAAGTCTTGATTTTATTCATATTGCTTATAATTATTAGATTTGTTTCGCAGGGCAAAGGTAACATTTTTTTTTCTTTTAAGCACTTTTTTTACAACTTTATTTTTGGCATTAGAGTAAACATTTGTAAATTTGCAAAAAAGAATCAACATCAAATAAAACCACAACAAATTGAAAACAAAACAACTATCTCGCGCACTATTATTGGCGGCAGCGATGATTTTCACCTTGAACGCCAACGCACAGGTGGTCTTTTCACCTGTATTCACCCAAGTGAGCCTTGAGGCTCGTGCCGATTTTGACTGGATCAGCACTGACAACCTGAACACTGGCGATGAAACAGCCTACGGTTTCCACGGCAAATACTTCAACTTTGTGGTCGGCGGCGACCTTGGCGAAAAATTCAGCTATTTCTTCCGCCAGCGCATAATAGCATCTCCGGGGCACGTATCGCTGTTTGACAACACCGACTTCCTATACCTGACCTACCGTCCGACGAAGAACTGGATGTTCCGTCTAGGTAAGGATGCTCTGGCTGTAGGTGGTTTCGAATACGACGCTGCACCTATAGATGTACTTTTCAGCACCAACTATTGGGATAACTTTTACTGTTTCCAACTCGGTGCTGCAGCAGGATACAAAAGCAACGACGGCAACCATCTTTTCCTGACCCAAATTGCCAATTCGCCATATGTATACTATGGGGCACAACTTGGCACCGCGCGCGGTTCAGAATGGCGAAGCGGACTGCTTGCATACAGTTTGTTCTGGTCGGGCAAATTCGGGCATTTCAACACGCTCTATTCCGTCAATATGTTTGAACGCAACGATAACGGCTATATGAACTACATTGCTTTGGGACACAAGCTACTGTACGACCGCTGGGACATATATTTAGACATTATCCACCACGCTTTGGACAAGGACGACTGGGGCAAGAATTACGCCATTATCAGTTGCCTGAACTTTCATGTCAATGACGAAATTAACCTATTTGCCAAAGGTGCCTACGAGCAGAACAAATCAGATGTTGACCTTATAAGTACTGCATCGCTCGACTGCCTTACACCTGCCGGCAACAGTTTCAGAACCTTGGGAATGGGCATCGAGTACAACCCTTCATTTTGCAAAGACGTTAGACTTCACGCTTTTGTAGCACACCGCAAGAACACAGTCTCGAACACATATACAAATGTTTCTGACGAGCACAATTCCCTAACTGCGAACATCGGCATCACTTGGCATATGAACATTCACCGTATGTTTCTGGAACGTGGACTTTGATAACGTATACACAATTTAATTATGGAAGATAATAGCAACAAACGGCACAACCTTCTTTCCGTACTGAATCCATTCGAGGTGTTCCGTCATCACGAAAGAACAGAAAACAAAGAGCAAAAAACAGAAAGCAAAAGACCAAGCCGGTTTAAATTCACCACACTGCGAAGCTTTGAAGCAATTGTTTTTTTAGTCATATTCTTTGCTTTCTTCGGCCTGCTGGCCTATAAGATGACACTGCCATATATGCTAAACACCTTTATGCAGACAGCCTACCACCTGCTGCTAGAAACCGTGTTCTACATTATGGCTATATGTGTTCTTATGGGAGCAATAAGCAAGATGTTTACTGAATTTGGCGTTGTCCGACTAATGGAAAACATTCTGCGACCATTGATGAAACCGCTCTTCAACCTGCCTGGTGTGGCAGCACTTGGTGCAGTTATGACCTTCCTTTCCGACAATCCTGCCATCATTTCGCTTGCCAAAGACAACAACTTTGCACGCTATTTCAAGAAATACCAGCTGGTCAGCCTCACCAATTTCGGCACAGCTTTTGGTATGGGACTTGTAGTCATAGCTTTTATGACCGGCAAAGGATTTGGTGGCGGCGCCCTTGTTGGACTTCTTGGTGCCATCATCGGTAGCATCATAAGCACACGCCTTATGCAACGTTTCACATTGAAGAGTTATCCCGAACTCGACTGCCCCGTTTCCGAAGAAGAAGGCACTGAACAGAACATATCTTTCAAGAGCGAAGGTTCCGTTTTCCAACGTTTCCTTAACGCTATGCTTGACGGTGGCAAAAGCGGAGTTGGTATCGGTGTTGCCATCATTCCAGGCGTACTCTGCATTTCCACAATTGTAATGATGCTCACTTTCGGTCCTTCGGGTGCCAACGGAGAATACACCGGCGCAGCCTACGAAGGTGTACCCATAATCACCTGGTTGGCGGACAAAATCAACGTGGTTTTCTATTGGCTCTTCGGTTTTGAAAGCGGTGCTCTTGTTTCGTTCCCAATCACTGCCCTCGGTGCCGTCGGAGCTGCCATTGGTCTCGTACCCACATTCATTGATGCTGGCATTATCAACAACAACGCTATTGCTGTTTTTACCGCTATGGGTATGTGCTGGAGCGGATACCTGAGCACACACACCGCTATGCTTGACAGTCTCGGCTACCGCAAACTCATCGGCAAAGCCATTGGTGCCCACACCATCGGCGGTCTCTGTGCAGGCATCGCTGCACATTGGATTTACGTCCTGCTAGCAATGATCTTTTAATTCAATAAACTTTAGTCTTTAACCCTTAAACCAAAAATAATGACCCCTATAGTAAGCATCATAATGGGTAGCACCAGCGACCTTCCGGTTATGGAAAAAGCCTGCCAATTTTTTGAAGAGATGGAGATTCCCTTTGAGGTCAACGCCCTCTCTGCCCACCGCACTCCCACCGAAGTCAGTGATTTTGCCCGTAACGCCCAAGGTCGCGGCATCCGTGTCATCATTGCCGGTGCTGGAATGGCAGCAGCACTGCCAGGCGTCATAGCTGCCGAAACGCCGCTGCCTGTCATCGGAGTGCCCATCAAAGGTTCCTGTCTTGAAGGGCTTGACGCAACGTTTGCCATTATGCAGATGCCTCCAGGAATTCCCGTGGCAACCGTTGCTATAAACGGTGCCCAAAACGCAGCCATCTTGGCTATGCAAATGCTCGCCCTCGGTGACGACACATTAATGCAGAAGCTTAAAGCTTATAAAGCAAGTCTCAAGAAAAAAATCGTCAAAGCCAACGAGGATCTTTCCAAGTTGGAATACAAATTTAAATGCTAAAACAATGAGCAAAGAAATACCTGTACTGCTGTTGACAGGATACCTTGGCAGCGGCAAGACGACACTGCTCAACCGTATACTTACCAACAATCGCGGAATACGCTTCGCCGTCATAGTCAACGATATCGGCGAAGTAAACATTGATGCCACACTCATACAGCAGGGCGGCATAGTCAACCAAACCGACGACAGCCTCGTTGCCCTTCAGAACGGATGCATATGCTGCACCCTAAAGAGTGACCTCGTCAATCAGTTGCGCGACATTGCAAACGCCGAGCGTTTCGACTACATCGTTGTCGAAGCCAGCGGAATATGCGAGCCAGAACCCATAGCACAGACAATCACAGCAATACCGCAGATAGCCACAGGTTTCAACATCTATCCTCATATCGATTGCATAGTCACAGTTGTCGACGCACTACGTATGCGCGACGAGTTCGAGGGTGGTTTGATGCTTACAAAGCCTGTGATTGGCGAAGAGGACATAGAGAATCTGGTAATACAGCAGATCGAATTCTGCAACATCATACTGCTGAACAAGGCAGCCGAGGTGACTCCCGACGAGCTGGGACGCATACGCCAAATAGTCCGTACACTTCAGCCAAAAGCAGAAATCATCGATTGCAACTACGGCGATGTTGACTTCGACCGCATACTCAACACTCAGATGTTCAACTTCGACGCTGTAGCCACCTCGGCCACTTGGATTCAAGAAGTAGAAGCCGGTGCTGATGTCGACCATCATCACATCGATGAAGACGATGATGAAGACGGCGAAGACCATCACCATCACCATCATCACGACGACGAGGGCGAAGCTGAAGAATATGGCATTCGCACTTATGTCTATTTCCGCCGCCGGGCTTTCGACCTTGGCAAATTCGACGATTTTGTTGCACGTCAATGGCCCAAGGGCATCATTCGTGCCAAAGGGATATGCTATTTCGACGACGAGCAGGATGTATGCTACATCTTTGAACAGGCCGGTAAGCAGGTCAGTCTTCGCGATGCCGGGCGCTGGTTTGCCACAATGCCCGACGACGAACTGCAGCAGGCTTTGATGCGCGACGCACAGCTGCGCCGCGACTGGGACGACTACTACGGCGACCGTATGCAGAAGCTTGTCTTCATTGGCCAGCACCTCGACACCGAACTGATAGAACGCACCCTCGACGGTTGCCTTGTATCCGCCTAATCTAACACGTCAACAAAAAAACAACAGGAACAATTCCTCGTTACACTTCAGCTTTCTGCTGATATCACACTCAAAATGTCGTCAGCCATTGTCTGAAACGACCGGCTACGACTTGGGATTTTTTTCAAGTCGGGTAGTAGTGCTATATCTTGCCTTATAACATCATCACTTGCGGGAGTACCTCCGACAACCAAGCGATACAAAATATCGTGCAGCACAACTTGGTAGTATTGTTCTGCCATTGCCGCTCGCAAATAGGAATAATCATCAAACGACTTTTCGTCTAGTGCTCCAAGCATTTGGTTCAGATAAAGCATCTGTTTCTTGCGATAGTGAATTGCATTCTGCATAAGACCTTGCCAACGCGAATTGTCTCCGTTCTCAATCAAGGCCAAGAAAAACTCGGCACGTCCCGTATTGAAATCCAGCGTGTTCCAAAATAGGTTGTCCCCCATCGCTCTGCCAGCCATTTCAAAATGGCGCGATGCATCCATCAGATTTTCCTTAATCAGAAACTGAACATCAGTGTCAAATGTCTTGTAACGCTCACGTGTGTCCAAAAGAGACTGGTAATTATCCATAGATGTTTTCTCCTTGTCCGCACCTCCCTGTAGCAGGGTACGAGCATACTTCATATAGCAGAGCCCTCTGTAATCATAGTAAAGCGTCTGTGTCACCTTATTGCGCAACAATTCACCGTGCAGATTCATTATATCGGTCGAGGCGACATTTTTGTCCTGGACAAATTGATAATTCGAAGCAGCTTTCAATAAATTCAAAGCCTCTTGGAGTACTCGTACAGAACCATTGGCTTTGACTTGATAATCATCAAGCACCATCTCCATTTTTGAAATATACTGTTCGATGTGTCGCTGATGCAGCCTCTTATCCTCCATTTTCAAACTCACTTTACCCTTACCTTCTCTACCGTGATCCACTACCAAAAAAGCTTGAAGTATGATATGATCCATAGCATCTTGAAGCGAATCTGCTATTTGTATTCCAGATTTGAGATGCGACTTTTCAAAATGACTGTTCAACCGCTTACGATATGCCTCGCCGAACTCAATATGAGTGTGGCAATGCTCATACGACTTCAGCAAAGCAACAATATTCGTCGCATAATGTTCGTTCTCAAGCACATTTCCTTCCATTTTACTTATAGAACTTACAGTGTCAATGGATTGAAAAGTCCAAGTGTTAATTATCAACGTTACGGCAGCCACGAGCATACTGATTGTCGCGACCCAAAACTCAAGGCGCGTTCCAGTGACGTGTTCCGGCCATATTCGAAACAAGCATATTATAGCGACAATAAGAAACAAAACCAAAATGTAGAATTTCCACATCTGATTATACCCTCTATGGAATCTCGGCATCATACTTTTTAGCGACATAACTTCATTATTTTGGCATTAAACATTACAAATCTGCACTTTACCATTCTTTATTACAACAGATAACAATTGCAAATCTACATTTTTTTTTCGAAACAAAACACAAACAGTTTAATATAGTACATTTTACTTCACAACGATATTGATGCAAGCACATAGGTCTATCCTTATTTTTTCTTCTTACCATCTACCTACCATATTCTACATTCCTTATATACAAGTGAACCTTGATAAGTATTTGATAATGGTTAAATAACTGTTCAATACAGGGTTGGTACTTAAAACGTATTTTAAAGCCTACAGAGGAATTGATAATCAATTATTTAATACACCATTATCCATCTGTTTGAGGTTTTTGGTATTTTTATTCGCAGGAATGACGATATTATAATATGAAAAAAATTATCAAGTTTTGTAGTAATTGGACACTTTTTTACGTTTTACTATATGTGAAGGCTATAGATCCATTCGAGGAACTGCTCCACCGCTACCGCGGACTGATGCTCACATTGAGCCGAAAATTCAGCCGACGCGGACTTGAAGTGGACGATTTGCTGCAAGACGCCGCACTGGCTGTCTGGCGGGCAAGAGAGCAGTTGTATTCTATGAAAACCAGAGGACAAGAGGCAGCAATGGTATGGAAAATAGCCCGAAACGCTATGATTGACACAGTGAGACAGACACGTGAAACGGAAGAACTGTCCGAGAACTATGAGACCGAGGCGGAAGACAATAGCCTTCTCAACGAACTATACGAGCAGATAAACCTGCTTGTCGAACCTGACAAGACAATAATAAAACTGCAACTGGAAGGCTACAACTACAAAGAAATCGCCAACAAAACAAACCTAACAGAGAAAAACGTGAGCGTCAAACTTGTAAGAATAAAAGAAAAACTGCGGACACATTTTATTAAATAAAAATATTGAGAGATGGACGGAAAAATCAATGAAGAACAATTCGAGGCCTTGTGGCAGCGCGCCGAAGCCGATGGCTATGCAAAACGGCTTGCCTCAGAATACCCATCGTGGCGGGCTCACCGCCGCCGTATGGCTGGATTTGCCATTCTGTTTGTCGCTGTGGCAGGAACGGCAATACCGTTCCTTAAAAATCCAAAGATGGAGCCTGACAACAAAAACTATCTGATGGCATACTGCAACCGCGATGACATCAGTGCCCAGTATTGGGTAGATATGGCTGATGAATTGCTGATTGGAATGTGAAAAGACAACTTGTATGAGAAAACTACTACCAATATTATTAACACTGTTGCTTCCACTGACGGCAATGTCGCAAGGGAAACTGTACAACAAGTACTCTTCGCGTCAAGATCTTAAGGTGGCCGAAATAGCCGGCTTTAAACTTAACGACAGCGTGCGAGTGGATGTAGTGATGCTGCAAGCCGACAACGATGAGGCCTGGCAACAGATGAAAAAAGAGCACGGCATCAAAAGCACAGAAGGATTTGAGAGCTGGCTTGGCGAACTCGACACTCCGTCGAAACGCACCAAATGGAACGGTCGCCCAGTTATGCGCGTCATTGCATCGCACACACACCGCACCATTGGATTCTACCGCCTTGACAATGAAGCCCAATACGATGCTCTTATAGACTATCAGATAAATAAAATGAGTTCAAGAAAAGACAAAAAAAGATAAATTATGGTTTTCAAAAAAATAATGTTCTTAGTTCTCGCGGCCACAACACTTATCTTTGCATCTTGCAAGAAAGACCCCGTAAATCAAATTGACAACAACAACAGCAATACTCGTGTCATCGTTTATTCAATAGGCGGAGAAGAGGAACGCATAACGCTTAACAACGACAGCGAGTGGGATGCACTGCTCGATGCTTTTTGTGGCGATGCCCAAAATGGCGATGCCGTTGTGTTCTACAACATAAACAATCAGCCACATTTTGGTGCAAAAACGATGTGCGCACCCAAAAGCGTCAGCACCTTCTCGACCACAAGCCGTGAAAAGATGAAAGAATGGATGAAGCAAATGGAGAAAGAGGGCAAAACCGTAAATGTCACCTACGATAACAATTCAGGTACCTGGAACGGTACTGCGTACGCCACAATCCCAACCATTCAAAGCAGCGACTGCCACACTGGCATAATAACCTGTGTGGAAATGCCAGCCACCTCAGAAGACCCTACCTCATCAGATATGGTGGCAGCCTTGAGGATCAACGAAGACACAACTTTGATTTTGGTAAACGAAGGGAAGATGATGGTATGTATAGGTGACGCACCCGAAGACACAATAACGCTTTGCGGCACCATCGAAACCTACCAGGACATTAACGACAACGAATATCTGGTTCTCGACATTTCATCGGTTAGCGAAGCCTCTATAATCGGCACCTGGAACTTGACCTGTCTAACAACAACCGATTTTAACTCTGGCAGCGACTATCTGTTGCACACCACAGTTTACACCCCTGCTGATAACGAATCGATTCTATTTCAGTTCTTCGACAATGGCATCATCACAAAAACAATCATAACAGCAAGCAGTACAACCACAGAAAACGGCAGCTGGAGTCTTTCTGACAACGGTGAAATATGCTGTAGTTTACTCATTGACGACAACGGATGCTGGAATATCAACTGGCTGACAAACAACACAATGATAATATCGCGGGAATCAAACGGCAATATTTTTTCTCAGTTTCAATTCGATGCAGTTGAATAAGAACAAAAAACTACTTATATCATAACTGTATTTTACTACGGCATCCAATGTGGGTGCCGTAGTTTTTTACGCTGTATGCTAAAACACATCTACTTTAAACTTACAATTGAGTTTACACAATAATAGTTGCAGACGTGCGTTATTACCCACAAAAGAACAGAACTAATTATGATTACCATAGGCATCACAGGCACACTTGGCGCCGGCAAAGGCACAATAGTTGATTATCTCGTCAAGAACCGCGGTTTCGTGCACTATAGTGTACGGGCATTCATCACTGAAGAAATCAAACGTCGCGGAATGGAAATAAATCGTGATAGTATGACAATGGTTGGCAACGACCTGCGCGCGCAGCACAGTCCCTCTTGGATAGTTGAGCAACTCTACGAACAGGCGCAAGCATCCGGCTGTAACTGCATCATTGAAAGCGTTCGCACACCTGGCGAAGTCAAAGCACTTCGCGGCAAGCCTAACTTTTACCTTTTTGCCGTCGATGCCGATCCGAAGGTTCGATACGAACGTGCTGTGTTGCGCGGTTCAGAAACCGACCACATTGACTTCGACACATTTATTGCTAACGAGAAGCGCGAAATGAACAACGACGATCCTAACAAACAGAATCTCTGCGTATGCATCAGCCAAGCCGATTTCCGATTCGACAACGGTGGCAGCATTGAGGACCTAAACAAGCAAATCGAGAATGTACTTTCGCAAATTCTCTACCACCGTCCTTCGTGGGATGAGTATTTTATGGAATTGGCCGACACCGCAGCCAAACGCGCCACCTGCGACCGCGGCCGCTCGGGATGTGTCATCGTCAAGGACCGACAGTTGCTGGTAACCGGCTACGTCGGCTCTCCGGCAGGCTTGCCTCATTGCGACGAAGTGGGTCACTTGTTCCACAAAACCATCAATCCCGACGGAACCATCAGCAACCACTGTGTCCGCACTGTCCACGCCGAACAGAACGCCATCTGCCAAGCTGCCAGACGTGGCATCGCCCTCGACGGCGCCACACTCTACTGCCGTATGACCCCTTGCCGCACCTGCGCGATGCTCATCATCAACTGCGGAATCAAACGTGTTGTTTGCGAATACAAATACCACGCCGGACAAGAGAGCGAGGAACTCTTCCGTCAGGCTGGCATCCAATTGGAATTCTTCCACGACGAGGTGGTGCAATACGCCAATCAGTAATATAAAATACACTTATAAAATCAGCTTTCTGGCTCTCTAAAAAAGAGCCATAGGCGTTTCCATCGGTTCAACATATTACGATTTGCTTGCCATTATCGACCAAGAGTCGATCTAAAGTTATGCACCTTCCTCAATTAGGCGTATTGAGAAACGAAAAAAAAAGTTTATTTTCCGATGCAGAA
>JAEEMK010000046.1 GCA_016283175.1 Bacteroidales bacterium
CGCCTTGCAGATCTGCGGCAACCTCGCCGTCCTCTGTGCCCCCTTCCTGCCCTTCACCGCCGACAAGATGCACCGTATGCTCAACCTCCCGGCAAAGGGATGGCAGGATGCCGGCCGCGCCGACATAATTATGGAAGGCACAACCCTCGAAAAGCCCGAACTGCTCTTCGAACAAATCGACGATGCCACCATACAGGCACAAGTCGACAAACTGCTTGAAACCAAACGCCAGAACGAACTCAACGCCTGGCAGCCAGCTTCCGTCAAGTCCCAAGTGGCTTTCGACGACTTCGGAAAGGTAGACATCCGCGTAGGCACCGTGCTTGAGTGCAGCAAAGTGCCCAAGGCCGACAAACTGTTGCAGTTCAAGATTGACGACGGTATGGGTGGACGCACCATCGTCAGCGGCATCGCCAAATACTATCCCGAGCCGGAAAAACTGGTGGGAATGCAGGTATGCTTCATCGCCAACTTCGAGCCCCGCAAGCTCAAGGGCGTTGTCAGCGAAGGTATGATTCTCAGCGCCGAGGACCGCGACGGCCGTCTGGTGCTAATCACCCCCAGCCAAATAGTAACAACAGGCGTCAACATCGGTTGACGCCTGTTTCTTTAAAGGCCCTTTCTATTTCCTTGTCGCAGGCCAGGTCGCCCGCGTACCAGACTTGCTGGTTTTACGTTTTCCGCTTTCTTACTCTCCATTCACAATCACTTTGGTATCGCCACCGATTTCGCCTCGGTTGCCACCGCCGTATATGTTGCCATACACTCTCACTCTGTCTCTAATCCATACGTGTGTGTTGGCACTTACCGGTGCTTCATTGCCGCCACCGAAGACGTTGCCCATTACAGTGGAGTTGGATATAACATTGACATCGGTGCTGCCGGTGATACCTGCAGCGTTGCCGCCACCAAACACATTGCCAAGAACCGATGCTTTCTTGTTGGCATCGCTGACGCCTATAGTAACCTTCGGTGTACCGGTAACGACAGCAGTCGAGCCGAAGCCGCCGCCATAGACGTTCTGCCGCACCGTGCCGTTGATGATGTTCACCTCAGGATAACCTGCAGAGTGGCTATAGGCAGCCTCGTTGCCTCCGCCATAGACATTGCCTACCCAGAATGGTGGGGTACAGGTGCTGTTGGTGCTGTCGATATTGACGATGATGGTGCCGGTGATGTCGCCATCCTCGTTGCAGCCACCATACACCTCATTGGCCGAGCCGCCATTGAAGGTCACCGTGACGTTGCCCGTAATGGTACCGCCCTGGTTGTTGCCGCCGAACACTTTGTTGAAGGTGCCGCCGTTGACGACAAGGTTGATGTTGCCCACATAGTCGGCTTTCTTGGCGCCGCCGAAGAGCATACCCACCTTGGCAGAGCAGTCAAGGTTGACGTGGATGTCGTTTTGTCCGATGTATGTACTTGGACGGCTGCTGATCAGCGGGGCCTCGTTACCGCCGCCGTAGAGCTCGGCTATATCCATTGGACACGAACTGAAGGGGTTGCCGCAGGGATCGTTGCCAGTTTCGCTGTCATCAATAACGTCGACATTCACGCCGCCGGTGATGGTGCCGTACTGGTTGCTGCCGCCGAAGGCTGCGCCAATAGTGCCGCCGTGGATGGTCAGGTGTGTTCCACTGCTAGTGATGTCGGCGCCTGGGTTGTAGTGGGCAGCAGAAGGATTGTTGTGGTTGGGCGGATTGGCGGCGCTGAATCCGTTGCCGCCGGCAAAGGCGTTGCCGATGATGCCGCCCCAAATGGTAACGTTGGTACCAGCAACGTCGGCAGCGTTGCCGCCACCGTAGACATATTCAATGCTGTTGCCGCAGCCGTGGATGTTCACCACAGGTGTGCCGGTGTAGGCCGACTTGTTGCCGCCGCCGTATACAGCGTGGAGGGCATAGCCCGACAGGGGCTGGTCGGTGTTGTAGATGTCTACCGTCACAGTGCTGGCAGGGGTGCCGTTCACATTGTTGCATCCAAACACGCTACCCGTGCCGGCCTCACCGTCGGGGTCGCTGGCCGAGCAGAGCACGCTGCCGCCCATCACCTTGACAGCCACTTTGCCATTGACCGCTGCCGCCACATTGCTATGGCCGGCACCGAGACTTGCCGCGTCACCCAGAGCTCCACCATAGAGGCCGCCATAGATTGTTCCTTTATAGAGGCTCACGGAAGTTGTATTATTGGCGTTGGTGTTCACCGTACCCAGTGCCGAGCCGCCATACACGTCGCCATATATCGTTGCGCCACTGGCAGCACCGCAGGTGCCGAGATTCAAATCAACGTTGCCGTTGACGGACGTGCCATTACCCAAACCTCCTCCGTGTACATTAGCATTGACAGATGATGTTCCTACCTGGCCTCCATCGATGTGCATAGTTACGTTGCCGCTGATTGTGCCCGAGTTGTTGGAACCACCATATACACCGCCTTCAACCAATCCTCCTCTCATAGTGATATTGACCTCGGGAATTTGGAGTGCATTACTGTAAGCACCTCCATAGACACTGCCCTCAATAGTACCACCGAGAATATAGATATTAGACTGTTTGTGTGTATAACCAATGTTTCCACCGCCATAAACGTTACCAGTGGCTTCACCATCCTTTTTCAGAATTTGTGCATTGTCGGCAATAACTATTTGTGAGGTATCCATACTGGCAGCCTGATTTGTGTTGCCACGACCGGCGCCAAATATCTGACCGCCATATGTACTATTCTTTCTGAGAGCATCAGGACCTCCTACTATGGCATTGCCGCCCACATAAATGTAGGAAGTACCTCTTGTACGTGAGTCACCATTGGTGGTATTAGTGCCATTGGCACCTCCGGCAATCCAACTACGTACCTTGCCACCGGTGACAACGATACGCTTGCTGCCCCACGCACTTGTATTGGCAGCACCACCGAATACACATCCGTTGATTACAGCATTATTCCTGATTCTTAAGCTAAATGCAATTTTCCAAGCATCGGTTTGTCCGGTAGTGGCGTCTGGATGATCATTATCTCCAGCCGCGCCTGTACCACGTCCGCCGTTAATGTTACCTAATTGGCCTCCTTCAATAGTTACATATCGGGCTCCCGGATAATGAGTATTGGTTGTAGCATTAAAATTATGGCCACAATACATAGAATTGGTGTAAGTAAAGTTTGTTTCGTCACTTGTCCAAAAGCCCTTTTGGTACTCACCGCTTTTTACTACACAGTCAAATACCTTTTTATCCTTATTCACTGCTGAGGAAAAAGCACCAGCTCTGTCAAAGAAAAATGTATTATTAGCTGAAACCGACAGATTGGTATTTGTGTTAGTTGCCCTATCGTAGTCACAGCCCAAGATGGCCTTTACCATTACAGTTCCACTTACTGTATAGGAGGCGTTTGTTCCGGCATCGCGAATAAACGCCAACTGATTGATAGTACCGGTTTCAATGCGCATAGTATAGTCCAAATCTGTAGCACCTCCACTGATGCCCTGAAGGAGATTTACTGTTCCTGTGCAACCACGACCGATAATCACGTCATTATTTGCAGCGGTAATGGAATATGAACTCATATCATAAAAGGCCACATTCTCGAATTTCGTATTCGCTTGTAACGTCATATTTGTACCACCGGCTCCTCTAACGTATGTTGCGTCGTTGTTCTGTCCTCTTACTCCATTGGGTAAGTACCTTGATACTGTTACTTGCCTATCTATGTTCGTAATGCGCTTTCCGGTAGTTCCTCCAAAATTGTAATAAACATTTTGGTTGCTACTATACGAATTCAGAATAATGAAGTTTCGCTCATAGCCCACATTACTATGGTCGCCGATAGCATTTTCATCATCACTAGCTTTCACCACATACGCTATGGCCCAAACTGCTTCAAGTTGAACCTCCATACCGTATTCGGTGTTAGGTGCAAAATAGATTTCGTCCTCGGCATTGATAACGGCACCCGTGGCAAGGGCTGTGCCACCACTGGCGGCACTATAAACGGCACCGCCTGAAACGCTCTTTAGGCGCCAGCATTGGAAGCCGCGCCAACCGGTCCAATCGGCGGTGTTAGTTGTTTCGGTTCCACCATACGTCGGACGAACCTGGAAGGGGTTGGGTATCGGGGTGTAAGGGCAGCGCGAGGCGGCACTGCTCTGGTTGCCGGAACTGAAGGTCCAAGTATCGTCGGTATTAGCGCCGCGCTCCAGGGTCTTATAATATACAAAGGTGTTCTCGTTCTCGCCACCCACGTTGACCTTGGCGCCGCCCACATAGTTGGCGTTTCCTGGCTGCACGAAGTCGGTGCTCGAGGCGGTATAGTCGGCATTGCCAGTCATCACTATGCCGTTGCCATAGTAGGTAATCTTCACATCAGCGGGGTTGAGGCTGTGCAGCTGCTCAGGTGTAGAAGCGTCGCTATAGTAGCTCCAGCTGTGGTCCTCACGGTCGTCGAGAATCACCATTGTTCCGCTGATGCCGCTGGTGATGTAGGTTTCTGAAACGACTTCCGATTCGGCATAGCCGTCTTTGTAGGCAATGGCCTTCACGGTGGCTAGGTTGGCTACATTGAAAGAGCCATTAAAGACGGTGCCGGTGGAAGAGGTCGGGTCGGTGCCGTCAGTAGTGTAACGTATGGAGGCCCCTGCGGTGGCACAGGTGATGGTGACAGCACCTGCCGAGGAGATGCTGATTACCGGCTTTTCTGTCGCCAAAGTATTATAGGTCTGCTGGGCAACGGGGGTGCTTTCCGCGTTGCGGACGGCAATGGCCTTTACGGTCACGGGGAGGGACAGCTCCTCCAGGCTGAACGGGCCTGTGTAGGCTGTGCCGTTGCTGGCCGACGGGGTAGAGCCATCGGTGGTGTAATAAATGGTGGCACCAAGGCTGACGGTGGACAGGCTGATGTTGTTGCCCGAGCGCGTGATGGTGGGCGCCACAAATGGTGCATAGAGATTCACCTGCACGGAGCGTGTCTGGGGTGTGGCACCCGTGTACGACGCCTCGACGGTGAGCGTGAGGCCCTTGTCGGCATCGGCACCGGGGGTGTGGGTCACCGTGGTGCTAGCTCCGCTTGTGGTCGAGAGCGACGCGTTGCCGCTGCCTGCACCCGATATGCTCCAGGCATAGGTGGGGGTGGCTGTGGTGGAGTTTGATGAGCTGAAGTCCTCGGTGTTGGTATAGAGCGAGCCATTGTAGTAGCGGTAGATGTCGCCGCCGTTCGTCAAAGTGGTGTGAGCCGGAGTGGTATAGGTGGTGCTGTTTACGGTGGCGGAAGCCGTGAACGCCTGGCTTTCGCTGACATACAACGCCGCCGAGCTGGGGGATACGCTAAGGGAGTTGATGGTTACCACCGTATTTGTAGCCTGAACCGCAGCGGCACGTGTCAGGGTGAAGGTTTGAGTCCCTGTGTACCCACCCTTTGAAACGGTAAGGGTGACCACGACATTTCCTGTAGGATTACCCGTGATGGTCACCAGGCCGTCGTTGCTGACTGAGGCGTAGGCACCGCCAGTGGTGACCGCCCAGGTTTTTGTGGCATCGCTCCAGTCGGTGATGCCTGTAGGTTGCGTCGTGGTAGCGTCGGTGGTGGTAGTCCAGTAGTAAATCTGGGTGTTGTTGTTATAGTTCCTTACGGTAGCATAGTAATAGGAATTGGCTGGTATGTAGGAGCCTGTGACGTTACCCGTAAGCTGTATGCCGCCATTCGACAGTCCTGATGCAGCAGTGATGCTTATCGTTGGGTTTGATACCGTGTTGCTGTTGATGGTGATGGCGTATGGTGTAAAACGAGTGTTGCCATCGCTACAAACTAATGTGGAGCCATTGTAATGTACATAACCAGATCTATTATTGTTGTAATTCAATACATTGTCTCGGAGTCTCCAGGTAGTTGTAGAATTACCCAATGTTACGCTGGTCCCGTTTGTTCCGCCACGTAGAAATCGTGTTGTAGCGGTATAGGAATATATATTTCTTGTCGTACCTCCTAGCGCACCGCTGGCCACCCAGATGGCGTCTTTGGTAAAATCCGTTGTTACACCTGGGTTGTTTCCATTTCTGTAAATGTAGCCGGCGGTGGCGTTGTAGAACACATAATAGGTCTGTGCCTTGCCCGGCAATGCTGCACACATCATCAACGCCAGCAGCATAATGCTGCGCATCAAGCGGATGCCGATGGATTTTGTGCGAAGAGTGGCCACTGAGGCCTGGTTTTTCTTAAAAACTAGTACTGTATTTGTCATTATCAATATGTTTTCGTTTCTATTAGATGAGTCCTGATATTGATGCCTCATAGCATTCATCTCTTCCAGTTCTGTGTATTAATTTGTTAAAGAATTTAAGAACACTTTAATATAGAACAGCAATAATCAGGCATCATTTTAAAACGTCAAAATTACATAAAAACCAAAAATTGAAAAAAAATTTATATATAAAAAGTTTTAAATCGAATACACTCTATTGAATTTCAACAATCTACAAAAGCGCTATTATCACTCTTCCAGCTGTACGATTGCTGTTTCCTGCAGGATTTGCCCTGACATTAAGGCTAAAAAAAAAAGAAAATCGTCCATAATAAACAGGAAACTCTCGCAAAAACAAGGAGATAAAATGTGCCGCGTCATCCCCTCCCCTCTTGCTTATGTCCGAAAATCATACGCAACCAACGCCACCCAGTGCTGCAAAGGATAAAAAACCACTCTGATTTTTACCAAATACCAATCAAATTTTACTATGTTAAAATTTAACAAAAGTTTGGTAGGAATTTGGTAAAACTTTGATAGGAATTTGGTCCAGCTTAAAGACTGCGTATCAACAAATTGCGATTTATTAAAATTCTGTTAAATTTAACCTAAATCAACGCTATTTGTTAAAAAAAATTGAAATAAAAAGCCGCTTTCAAGAACCCTTTTTATGTGTTTCATTCGTGTTCGGATAATCGTGGTGCCGGGACAAAAAAAGGTGCCCGCAAAGGCACCTTAATGTTTTATGTTTGCTATCGAATCGCGATAGCAGGGGCTGGCCGTTATTTCAAGCCGAGTTTTTTCTTAACAAGGGCGAAGATGTCGTCGCTGTCCTGCTGATAGAGCAAAGTACCGGCAGCAGTGTCGAAAACATAGGTGTAGCCATTCTCCTTGGCAACATCGGCGATGGCCTGCTTGGCGCGGTCGATGATGGGCTGGAGCAGTTCGGTCTCTTTCTCCTGCAGTTTCTGCTTGGCGTTCTGCTGATAGGTCTGGATGCGCTGGTCAAGGTCGCGGATTTCCTGCTCCTTGGTGCTGCGAATCAGATCTGTCATCTGAGCTCTGCGTTCCTGATAGTCGTTGTATTTGTTCTGGAGCTCTTCCTGCATAGCTTTGAGTTCGCCTTCAACGATGTTCATTTCAGCCTGAAGTTGTGCCAGTGCAGAGTCCTTGCCAGGCATAATCTGCATAAGGTCTGACGAGTTGATGTGACCAAGTTTGACGGTCTTCTGTGCAAAAGCCGCTGTTCCGAAAGCGAACATTGCGGCAATCAATAGAACTAAACTTTTTTTCATTATAAATTACTGATTTTAAAAATTTACTTATTAAAGGATTAATCAAATTGTCACGGTTTGCGCATCTCGGGGTTGCCGACATCTCTCTTTTTGGCTCCTGTGTTGTCGCTCTGGGCATCGCGGTCGTCGGTTTTGGCACCGGCCTTGAAGCCAAGCATATCGAGCACCAGGTCGCTAACGTCGTATTTAGCACTGACATAGAGCAGTGTGGCCGACCCAGATTTGTCGAGGATGAAGGCATAGTTTTTCTCGTTGGCGATGCGCTCTATGGCGTTGTACACGCGGTCCTGGATGGGTTTCATCAGCTCGGCGCGCTTCTTGTCGAGTTCGCCGCCAGGACCGAAATATTTCGTCTGCAGTTCCTTGGCTTCGCGCTCTTTGGCAGCTATCTCCTCCTCGCGCTTGTGCTTGAGGTTGTCGGGCAGAAGGTAGGCTTCCTGATGGTAGGCCTTGTAGAGCTTGTCGATGTCCTGGAACTTTGCCTCAATCTCCTTCTGCCAGTTCTCGGCCTGCTTGTTGAGCTGGCTCTGCGCACGCGTGTAGTCAGGGATGTTCGAGAGGATATACTCCGTATTGACACAGGCGTACTTCTGAGCCGAGAGAGTGAACGGAATCACTATGACCAATAGCAGGAGGAGTTTTTTCATTGGAGAGTCGCTGTTTTGTTTCGTTGTCTCGTTATTATGTTATTCCGAATTGATTAGTCGATGCTTTGTCCGATACAGAAGTGGAACTGGCTGCCGCCGTTGACACCGTCGAAGCCGTAGCCCCAGTCGATGCCAATAAGGCCGAACATAGGCATATAGAGGCGCACACCGACACCGGCAGAGTTGTAGAGCTTGAAGGGCTGGAACTGCTTGATGGAACTCCACGAGTTGCCGCCTTCAAGGAAACCAAGAACAAAGACAGTCATACTGGCACTTTCGACAATAGGCTGACGCAGTTCAAGCGTGTAGCGGTCGAAGATGGAGGCACCGTCGTCGGGGCTGAGCTTGTAGTCGCCATAGCCTCGCAGAGGTATCACCTCACGGCCGTCGAGCACCCACGACGAGAGACCGCTACCGCCCACGTAGTAGCGTCCGAAGGGCGAAGGACCTATGGCGTTGTTGTAATAGCCCATATATCCGAAACGGAAGCGGGCATTGAGGACAACGTCGCCGATGAGGTTGAGCATCCACGAGCCGCGGACGTTGACTTTGTAGTATTCAAGCCAACGGTACTTGTCGCTGGCTTCGGCCGACGAGAAATCCTTGCCACTGATGAGCGAGAATGGCGGTGTGGCAAAACCCTGGATGGAGATTTCCGAACCGCTGCGCGGATAGATGGGCGAGTCGAGCGAGTTGCGGCTGAAGCCGATGCTGTAGGCCAGGTCGTTGGAGTGGCCGTCGGTGAAGTAGGATGTAAGCGATGTGTAGTGGTTCAGGAAGTAGTGCTTGTACGACAGCGACTGCGACATAATGAAGTAGTCGTCGGGCCATTTGAGACGGCGTGTAAGCGAAATGTTGGCGCCGGTAATACGCAGGCTGTAGTAGTTGTCGCTGCCCTTGTCGGCCCAGTAGCCGTTGCTGATAAGGTTGTGCGACACCGAGATGCCCAGCGACTGCGGGCGTTTGCCGCCGAGCCAAGGCTCGGTAAAGCCTGCGCTGACAGCATAATAGTATGTGCCGTTGGTCACAGCGTTGAGATTCAACTTCTGACCATCGCCGGCGGGCAGCGGATGCCACGCTTTCTTGTTGAAAATGTTGCGAGCCGAGAAGTTGTTCAGCTGGATACCGATTTGTCCGATGACCATACCACTGCCATATCCGCCTTGAAGCTGCAGCTGGCTGGTCTGGTTCTCTTCGACCTTATAAACAATGTCCACAGTACCATTCTTGGGATCGGGGTGCGGCTCGGGGATGAGGGACTCCTCTTTGAAGTAGCCAAGGGTCACCAGCTCGCGACGGCTGCGCAAAACGGCATCACGGCTGAAGAGGTCGCCAGGCTTAGTATGGAGTTCGCGGTAAATAATCTTGTCGTTGGTGATGGTGTTGCCCTCCACAACGACGTTGCGAATACGCGCCTGCTTGCCTTCGACAATGCGGATTTCGATGTCGATGGAGTCATTCTCTACCGCCACCTCGACAGGCGTCACCGAGAAAAACAGATAGCCATTGTCCATATACATCGACGTGATGTCGGTGCCGCTGGGGTTGTAGGTAAGGTTCGTTTCAAGGGTTGTGCGGTTGTATGGGTCGCCTTTGTTGATGCGCAGATGCTGGGCAAGTGTTTCTGACGAATAGACAGTGTTGCCCGAGAAAGTGATGTTTCTGAAATAGTACGGTCTGCCTTCATAAAGAGCCACCTTGACTTTGACGCGGTCCTGTCTTTTCTTTTTCTTTGCCGAGATGTTAAGATCTGCCGGGTCGACATTCCAAACGGTGTCGCTGACAATGCGAGCATCACGGTAGCCGAGTTCGTTGTAGTAGTCGATAATCTTGGTAAGATCGTCGTTAAGCTCAAACTCGCGGTATTTCGAACGGCTCCAGAAGCCTTTTGTCCAGAAGAACAGTTTCTTGGCATAGTGCACATCGTGTGTACCCTTCATTTTCTGAAGCAGTTTGTTGGTCTTCACCTGGTCGTTACCAACAAAGATGAGCGAGTCGATTTTTACGCGTTTGCCCTTCTTGATGTCGTAGTTGAGAAGCACGTAGTTGCCCTTGCCCGAAGTGTCGGCGGTGAGTTTAGTGGTGACCTCGACATTGGTGAAACCCTTCTCGGCATAGTATGACTTTGCTTTGTTGGTAGTGGTTTTCAGCAGGTTCTCAGTAATCACGTCGCCCACGTGGATGTCAAAATCTTTGCCCAGCTTTTCAGCATCGCTGCCGCTGATGCCGTCGAAATGGACAGCTGCCAGCTTTGGACGGCCACGGAGAAAAATTTTGAGAAACACTTTGTCATCCTGTATGCGCGAAAGGAGTATCTTGACATCACCGAAAATGCCCTGTGCCCAAAGATTGTCGATAGCTGTCGAAATCTTGTCGCCCGGCACTTTGATGACATCGCCCACTTGCAAACCGGCAACAAGCAATATCATACGCTGGTCCAAGCGCTCGTCACTGTCGACGGTGATGCCGCCGATTTCATAAGTCTTAGGTGTCAGATAGTCAACATCGTAGTCTGTCTCCCTGCCAACAACGACCTGCGCACGAAGCGTCAGCGACGACATCGTGGCAAGCATCACAAACAGGACAAATCGAAGTATGTTTTTCATCAGTTCAGTCAATGCGTGTTTTAAGTCTTTAGGGAGTAATAACTCAAAAGTTTATTTTTTATTGTTGAAAAATGTTTTTTACTTCAAAAAAAAGCATAACGTTCATCATTGAGCCGCAACCTGGTCGCCCGTCTTGCCAAAACGTCGCTGCCTGTTCTGGTAATCATACACAGCTTCGTAGAAATCGCCCTGCCTGAAATCGGGCCACAGGATGTCGGAAAAATAGAAT
This sequence comes from Bacteroidales bacterium, assembly GCA_016283175.1. Taxonomy (GTDB): domain Bacteria; phylum Bacteroidota; class Bacteroidia; order Bacteroidales; family P3; genus Colimorpha. Next base: position 11,004 of record JAEEMK010000046.1, read on the forward strand.
TCCGTATAGGCCATCTGCCACAGCAGAAAGTTGCTGATGCGAAGTTCGCCGCCAGTGCGTATCAGCAAGTCGGGGTCGGGCATCCAGCTTGTAGCCAGGTATTTGCGCAATGTCTCCTCGTCGACATCCTCTTTCTTGATGGCACCTTTGGCAGCATCGTCGACGATGGCCTTGAGAGCTTTTGCCACTTCCCAGCGCGAGCTGTAGCTCAATGCCAGAGTAAGAGTGGTGCCGTTGTTGGCTTCCGTGGTGGAAATGATCTGCTGCAGAGCCTGCAAGGAATCCTTGGGCAGACGTTCCGTCTCGCCAATCACACGCAGGCGCACATTGTTCTTCATCAATGTCGGAGTCTCTTCGTGTATGGTTTTGACCAGAAGCTTCATCAATCCGTCGACCTCGGCCTGCGGACGGTTCCAATTCTCGGTTGAAAAGGTGTAGAGAGTAAGATATCCTATTTCGAGACGTGCTGCAGCCTCCACGGCTTCGCGGACAGCCTGTGTGGCGTTCTGGTGGCCGAAGATGCGCATTTTGGATTGTTTCTGCGCCCAGCGTCCATTGCCATCCATAATGATTGCCACGTGTTTAGGCAGGCGCGTTTTGTCTATGTCGTCGATGGTTTTCATTGCTCAGGTATATTTGTGTTGCTTATGTGATGGTGCTACTTGTTGTCGCATTTCTTTTTCAGCATCCATCCGAATAAAAAATCGAGGCTTACTGTCATACTGACGTTGAAATATGCGAACCAGTCGTCGAGCGAGTCGTCGCCGCGCTTGATGCCGGCGGCATTGACATAGCCCGGCACCACCTCGTCCGAACGGTCGGCCAGACCGGCGGCAATATCGCCGGAATAGTAGGACAGCTGATCGTTGTCGACATATGTGGTGCTGACATCGTCTATGTAGTCGGTCCACGTTTTACGGAACCCATATTCGGCACTGAAGGTAAACGACTTGCTGGGATGGTACTTCACTCCGATGCCGAAAGGCATTGAAAGTTGCTTGAGGGTGTATGGCGTTCGGTCGGGAGCCACCGGCGAGCCCTGCCCTTCGGTGCCGAGAGGCTGCAGCTCATACCAGTCCGACTCGCCACTAAAAGGGTCGGTGAAATAAGCCTTTGGATTATAGGCAAAAAAACCGAGACCGCCGAAAATGAACGGAGTCCAGAAATAATGGTCGTCGCGCATACTGAACGGGAAGAAATTGAACTCGGCACGCAACGACCCCTCAAGGATATATGAGCGGAAACTAAGGTTGCGCCGTTCTATATAGTCCGGATTGCCGCCTTCCACGTGGCCGTAGTCGACATCGATGCGGAGGCTCCAGCGTTCGTCGAAATTCATCCTGTACATACCGCCATAGGCCAGATTGACGGTACCGAGCATACTCTGGTTGTTGAGGTCGCCAATGTAGTTCATACCGCCCACAGTGAAACCTATCTCACTCTTGCCCAGCCACACCTGACTCCGTGTCGGGACAGCAGCGGCAAGCAGCACAAGGAGAATAATATTTCCAGCTTTGATTTTCAATTTTCAGCGATTGTTTTTTCTGTTTTTATGGAACGGCAGATACCGTCGAGCTGCATCAGCAGGTCACGTTTCATAACCATCCTGTTGCGTCCCGAGGGCGAATAGACACAGCCCATCACCGTGTAAACCAAATCGCTGCCCGGCAACGAGAAGGTATAGCTCACATAAGGGCCACCCATAAAGTCGTTGTGGGTGCACCACAGACCGCGTGTTTCGACGGCATTGAGGTCGTCGGCCAGCACCACATCGCGCGAATAGGAGTCCAGACGACGCTCGACGCCTGGATAGCTTCCCTCTGAAGGACCGGGCACATAGCGGCGCAACATTGTGTCTATGTTATCGAGTATTGTTGCCTGTTCAAAGTCGTTGCTGCTGGTGGCGGGACGAGAGAAGATGTACAGATACAAGTCGAAATCCTTGGTCCGCTTGAGCAACCAAGTAAAGTCGGATTCCTCTCTCATTTTTGCGAGTTCAAATTCCTCGGGGATTGTGAGCGAAAAGCCATATTTGCCCTTTATCTTGTTCTGGATCTTGATGCCAGGAGCACTGGAAAAGACCTTGTCCATACGTCTGTACTCCTGATTGTAGTACTCGCTGAGCATACGCTCGTTCTTGACCAACAGCATCGAATCGAGCGAACGCTTGTCGGATGCCGTAATCCTAATGACAATCTGCGGAGTGGACCATTTGTCCTGTTCCAGATAAATCTTGTTGATATTCTGCGGATTTACATCAAGAATAAGGATATTGCGATGCGACTGAAACATAGCGTTGTCCTCGAAGCTGGAAGGCGAAATGTGCACCAAGTCGAAGCACGGCTCCGGCTGGTTGAGAGCAATCTGCGGCGAGGCAAAAATCGAGTCGATGACCTGCTTGGTAGTGCCGCTGTATACGCTCTGCTTGGCTACAACCAGCATTTCAAGGGTCTTGCCCGACGAGCCGGGCTTGCCTGTGAAAGGTGTGGGACCGCAGCCCGAAAAAAGTGTAACCGCTGCAATTGCAAGCGCAAAAAAGGAAGATATCTTTTTCATAATCAATATATTTTTAAAACATTTGGTTCATTTTTCCTTTTGCAAAGATACTAATTTTTCTGTTTCCCGTACCATTCAAAAAAGTCGCGGATGGCATCGGCCAAAGGAGTGGTAGTGAAAGCCAGCTCGCGGCGTGCCTTGTCGCTGGTGTAGTATTCGTCCACCATCAGCTGACGGACATTGCGAGTGGACAGCTGTGTGCGTTTGCCTGCCCATCGCAGCAGGTCACCCAACCTGCCGGCCAAGGCCACAAGCCAGTCGGGCAACACAAAAAGCCTTTGACTATAGCCGCACACCTCGGCCTGAAGTGCATAGAAGTCGCGCAGACTCATATCCTCGCCAGTAAGAAGGTAGCGCTCGCCGTTGCGCCCCATCGTAAGGGCATTGACCACAGCGTTGGCCACGTCCTTGACGCTTACGAAACTCTTTCCACCTCCCGGAGCAGCCATCACAGAGCGTTTGAAAGCCGCCAGGAGCAACTTGCCCGACGATGGCTTGTAGTCATAGGGGCCAACCATAAAACCGGGATTTAGGATGACAATATGGCGTTCCGGATGCTGCTGTGCTTCCCACGTCAATATTTTCTCGGCTTCAAGCTTGCTTTGCGCGTAAAACGACGATCTGAAGGGGGGCTTTATTTCGTCGCTCTCGGTGCCGGGACGGCCGGCAGTGCCGTAGCCTACAGTGTTGGCACTGCTGATGTGAACGTATGTGGCGATGTGCATCTCGCCCATAATCTCAAGAATGTATTCGACCACGACTTTGTTGACAGGCAGATAGTCGTCGTAGCGCAACAGCGACATATCGGTGGTGCCGGAGCAGTTGACAATGGCCTCGCACCCTTGTGCGGCAGTGCGCAAGGCGGCGACATCGAGCAGCGAGCCTTCGACAACAGTCAAAAGGCCGGCAGACGGCAGGCCAACCCTGTTGCGCACCAGAGCAACGACACTGTGGCCCCTGTTCAAAAGGCAGTCGAGGACATTGTGGCCCAGCAGGCCTGTAGCACCAAGCAGAAGAATCTTCATATAGCGGCAAGGAATTTTTACATAATAACGAGAAAAAAAACTGCTGCGTATGTTCTAACCGTTATTTATTTTCCCCTCCCCTTCCCGACAAAAAAAACGCCACAAACATAGGCATATGTACAGTACTTGTACAGTATATGTACAGTATATGTACGCTTCAGAAGCGTACAAATACTGTACATATACTGTACAAGTACTGTACATATGCCAGGGAATGTATACAGAAAGCAGCGTTTTTAACGACAAAAGCAACATACGACACTCCACGAAACACAAACCTTCATAGAGCTCTGTTCTACAACACCATAGCCATCGAAATCATCATTGTACGTACAACAAAACAAACAGGCGCCCCGCGAATGCGGGGCGCCTGCTGTGAATTGTTTTTATAAGAGAGTCTTTTGCTCCTAAGCTTATTTCAGGACCACCGTTGCACGACGGTTCTTTGCGCGGTTTTCATCACTGTCGTTAGGAACAATGGGGTCTTCCTGACCACGGCTTTCGATGAGAATATTGGCAGCGGGAGCACCCAGACTGACCATATACTTCTTCAAAGCCTCGGCACGTTTCTTGCCGTATTTAAGGTTGATGGCCGCCGTGCCGGTATTGTCGGTATGACCGGTGATTTCGGCCTTCAGGTTCTTGTCGGCCATCATCGACGCACAGAGAGTGCGGATAATATCGTCGGTCTTGGAATCGAACTTGGGAGTGGTGCCGCTGGTTTCGAAGTAGACCGTAGCGTTAATGTCGTCGAGACGTTTCTGCATCTCAATGCGTGTGACCGGCTTTGCGGGAATATTATTGATAAGCGAAGCTATGCTGTCGAGTAGAGCCTGTTCGCGTGCAAGGGCTTCTGCTTCAGCTTTGGCACGGGCCAGACGTTCAGCCTGGGCACGAGCCTCGGCCTCGGCCTTTTCGCGAGCCAGACGCTCGGCTTCAGCTTTCTCACGAGCCAATCTTTCCTGAGCGGCACGAGCCTCGGCTTCTGCACGCTCACGTGCCAGACGCTCGGCCTCGGCTTTTTCGCGGGCAGCCTGTTCGGCAGCGAGAGCCTCAGCTTTGCGCTTGCCACCGAGCCATCCAAGATCAAGACCCAGTTTTAAGCCAGCACGCAGCAGATGCAGTCCGGCAATCTGATTGGAGGCAAAAGTGCCGTTGTAGGTCATCGAGGCATCGGGGGCGATATTGACAAGTGGTTCCTCGGTGTCGCCAGCCATACTGTTCACGCTGCAGCCGGCATAGAGGCCGAAGTAAAGCCCCCAGTTGTTTTTCAGGCTCAGACGGTAGCCGAAATCTGCAATAACGCTCAAACCCAGCTTGAGGCCTTCAATCTTACCGTTAAATTCGTTGTCGTAGGTGTCAAAGCCATGATTGGGCATATCAGTGACCGTATGTCCTATCGAAGGGAAGTAACCACCGGTAGTGAAGGTGCCGCCTCTGGAGGTGTATTTGCCGCCAAGCGGCAGGTCGGCCGATACACCGAGACCAGCGATAACGGTCCATTTCTCGTTGACAACGTTACGCCAGAAGAACTCGACAGGAACACTCAGAATATTGACTGCCTGATGTTCTTTCCAGTTGTCGAATCTGGTATTCAAGTCGTAGGTTGCATTGGGGTTGTCGACGTGGGTCAATCCCGGGGTCACTTCGGTGAAATCGTAATGGGTTGTCGAGCCTGTGCGGTCAAAATGCAGACCGAAGCCAAGACCACAATTGTCATTGAAGAAATGGGTGTAATGCACACCGAAATCGACACCCAGTCCAAGATGATGCGTACCATTGGTGGGATTGCACAGCATAGTGTTCAATCCTGCTGCGGGATGAAGAGTGAATCCCATATAATTGTTGATTTCGCCATTCTGGGCCATAACAGAGAATGTCAGGGCGACTGCGGCGAACAATGTCATTATTCTTTTCATACTAACGATACTTTAATTGTTGATTAGATGATATTATTAGTTGCGGACAATCTTCACGGCATAGCCGTCAACGCTGACAATATATCTGCCGTTATTGTAACGCGACATATCTATCGTTGTCGTATCGCCATCGAAGGATACGGTTTCAATCACAACACCGGCTTCGTTGATGATGCTCATCAGATGGCTTGCGTTCGAAGAATTGTTGATGTTTACAGTGACATTGCCAGTTGTGGGGTTGGGATAAACTTTGACACTCACAGGATTGTCGTTAATCAGGTTGGTCATATCCTGCTGCGGGCAAGTGTAGGTGTCCATACCGTTCATCTTGCAGCTGACGAAATATTCGCCAGTGAGGCCGCCTTCCTGCTGGTAGACATAGTCGTTGGCACCGGGGATAAGAGTCCACAGAGTCTCGCCTGCTTCGCGATGATACCACTGCACGTCGGTAAGGCAATGGCAAGTATCGATGAGTGCGATAACATCGCTGAACAGAGGAACGACATATGTTTCGGGCAGATTGATATGCAACGACAGTCTGATTCCCGGGCTGACGAGGCTGGGATAGTTCACGTCGCGGAAGTTGAGAGTGGCTGCATAGTCGCCCGTAGCTATTCCGACCGGGAAATTGATGTCGATAGTGCCCGTGTTGCCCGGAGTTGTAAGGTTGGTCCAGTTGACATCGGGGAAAGCGGGGTCGTCGAAATCGATTTTGTACTGGTTGGGGTTGCCCGAGATGAGATGGTACACTATGGAACCATTGCCGGCGCAATAGCCATAGGCAGCGACCTCAATGCCTTGGTTGACGCCGTTTTCTCCGCCATAGGTGGTGTCGGCTCTCATATCCTCCAAGATGGCACCGTGGTTGAGGGTTTTCTGCGAGGCAGCAAGAACATAATTGGCAGCCTTGGGACCAGATATGGAATAGAAAACAGTTACATCCTTATCGGAACCTACATTAGGGTTGTCGAAATAGGCATCGACCTGATGGTTGACCCAGTCGTATCCCAACAAACCGTTCACAGTGCCTTTGTCGGATACTTCTGCAATATTGTTGCCGTCATAAAACTTTGTAATAATAATCACACTATTATCGATTGACAGCGTGGCAGGCAGGATTGTAAGTGTCGCTGTTGCGCTTGCCTGGTCGAGGGAGTCGCCAGTCAAGAAGGGTTTTGCAACAACAGTGTAGACACCTGCGTTGACAGGGCAATTGGGTGAAACCATTACCTCGCTACCCTTGATAAAAGTCAAAGAGGTGTTCCTGACAATGCCGAGGGAGTCGACATATGTGGCTGAAAGGCCAGTGTAAGGTGTTGCCGTGTAGGTGGTGGTGAATTCACCCGACCATACAACACTGTAGATTGCATCGCCATCACCCGATTTGGAAAGCAAGCCCGTTTCAACGGATGTGGCAAACGACTGTGACGCAGTCATCGTAGCAATCACTAAAACCAGAAAACAGAGTAAACGTTTCATCATAATTTTATTATTTAATTGATAATTTATTGTTTTAAAAAGTAAAAAACGCATAATGACAATTATAACACACTGTGTTTCAAATGTATCATTATAGTAAATACTTTGCAAATATACAATTTTTTTTTTAATTATGGATATTCCAGTATAAAATGTACAAAAAAAAGGCGTTCCGCGAACGCAGAACGCCTTTTTTTATAAAGAGTTACTTGGGAGTTACTTCTTGACGACCTTGCGTACCGTCGTGCCGTTAGGCAGAGTGATACGCAGGGTGTAAGCGCCCTCGCCAAGGTTGGAGATGTCGAATGTATTAGTATTCTCGAAGGTGGCCACCAAACGACCAACGATGTCGAGAACCTCAACCTTGACCACTTCGTCGGCAGTAACGGTAACGCGACCGCGAGTCGGGTTCGGGTAGATGGTAACATCGTCGAGCGAGTTGACAACGTCGATAGCCACAGGAGTGACATTCACGTGCAGGTAGACGGTGCTATCGCAACCGTTGACCGTAGTGCCATTGAATACATAGTCGCCGCTAGCGGAGATGCTGTAGCTATTGTAGACATAAGGCAGTTCGGTTTCAAGCAGCGTGATTGTGTCGAAGGTCTCAACGCTGTGGTTGATGGTCAGGTTCAGAGTGATGGTGCTGTCGCAGCCATTGGAAGCAGTGAGAGTAACCGTCGGCGTGTTGGTGCTCTCGGTGTAGTTCACATTGTCAATCCAGATGTAGCTGTCGCAAGCAGCAACCTCATCGATGATGTCATAGCTGTAGTTGACAGTCAAGTTGAGAGTCACAACGCTATCGCAGCCATTTGCAGCGGTCAGTGTGTAGGTCGGAGTGTTGGTCGAAGCCGTGTAGGTCTGGCCGTCAATCCAAGTGTAGCTGCCGCAAGCAGTCTGGTTGTCGATGCCCGTTGTGCTGCTGTTGATGGTGAGGTTGAGTGTCACGACACTGTCGCAGCCGAGTGCGTTGGTCAGCGTGTAGGTCGGAGTGTTGGTCGAAGCCGTGTAGGTCTGGCCGTCAATCCAAGTGTAGCTGTCGCAAGCAACGGCGTTGAATGTGCCGGTTGTAGAGCTATTGATCATCAGGGCGAGAGTAACAACGCTGTCGCAACCGCTGGCGGCGGTGTAGGTATGCGTGTAGTTACCGCTGGTGGTATAGGTGGTACCATTCCAGATGTAGCTGTCGCAAGCCGAAGCGGCAACCGTCATATTGATGGTCGGAGTGATCGTCAAGTTGAGTGTGACGGTGCTGTCGCAACCAGCAACAGTGTTGAAGCTCTGCGTGTAGTTACCTGTGGTGGTGTAGGTAGCACCGTTCCAAGTGTAGCTGTCGCAAGCTGCAGCATTGATGGTTGTTGTTGCACTGTTGTTGACAACGAGAACCAGGGTGGCAATGCTGTCGCAACCGTTAGCAGCCGTAGCAGTGTGCGTGTAGGTGCCGCTGGTTGTGTAGGTCTGGCCATTCCAGGTGTAGCTGTCGCAAGCAGTAGCGTTGACAGTGTTGGTGATAGGATTGTTGATGATGAGCAACAGGTTGACAATACTGTCGCAGCCGTTGGCAGCAGTGAAGGTGCCACTGTAGATGCCGCTGGTCGTGTAGGTCTGACCGTTCCAAGTGTAGCTGTTGCAAGCTGTCTCGTTGATGGTGCTGGTAATAGCATCATTGATGGTCAGTGCCAAAGTTACAGTACTGTCGCAACCACCAGCAGAAGTGAAGTTCTGCGTGTAGGTGCCGCTGGTTGTGTAGGCTACATTGTTCCAAGTGTAGCTGCCGCAAGAGGTGGCGGTGATGGTGGTAGTCTGCGGAGTATTGATGGTGAGGTTCATCGTCACAACACTGTCGCAGTTGTTGTCAGTCGAGAATGTTTGAGTGTAGCTGCCGCTCTCGGTGTAAGCAGTGCCATTCCAGATGAAGTAGTTGCAAGCAGCTGCATCGAAGCTGGAAGTAGCGCTGGTGCCAAGAGTGAGGACCAGAGTATCGGTGCTCTCGCAGTTGTTGGCAGCAACATAGTCAAATGTGTAGGTACCGCCATCGGTGTAGGTCGTACCGTTCCAAGTGTAGCTGTCGCAAGCAGTAACGTTGTAGAGAGTGCTGGTGCTGTTGTTCACCGTGAGGTGGAGAGTATCAACACTCGGGCAACCGTTGTTGGCCTCATAGCTATAATAGTAGTCACCGGTCTCGTAGTAGGTCTCACCCATCCAGCTGTACTCGTCGCAAGCGATGATGGTACGCTGTTTGTTGCTGTTGTAGTTAACAGTCAGGTAGAGGGTGTCGACGCTCGGACAGCCGGCAGCAGAACTATAGTTGTAGTAGTAGGTGCCGCTGGTAGTGTAGTCGGTGCCGTTCCAAGTGTAGCTGTCGCAAGCAGTAACGGTCTCGCCGTTGTTGCTGTTGTAGTTGACAGTCAGGTGGAGGGTGTCGACGCTGGCGCAACCTGCTGCGGTGGTGTAGCTATAGGTGTAGTGACCGCTCTCGGTGTAAGTCTCGCCGTTCCAGATGTAGCTGTCGCAAACGGTCTCGGAGTAGACTGCATTGCTATTGTAGTTGACAGTCAGTCGGAGGGTATCGAGGCTAGCGCAACCGTCGGCGGTGTTGTACGGATAGTAGTATACACCAGTCGAAGTGTAGGTCTGGCCGTTCCATTCATAGCTGTCGCAAGCGGTGACGGTCTCCATACTGCTGCTGTTGTAGTTGACAGTCAGGTGGAGGGTGTCGACGCTGGCGCAAGCATCAGCGGTGTAGTAGCTATAGGTGTAGTCGCCGCTGGTGGTGTAGGTCTGACCGTTCCAGGTGTAGCTGTCGCAAGCAGTAGCTTCATAAGCAGTGTTGCTATTGTAGTTGACAGTCAGGTGGAGGGTATCGACGCTGGCGCAGCCGTCGGCGTTGTTATAATTATAGGTGTAGTCACCGCTGGTGGTGTAGACAGTGCCGTTCCAGGTGTAGCTGTCGCAAGCAGTAGCAGCGTAAGCCGTATTGCTATTGTAGTTGACAGTCAGGTGGAGAGTGTCGACGCTGTTGCAACCCTCGTTGGTGCTATAATCATAGGTGTAGTCGCCACTGGTGGTGTAGACTGTACCGTTCCACTCATAACTGTCGCAAGCAGTAGCGGTGTAAGCCGTACTGGTGTTGTTGTTGATAGTCAGGTGGAGAGTGTCGGTGCTAGCGCAGCCGTTCACATCGGTGTAGTCGAAGGTGTAGTCACCGGTAGCATCGTATGCGGTGCCATTCCAAGTATAGGTGTCGCAAGCGGTAGCGTTGAAGCCTGTGCTGCTATTGTTGTTGATAGTCAGCTCGAGGACGTCGACGCTGGTGCAACCCATATTGTTGGCATATGCAAGCGAGTTGTAAGTACCGCTGGTGGTGAAGTTGTAGGTCTCACCGTCGCCGGCATTCCAAGTGTAGCTGTCGCAAGCAGTAACCTCGACTGCATCGTTGTAGATGACGTCACCAACGGTGATAGTCAGCTTGGTGGTGCTGTCGCAGCCTGTCAGTACAGAAGGAACTGTGTTGGTGAAGGTGTGAGTACCAGCTGTGAGCTCGTCGGCAGCGATAACAAAGCCATTGGCGTTGTAATCCTGACCGAGGCATACAGCATCGGTAAGTTCAACTTCAATCAACGGATTGACAGTAAGAGTGAAGTGGATAGTGCTGTCGCAGTTGCTGTTGAACTCAGTCGTGATAGCGGTGTCACCGGCAGCGGTGAACTCAATACCACGCCAGTTGTACGGCAATGCGTCGGCGCAAATGGTGGCAGTCTCGTAAGCGTGAGGAGCCTCGTTGACAGTCAAGCGCAGGAAGACTACGCTGTCGCACATCGTTCTCGGGTTAATGAGAGAGGTCGAAGTCTCGATGCTCTGCTCAAAGACACCGATGATGCTGTCGCCGACAATCCAGGTGTAAGGACCGCAGTTCTCGACAGTCTGAACAGCATAGGTGGTCTGGTTGTTGATAGTCAGGTGGAGGGTGTCGACGCTCGGGCAGCCATCCTCATTGGTGTAGCTGTAGGTCTTGACTCCGCTGGTGCTGTAGTCGGTACCGTGCCAGTTGTAGGCGTGGCAAGCGACGACGGTCTCGGCGTTGTTGGTGGTGTAACCAACAGTGAGGTCGAGTTTGCACTGAGCGTAGCAACCGTTGGCATCGGTGCTGTCGAATGTGTAGATACCAGTCTCAGTGTAGGTCTGGCCATTGATAGCCCAAGTGTAGGTGTCGCAGACAATCTCTGTGATTTCGCTACCATTGTTCTTGTTGATGGTCAGGTAGAGGGTATCGACGCTCGGGCAGCCATTCTCAGCATCATAGCTGTAGTAAGCGGTGGTGCTTGCAGTGTAGATGCTGTCGTGCCAAGTGTAGCTGTCGCAGGCAACCTTGGTTTCGCCACTGTTGCTGTTGTAGTTGACAGTGAGGAAGAGGCTATCAACGCTGGCACAGCCATCAGTAGTATTGTAAGCATAGCTGTAATGGCCAGTGGTGTTGTAGGTGGTACTGTTCCAAGTGTAGCTGTCGCAAGCCGTCACCGTGTAGATGGTGTCGCTCTTGTAGTTGACAGTCAAGTGGAGAGTATCAACGCTCGGGCAGCCGTTGGTGGCGGTGTAAGCGCGAGTGTAGTCACCAGAGGTGGTATAGGTCTGGTTGTTGAGACCCCAAGTGTAGCTGTCGCAAGCCGTAACGTCATAGCCAGTGTTGCTGTTGTACTTGACAGTCAGGTTGAGAGTCACAGTACTGTCGCAGCCGTAGCTGGAGCCGTTCGGGAAGAAGCGAGTAGCTGTCGTGGTGCTCTCGGTGAAGAGTGTACCGTTCCATCTCAAGCTGTCGCAAACGGTGCGGCGCTCGGTGGCGTAGACGACCGGGTGGACAGTGAGTGTCTTGGCATATACCCACTCGTTGTTGGCATCGCCCTTGAAGACGGTATCGGTCAGCGTGATGGTGGTCACGTGGTCGAAGTCGGTAATCATCGTGGTGAGGTCGAAGGTATTGCTGTGACCACCAAGGATATTGGTGTTATCCCAAGTGTATTCCTCAGCGGTAGCACAGATATCTTCGGTACCGATGTTGGTGTAGTTGTCAACGAGAGTGATGTGGTAGGTGATAACGCTGTCGCAATAGTGTGTTGTAGCACCGAAGTGGAAGGCAGTGTCAACTGTACCAGCCTCAGCACCGCTGAAGTTGATAGAGTAGGCTGCACTGCTGTCGCTGGTGAGGAAGCACTGCTGCTGGCTCAACAGGAAGCTTACATTCTGCTCGGTGTAGTTGATCTGAGTCAGGGTCAAGTTGAGTACTGCGATGGTGTCGAAGCCGTTGTAGCTGATGACGCCAGGCAGCGTGTAGCGCGGACGGGCATATACCCATTCGTCGGCGGTAGCATCGTAGTAGAGTGCACCGTCAGGAGCATTGTCGCGATACTCATAAGTGTGACCGTTGATCCAAGTGAAGTGGTCGCAGACAACCTGATTCTCCATACCGATAGCGTTGGTACCGACCAAGAGATGCAGCAGCGTGGTGCTGTCGCAACCGGCGACGTTCAAGCCACTGGGAACCGTGAATATGGTGTCGAAGTATTCGCCACCGTCGCGGTCAGCGGTATAGAGGATGTTGTCGTAGACATAGAAACCATTGTTCGAGACAATCTCATCGTTACCAGTGGTAGCGTGGTTGATGGTCAGGTAGAGCATATCGGTGCTCGGGCAACCATCACCATTGATGTAGTTGCTGGTGTAGATGCCGCTTTCAGTCTTGGTAATGGTGTTGCCATTGTTAATCCAAGTGTAGCTGTCGCATTCTGCCACGGTGAAGGTCTCGGCCGAGCTCTGGTGCAGAGTCAGCTTCAAGGTATCGACACTCGGGCAGTTCTGACCATTGACATACTCGTGGGTGATTGTCATCGGGTAGGTTGCGTTAGTATCATACATATAGTTCATACCAGAGGTGGTCCACACATAGTTGTCGCAAGCGTCGGTGACGGTTGTGATATTGTGGGTAGCGTGGTTGATCGTCAGGTTGAGAGTTACAACGCTGTCGCAACCAGCCATATTCTGGATGGTGTGCTGTGCTGTGTAGTTGTTGATGGTGTAGAGGATACCGTCAATCCAACGCAGGCTGTCGCAAGCGACGACCTCGTCGATGCCAGTGTTGCTGGTGTTGACAGTGAGTTTCAGCGTATCAACAGCCTCGCAAGTGTTGGCATCAGTGCGAGTGAAGGTATGGATACCACTGGTGGTATAGGTCATACCGTCGCCGTCAGTCCACGTGAAGGTGTTGCATACAACAGTGTCAAGAACAACAGGCATATTCTTGTTGATGGTCAGATGCAGCGTCACAGTGCTGTCGCAATTAGCGGCGTTGGTGAACACGTGAGTAGCTGCCTCTGTGCTGGCAGTGTAAGTTGTACCGTACCAGACAAAGCTGTCGCAAGCCACAGCGGTGGTGTCACCGGTGGTGGCATTGTTGATGGTCAGGTGCAGTGTCACTGTGCTGTCGCAACCAGCGGCATTGGTGAACACGTGTGTCAGGCTGTCGCTGCTGCCGGTGAGGGCAGTGTGCTCGTACCAGTCGAAGCTTCCACAAGCCACAGCGGTGGTGTCACCGGTGGTGCTGTTCTTGATGGTCAGGTTCAGCGTAACGGTGCTGTCGCAGCCGTTGACATCGGTGAACACGTGAGTCAAGTTGTTGCTGCTGGTCGTGAGGCCAGTGTGCTCATACCAGTCGAAGCTGTCGCAAGCCACAGCGGTGGTGTCGCCGGTAACGGCAGCAGCCTGGTTGACGACCAAAGTCTGCAACCAGCCATTGGTAGCAACAGTATCGAAGATATAGGTCGTATCGGTAACCGTGGTAACATAGGTATGAGTACCCCAATCAACCGAAGTCTGGTTAGCGCAGATGTCAATTCTAGCGGTATCGTAGTTGTAGATGAGGTTGATGTTGTAGGTCACCAAGCTGTCGCAGTAGAGGTCGCTCGGGAAGTGAACCTCGCGCTGTACGGTCTCAGTGTAACCTATGTAGCCGGCAGCCTTCTGTGCACTGAAGTCAAAGACACTGTCGCCAAGGGCGAGGGTGATGTTGCTCAGCAGGAAGGTAGTGTCGGCAGTGCTGGTGGTGCGCTCGGTGAGGACAAGCTGCAGGATGAAGGTGCTGTCGATAGCATTATTGTTGGTAATGGTAACGATAGGTGCTTCATAGATGTATGTACCTGTGCTGGTCTTGTAGAGAGCTCCATTGTTGGCAGCACTTTCAGTAGCATCAATGAACTCATAGGTAACGTTGTTACGCGGCCAAGTGTATTCCTGGCAAGCTACGACGACCTCGGTCTTGTTGCGGGTGGTACCGACAAGGAAGTTGAAGGTAATCACGCTGTCGCAACCGGCGACGTTGGTGATGGTAGCTGTCAGAGGACCGAAAGCGGTCGGAGTGTTGGCCTGGAACAATGTGTCGTAAGTCACATCGTTGCCCACAAAGTTGAACTGGTAGAAACCTTCGCTGCTGACTATCGTAGTGTCATAGCTGTTGCTGTGGTTGATAGTCAGGTAGAGGGTGTCGACGCTCGGGCAGTTGTTGGCAGCGTTGTAAGCGTTGTAGTAGGTACCGCTTACAGTCGTGGTCATCGTGTCACCGTTGTTAATCCAAGTGTAGGTGTTGCAAGCGGCGACGGTCTCAGCCCTGTTGCTGTTGTAGTTGACAGTCAGGTTGAGGGTCACGATGCTGTCGCAAAGGGCCACGTTCTGGATAGTGTCGACATAGCTGCCGGTGGCAGTGTAGGTCTCATTGTTAATTGCCCAGGTATAGGTGTCGCAAACAGTAACTGCAAAGGTGCTGTCGGTTCTGTGACGTACAGTCAGGTTGAGGGTGATGGTGCTGTCGCAGCCGGCGAAGCTCTGGTAGACAACGCTGTCCACAGTGCTCTCAGTGTAGGTCACACCATTCTCAGTCCAAGTGTAGCTGTCGCAGACATTCTCGGTAACTGTTGCGTTACCGGCAGTGCCGATGGTCAGGCGGAGGGTATCCACGCTGGCGCAGCCGTTGGCAGCGTTGTAAGCGTAGGTGTACTCACCTGTAGCAGTGTAAGCAGAATCGTGCCAAGTGTAGCTGTCGCAGGCAATAGCGGTGTCAGCGCTGTTGGTGTTGTAGTTGACAGTCAGGTAGAGAGTGTCGACGCTCGGGCAGTTCTCTGCAGTGAGATAATTGCTGTAGTACGTGCCGCTCTCGGTCTTGGTAACGGTATTGCCGTTGTTGACCCAGGTGTAAGTGTCGCAAGCTGTGACAGTCTCGCCGCTGTTAGTGTTGTTGAACACGGTCAGCTTCAAGGTGTCGGCAGCAGGACAGTTGTTGGTGTCAGTGTAATCATAGACATAAACACCGCTCACATTATATGTCAAGTTGTCGCGATCCCAAGTGTAGGTGTCGCAAGCTGTGTCGACAAATACGGTGCGGATGGGCTGGTTGATGGTGTAGCTGACAATGGTGTCGTTACCCATCGGGTCGTTGTTGCTGTAGGTGTTGCTTATCGGGCCGGTGATAGTGAAGCCATATTCGGTCTCGTAAGGCAGTTCACTGTAGCAAAGAACGATCGGGTTCAGCTTGGTGAAGAACATATGTATGGTACTGTCGCAGCCGTTCTTGTCGGTAAGCGTGTAGAAAGCCTCACCAGTGGCGGTGTACTCAACACCGTCAATCCAAGTGTAAGGATCGTTGGTAGCAACATACACATCGGTCAGCGGGTTCTGGTTGACATAGAAGTTGGTGACAACAACTGTGTCGGGAGCATCGTTCGATGCAGCGGCCAGAAGCTCGGTGAAGCTCTTGTCCTCACGATAGACCTCACCGTCAGGTCCCTTGTAGCTGGTGCAGACAGTGGTGTCATAGACAATGTAGGCAGTGTCTATCAGAGTCAGGTTCATCGTTACGACGCTGTCGCAACCATACTGGTTAACACCAATGACTGCGTTGTCAGTGTAGACACCTGCGTTGTCGTAGGTCACACCATTCCAAGTGTAGCTGTAAAGGACAGTGGTGTCAAATACGCTGTTGGTAGTGGGATTGACCGTGTAGTTGACGGTGACCGTGCGAGCGCATCCGTTCTCGGTGGCCCAGTTGGCAACAGCGCTGCCATTGTAGACTACACCGTTGAGGGCTGTAGCGAAGGTCAGGTCAACAGTCTCGGTAGTATTATCCTCGTTGACGTAGGTGTAGTGGTAAGCACTGTCGGCCCCAAGTTCGAACTCTTTCTCGCAAAGGATAATATCCTTTTCCTCAGTCGAGGTCGGGAAGACCGTGAGGGTGAGGATGTCGGTCGAGTCGCAGCCATTGGCATTGGCAACGCCGGTAGCCAGGCGATAGGTCTCAGTACCGGCAACGGTCGGAGTAATCGTAGTGGCACCAAAGGTGTAGGTCTCACCAAGGCAAACCTGGTCGTCAACATAGTTGTAAGTCTGAGCCTTGGCACCGGTCAGACGCAGCACCTCGGTACGGTCGCAGCCGTTCTCGGCCTGGGCGAAGGTAAGCGAGATGTTGGTGTCGGCACCGGTGAAGATGTCATTGATAACAGCAATAACGTTGCTATCGGCATCATACCAAGTGTACGGCAGACACTTGTTGCGTTCGATTTTGGTGTGGTACTCGCTGGTGTTGATAGTCACATTGTAGCGGCTTACAACATAGCGACCGTTGCCGATGGAAGTCTTCAGCTGATAAGCACCGCTCTGGTTGATCTGGCATTCCACGAGGCTGCCGTCGCAAGCAACGGTGTCGAGGATCAAGATGTCGCAGACATTGGTGTCGGCCCAAGCCAAAGTATCGGCAGCCAGGTTGAACACGAGGTTGAGAATCTGGGTGCTGTCGCAGCCGTACTGGTTGGTGACACCATTCAGCAGATAGCGGACATTACCGTCAGTCTCGTTCATATCGTATTCAACACCGTTGATCCAGGTATAGGTCGGCGTGTTGCACCAACGGATATCGTCAACACCGGTGTTGGCATAGTTCACAGTGAGGTTGAGGGTCACGAGGCTGTCGCAACCGGCAACGTTCTCAATGGTGTACTGTGCTGTGGTGTTGTTCTCGGTATAGGTGTTGCCGTCAATCCAGACAAGCTGGTCGCAGACGGTCTGTACATCGGTACCGGTGGTCGAGGCACGGAGAGTGAGGTTCATCGTGACCACACTGTCGCAACCGTCGATGGTCTGCAGAGTCTTGTCGTAGCTGCCGGCGGCAGTGTATTCGACCTCGTTCCAGGTGTAGCTGTCGCAATCGTTGGCCTCGAAGCTGCTAACCTTCTTGGGGTTGACAGTGAGGTAGAGGTTGTACAGCACTGGGCAGACATCGGTGGTGGTATCGGTGTAGTTCAGCGAGGTGACATTGAGGTCAGCGGTGTGGCTGGTCTGATACTGACCCTGGCCGAAGGTGAATTCATCGCCCTCGCAGTAGGTGCGGTAAGCGTTGGCAACACCGGTGGCGGTGACATCGAGATACAGGTGGACAGTACTGTCGCAACCGTAACCGATGGTCCAGGTCTGGTTATAATTGCCACCTTGGACATCGCTCAAAGTCTGAGCGCCCCAAGTGACGGGGAGCATAGCCTCACATACAGATAATGTATCATTAATATTATAAGCAGGACGCACGGTGACGGTTGCCGAGGTAAACTCGTTGACGCAGCCGTTGGCGTCGGTGACTGTCAGGTTGTAACGACCAGTGTTGGCAGGCACGAAGCTTACGGCAGAAGTGGTGGCGCCATTCAGGCTCGTCCAGTTGTAGTTGTAACCGTCAACCTCGGTAGCCGTGAGAGTCAGGCTGTCGTAACGGCAGATCTCGTTGGCCGAAGGAGTGATAGTGACAACAGGCAGCTGGTTGACCGTAATGGTGGCCGAAGCCGTGGTGGTGCAAGCGCTGGCGTTGGGAGTGGTAGCGGTGACAGTATACTCTGTCGTGGTGGTCGGGCTTACAGTGATGCTGTTGCCAGTCTCGTTGTTGCTCCAGAGGAAGGTGCAGCCAGTGTTGTTGGTGTCGGTAACCGTGAGGGTGGTAGAACCACCGACGCAAATAGCCTCTTCAGTTACAGCAATAGTAAGTGCGGCAACCGGAGTGGTGGTGACATCCAGTGTGACAGGCAAGCTGGGGCAGTTGTAAGTCGGGTCGTAAGCGGTAACGGCATAGCTGGCGTTCTCGTGCGGATTGACGGTGCGGACAGCAGCGGTGCTGTTGTCTTCCCACTTGAAGTTCGAACCTTCGATGGTGGCGCGGGCCGTCATCACCAGATCGGCGTTGTCGCAGAAAGCGTCGATGGTACCGTTGGTACGCTCATTGTTGACATAGATGTAAGCTGTCGGGGCGGGACGCACCTGCAGCGTCAGCGTCGTGGTACTGTCGGCACCGTTGACGGTCTGGGCTGTGCGGGTGTAGACGCCCGTAGCGGTCAGTGTGTCGCCATAGAACACATAGCTCTCGCGCTGGCAGAGTTCCTGGCGTGCGGTAAGAGTATAGGTAGGATGGATAGTCAGCTGCAGGGTGTGGTACACAGAGTCGCAGCCACCTACGTTCTTCTCCATAAACTCTTCGCTCCAGGTCTTGTCGGACTGGTTGGCGACAGTGACATTGTTGGTATAGGTACGGCCGTTGACCCAAGTGAAGGCGGTGTTGGTGTCGACCACCCAGTCGCGCTGCGGAGCGGCAACGGGGCACTCGCACTGTGCCAACAGTTTGAAGCCAAGATACTGGTCGGCATTGTCGACATCAGTGGTGAAGACAATGGTCATAGCACCCTTGGTAGACCAGTCGTAGCTGTCGGTCTTGACATCGATGCTCTCGTCATAACCGGTACCTGTGTAGAGGACATTGCCAGTAGTTCCGACACCCTCATAGATGGTCAGGTAGTCGAAGCCATATTCGCAGTCCATCTTGCCGGTCAGGTGGAGAATCTTACCAGCCTCGCCAGGATAGATGGTCTGAACCATATTGACATTGCCTGCATAGGTACCCTGATGGTTGACGGTGTCAGCCATATAGAATACAACGCAGTTGTTTGTCGGCTCATCGGTGGGCATATAGACTATAGGCTCGCGGAGCTTCACCTGGACATTCTTGACATAGAAGTCGGCCCAGGTGGTACCGGTCTGCAGACCACGGATGGCAATGTAGCGGCCAGTGGTGTTGTTGATATCGGCAAACGAGATATTGAATGTATTGTACTCAGGACTGTTGAGAGTAATGGTCTGTACAGCGGTAAAGGTAGTGGTATCCGTACCGTTGGCAAGATAACCAACCTGGAAGCTGCGTTCGGTTGTGCCGCTGTAGTTGGCAGCCTCAAGGCTCATCTCGATGGTGTCGAGAGCGAAGCCCATCTCAGGCAGGATAACCATACTCTTGGTGCTGTAGATATTAATTCTGTTGTTAGCTGCATTGACAGATGCAGTACCGCCAGCCTTGGTCCAGCAAGCGGGCAGGCCAGAGACCGAGAAGGTCTGTACGAGCGGCATATCGGCATACTGCCAAGGAGCGCACGAGGTGCTGAAGTTGGCAGCAGTGCTCCATAGGCTCCAGTCTTCGTCCGAGCAGAGCGAACGGACATAGACCTGATAAGCGGTGGAGTGTTTCAGACCATTGACAACAAAGTTGGTGTTCTGAGTGGCGATAACGTGTATACCGTCGATGTTCTGGTTGAAGCCAGGCTCGCCGACGGCAACCTCCCACTGGGTGGCACCGACAGGCATTGTGTTCTCTGTCCAGCTCAAGGTCACGCTGTTGGCAGAAGCCACAGGAGCACCTAAGGTAGGAGCCACACAGGTAGCCATCGTGGTGAAGTTGGCAACATTGCTCCAGTCGGCGGTGTCTCCGTTGTAGTTGGCGGCAGCAACGCAGATGCTGCGAACCTTCCACTGATAAGCCGTTTCGGGGAGCAGGTTGGCAAGAGCCAGAGCAGGAGCACCGGTCACCTCAACGCTGACGCCCTCGTTGTCGAGGTCGGCAGCAGCAGGAGCGTAGCGCACCTCCCAAGCGGCGGGAGTAACAAGACAGTTATCAGTCCAGGTCAGGTTGGCAGTCTTGGCATATACATTCTCCGAGGTGAGGTTGGTAGCCACACGGCAAGTAGGAACAGGCATAACCTCGATGTCGTCGACATACCAATACCACGAGGTAGAGCCAGCATTGTGACGCATAGCCATACGGGCACCGACAGGAGCAGCATCCATATACACAGTCTTCTCTTCGTGTGTATTAGATGTCCAGTCATTGTGGTTATAAGTGGCAATAGCTACAAAAGTAGAAGCGTCTTCAGCGTCGGTCACATAACCAACAGAAAAAGATCCACAACTGGTATTTGAATAACTTTCAGGACGAGTCCAGAAGTTCAGTTGCAATGTGTTGGCTTCATTCTCAGTTTCTGGCAGAAGCACCAAATTGCTCAACGAACCGCTGAATCTGAGATAATAGCTACTGTTGTGTGCATTACTAGTACTGCTTAAGACAGCTACAGTACCCGTACCTACCTTGGTCCAACAATCAGGCAGGTTATTGGTTGCTGTGCTTTCAAAATCTTCAGTGTAGTGATTGTACTTGGTAACAGCTATAGGAGCACACGGAGTAGTGAAAGTATAGACAATGCTCCAGTCGCTATAACCGTCAGCACCGCAGTTGGCGCGGACATAGAAGTCGTAGGTTGTCTGCTCATCGAGGGCCGTTGTGGTGAACACGTGGTCGGTCAGAGTAGTGACGGTTGCAGTGGTAACATCCAGCGGGCTTTCGCCGAACATCACATCCCAGCTTCCCTCGGTAGCGTTGGTGCTGTTCTGTGTCCAATCGATAGTAGCGGCATTGGATGACAATGCTGTGGTGTGGACATTGCTCGGTTTGACGCAAGGAGGCAGCAAGCTGACCTTGATATCATCGACATAGGCATAAGTGGAGTTGGTAGTACCGTCAGCCGGTGCCAAGATGGCCAAGCGGCCTGGAGTACCTGTGAAGTTGTTCAGCGGAATCTCGAAAGTCGTCCACGGATACGGTGAAGCAACATATTCGGGCTGTACTTGCTGAATCAACTGGAATGTGCTGATATCATTGGGATCAGTCATCACACCAATCTGAATTTTGCCATAATTGACACTCGATGAAGTCCTCAAAACCTTCAACGAAATCTGCAAATCGGTCAAAGAATTAGTGAAGGTCGGCAACACTGCATAACTATAATTGGTATTGTATCCATACATATATAGGCAGTAGCTGTTGGTCGGAGTCAACGGGTTGCTATTGTTGGCAACATAAGAAGTACTTGGATAGGGATAAGCTGTTGTGGAGCTGGTGTGTTTCTCCCAGCAAACGTTAATCTGATGAGCGCTTCCGCTTCCTGTGGCATCCTCAAATCCATAGATGTAAGGCTCGGCCATCGTCACAGTGATAGGATTACACAGGGTGGTGAAGGTGAAGGCATTACTCCATTCGCTCTCACCGAAGGAACCGCAGTCAACGCCTACATATACATAATATAATGTAGCATCGTTAAGATTTGTGAGGTTAATGCTCTGTGACAAAACCGTAGTGGCAGTTCCCTCGGTAGCCGGGTCGATAGCAGTGGTGCTATATTTAACCTTCCAAGCTACCGGGGTATTAGTGTTCTGGTCAACCCAACTAACAGTAGCACTGGTAGGAGTTACATTGGTAGCTGTCATTGTGCTTACCTGAGGAGCAAAGCAGTTGGGGATAACCTTTACTCGGATATTGTCGATACCGCAGTAGGTCTGAGAGTAACTACTAGTACTGGTTCCATTGTGGGTTCCCGAGTAGCGAAAGGCCAGACGGGCATCAGCAGGAGCCGAAGCAGCCAATGTGGCAAGCGACATATCGGTAATATGCTGTAAAGTAGTAGTAGCATTCCAGGACTGCATCGTCTGGAACGTGGCAAAATCATTGTCTGTAATGTAACCAAGTTCAAGGACCGTTGCCACACCCGATGCACTATAAGTGTTGCCCATCTTATAGTCGAAAGAGACCATAACGTTGTTCAGCGGCTGGTCGAACAGCGGCATTACAGCAATTTTAGTGTCACCACGGTTGTTGTGGTAATTAATATAAGTAGAACTTGTCACAGCAGATCCTATCACATAGGCTGGCAGGAAGAGGTATGGGTTGTTGGCCACTAAACAAGCATATGAAGAGTTAGAAGTATATTGAACCACACCACCATAGTAACTGGAGCTTGTGGTAGCAGCAGTGTACGCGCCATTGGAATAGTAGTTCCAACAGCTAGGTGCTACAGAAGGACCATTATAAGGATAGGTGGGCAAACCCGTGTATCCACTAAAGTCCTCGGCATACGGCAGAGCCTGAGTGGCACCGCAGGGAGTACGGAAGGTTGCATTAGTCCACTGTAAGGTGTCGTCAACACCGCAGATGGAGCGGATACCGATAGAATAGCTGGTATTGTCAAGCAGACCTGAAGGTGTATAGCTGGCAGAATTGACAATTGCATAGGTATAACTGTTGCTACCTGCAGGGGCCAAGCGTACCTGCCACTGAGTGGCGTTGCCAGCCGTCCAGGTAACAGTACCAGCGCTGTATGCTATATCTGCAGGAGCGTTGCAACTCATTCTCGTCACAGAAATATTGTCGATAGTGGCAGGAGGATTGGTACCGCTGGAATTATCGTTGCGCCACACAAAGACAAGCTTGTAGTTGCCCGGAGTGGAGATATTGACAGTACGGCTTACCGAATTCCACGAACTGCTCAAATTGAGTTTGCTGCCACCATCTACGGCAATCCAGGTCGAAGGAGTTGCCGTGGTACTCAAACCTGAAGGCAACGAGGTACCAGGGGTAAGGGTGACAGATTCAGGAACCAAAGCAACGCGTAAATAGTCGTAGGTAGACTCACCATAGCACTTCCAGTCATAGGAAATGTTATAGTCGGCAGCTATGGTCATAGGCAGTGTTACATATGCATAGACAACTGAACTGGAGGACTTGTTATAGTCAGCCGAAGTACCACTATTGTTAGAAATATAGATACTATGATTGCCGCCAGTGGTATTGTTGTCGGCAGTACCCAAATACCATTTGTTGGTCAAGGAACCGTTGGCAAAAACAAAACCGTTAACACCATTCTCAAAGTCGCATAAGTAAGGTATTGCAACAGGAACGGTATACGACAGCGGAGCAACCCAATCAAGGGTGTCGCCTTCACCGCAGATGGAGCGGACAGAAACATTATAGGTAGTACCTGCACCACCGGTGAGAGGCAGAGTGTAAGATGCCGTAGTCACAACATTCGATACCGTGTAAACGTCACTACCATCTTCTGCCCAACGAACCTGCCACTGGGTGGCATTGCCGGGAGTCCAAGTAAGAACCTTGCTGGGGCTAATAGCCAAGTCGGTAGGTCTGACACAAGCGGGAGCTTTTCCGATAACCACTTGGTCTATACCAACGCCATAGCCATAGCTGTCGGTCATCTCAAAGGCTATCTGATAAGTTGACGAAGTATTGGGAAGAGGAATGGATTCCTCTAATGTCCAAGTAGCAACTGCATCAGTAAACACCTGAGAAGGAATCAGAGTCCAGGCTGCAGTCGGCGAGGTACGATAGTATACTCTCAGCTCGTCGATATCACCGCCCCAAGCACGCGAAATATGCCAATATGAGAGAACATAGTCGCCTGTAGCGAAATTGAATGTCGGGCTGATAAGTTTTGTGACATTACCACTAGTAGTATGGGTAATCTTTGCGTTCTGGCTACCAATTGCAGCACCAGTAGTGGCACTATAATCACCTGTTCCTGTACTCCACGAAGCATCACCTTCAATAGACCAGCAGGTAATGCTTTCGCTATTTTCCTCGAAGGTCTCGGTGAAAGATGCAGTCTGTGTTACGGCAATAGCCATACACGGAGTAGTGAAACTATAAGTATTCCAATCTAACGTATCACCTTCACCGCAAATAGAACGGATACCGATGGTGTAAGAGGTATTGGACATCCAAGACGATGAACTATAGCTAGGAGTGGACACGTAAGCATAGGTGTAGTTGTCGCTACCATCCTGAGCCCAGCGAACCTGCCACTGGGTAGTGTTGCCAGCAGTCCAAACCACAGCGCCATTCACGTCAAGGGTAACATTGGTAGGCATACTGCAGTTGAGTTTCTTGACCGACACATTGTCGATTGCTGCAGGAGGATTGGTTCCGTCACTACCGTCATTGCGCCACACGAAAACCAACTTGTAATCACCTGTAGTGGCAATAGTTGCAGTCATTGCAACCGATGTCCAACTGCTATTAACGTTAAGTTGGGCACCGTTATCAAGTGCAATCCAGCCTGAAGGCGTACCTGTGGTGCTGATGCCAGAATAGAGAGTACCTGCGGTAAACTCGGCGGAAGCCGGAGCAAGGAAGACACGCAAATAATCGTATCCGCTCTCACCATAACATTTCCAGTCATATTTCACAACATAGTCACCGGTCGTTGCAAACGGTAACGTTGCATAAGCATACGAAACCGAAGCATCATAGTTATCGTAGTCATTGCTTACACCTTCATCGCTGGAGATATACATAGCATTGCTACCACCATTGTTAGCGGCAGAACCGACATACCAGCCATTGCCACTATTGGCGAAAGTAAAACCACCAGCTCCATTTTCAAAGTTGTTGCTATAGGGCAACGATAATGGAGTAACGAAGCTGACAGGACCAACCCAATCAAGCTGCTCGCTGCCGCAGATGGCGCGAACATAGGCTTCATAGCCAGTAGCACTTTCAAATGTGGAAATAACACCACCATTTGTTATGGTCACCGGTGTTGCGGCATCGGGGTCAAAGTTAGGAGCACCATAAACCAACTGATAGGCGGTAGAGGTGTTGTGGCTGTCGGTGAAGGTGAACTTGACAGAAGTCAAGCCCGTCACTTGAGCCTGCAGATTGCTGATGGGGAAGCAGGTAGGCTGCGGCTTGACGGTAATCTCGTCAATGAAGAAGTCCCAATAGCTGCTGCTCTGGCTCCATCTCAAGGCGAGGCGCGCTCCGGAGGGGATGGCGGCATAGTCAGTGAGATAGAAGGAGAGATTCTGAGGAGTTGTGGTGAATCCCTCGAGAGTGTCGAGGACCACAAAGCCAGACATATTGTTGATATTGGTGAAATAGCCAAGGGTGAGAGTACCGTTGGTGCTGCTTTCACGATAGCCGTTGATGTCGAGCTCGTAGTTGTTGAGGTTGGCATTGAACTTGGGGAGAACGGCGAAAACATTGTTGGCATAATAATCATTGCTTTCGTCGCCGGCGCGCATTCTCAAAATGTCGCCATCGAGCCAAACGGTGTTGGCGGCATCGGGATTGCTGACCAATACATCCCAGCACTCAGGCACTGTGGTGAAGTCCTGCACCATAGGCAGAGCCTCGTAGCCGCAGCCTGTCGAGAATTTCTCGTCGGCAACGGCGCGCCAGGCGCTCCAGCTGCCGCTGGTGGCACAATAGGCGCGGATGTAGGCATAGTAGGTGGTGCGCTGAGGCAGGTTGTTGAGAGTGTAGGTGCTACCAGTCAGATTGTCAAGAAGCGTGCCTTCGGTCATAGGAGCGAAGTCGGCACCTTCTTTGTACTTGATCTGGTACTTGGAACCGTTGCCGGTCCAGTTGAAGATGACGTTGAAGTCGCCGGGTACGGCACCAAAGCTGTTGGGCTTGGCGCACTCGGGTTGAGTGAAGGTGTAGCAGAGGCCCCGGTTGTTGTCCACATTGTAGTAGGGACACACAGTGGGCGAGAGAGTGCGCGCCGCGGTAAGCGACGTGTAGGTCGGGACGATGGTGTCCCAGCGGTTGTTGATGGTTGCGATGCAGTATACGTCAGTCGCGGACGACTGCATACCTGCAAAGACCTGTGCCGTTGTGCTGAGCGTCATCGGACCATAGTTGAACTTGATGGTACCGGTGTTGGTAAGCACGAGCTGGAAACTGACGATGTTGTTTCCAATCTTGAGCTTACGCCACTCGACGGTCACCTTGTTGGTCTCCACCTTGGTGTAGATGGTGTTGGCGCCAACGTTGGTAAAGCCGCTTGTGGTGCTCAACGGCGCAAGCACGATGCCTGTCATTGTGGCGTCACCAGTGGTGACGTAGCCGTTGGCCGACACATAGAGCGTGGCACCACGCCCGATGGAGGTCTGGCCATACTGCATAGCAAACGGCATCGTGATGGTCGTGTAACCATTCGACACATCGGCAGCGGACCAGGCGGTACCGCCATTGCCGACAATGGAGCTGTAGGCAACCGTATCGGCGGCGAAGTCATACTCCGACACCTTGGCCACCTGGCCCCACGTTATTCCCGGCAGCAGCATAGCCGCCAGAAGGAATAACTTCAAAAAGTAATTTTTTACTTTCATTGTGCGTTTTTTTTGGTTAATAATTAATTGAACTATGAATTGAATTTTTTTGTTTTTGTCTTCTTAATATTTTATATATTTAACATTTCAAACATCTCTACAAACAGTACTTTTCCCCCTTTGCGGCCAGGGAAAAGAAAAAAAACATATCACTCCGCGTTTCTGCGCTCCTCGCGCCACAGAAATGCAAACCGATTTCAAAGATATAATAGTAAATGAGTTATGCGAATGTCGGCTCCCGCCGTCGCTGTAGTTTCAAAGTATTTGATACTGGCTGCAAAAATATGAAAATTTTTCATAATACCAAAATTTTTTTTGCATAGGCACCTTTCCGCCATCCAATCCCGTCAACTGATTTTAACAATTCGGCCACCTGCTTTTCGTCGCCGGCAGTGACCCGACCACCCCCACCCGACCACCTCGGGTCACACATCATCCCCCCCCTACCAGCATAGGCATATGTACAGTATTTGTACAGTATATGTACAGTATTTGTACGCTTCAGAAGCGTACAAATACTGTACATATACTGTACATATGCCAGGGAATGTTTACAGAAAGTAACGTCTAGGCAACGGAAGAGAAGAAGGGAAACACCGTGAAACACAGAACGACACAACATACTGATTCCAGGGTGATTGAGGTCGGAAAACCGGTCTGATGAGGGAAGGTTGTGCCGTTGGTGCTCCCTTGTGGGCACAGAGTGCGGTGAAGACAGTGAGGGGAACAGTGCGGGAAACAGTGCGACACACCCCGATAGCAAAGCGAAGTGCAATATCGAAGCGGGGTGTGTCGCACCGATAGCGAAGCATTAAAACGAACTGTCGCCGCCCGCGGATGCGGGCGGCGACAGTGGCGGTGCCGCAAGGGCGGCACATATTTATGCAGCGCAGGCTGCAAGGTTATTTGTAGCGCTCTTTATATTTGTCGATCTGGACACGCATCGTGTCTACACAGTCGCTGATGGCTTCTTCAAAGCTGTCGGCCTGCTTGCTGTTGAAGAGGGTCTGGCCCGGCAGGGCAAGCGATATTTCGGCTATCTTGTTGTTGTCGCTCTCGGGTTTGTCGACCTTGAGGGTGACTTCACATTTGGTTGCATTGTCGACGAGGCGTTCCAGTTTGCCGATTTTGTCGGCAACATATTTTTCAAGTTTCGGATCTGCCTTGAATTTCACGGAATTGATTGCAATATTCATAATTACCTCCTTTATTATAAAGTTTTAAAGTTTATCGTTTTGGTTTTAGTTATAGTTTTAGTTTTCGTCATTCTTCCGCTCTCGCGGGTGGGTGTGCTTGTAGGTTTCTTTGAGATGCTGACGCGACACGTGGGTGTAGACCTCGGTGGCGCTGAGGTCGGAATGGCCCAGCAGCTCTTTGATGGCGTTGATGTCGGCACCCTCGTTGATCAGATGCGTGGCGAAACTGTGGCGGAATATGTGCGGGCTGACCCTGTCGGCTTTGGACACCGGCAGCATATACTTCTTCACAGTCTTGCTGACATCGTGCTTGGTGAAAGGGGTGCCGTCGCCTCTTACGAAAAAGACCTCTGAACTGATTCCGTTCTCCCTTTTTAACGAAAAATAACATTTAATATTGTGTAAAATTTCATTTTCAAGCGGAATTATTCTTTCTTTGTCTCGTTTACCCAAGACTTTCACAGAGTTAGCGAAGAAGTCGATTGACGATTCCTTGAGTCCTGTCACCTCGGAAAGGCGCATTCCGGTCTCGTAGAGGAGCTGAAGCAGCAGCTGGTCGCGGCGGCCTTCGAAGTCGTCGGTGAATTTCGTACTGTCGTATATTGCCTCGGTCTCCTTTTCGGTGTAGAACACCGGCAGGCGGCGCGGAAGGCGCAGAGTGGTGACTTTGGCCATTACGTCGGTGTCGCACCACCCCTGACGGCGGACGAACTTGAAGAATGAGCGGACTGTGGTGAGCATTGTGCGCTGCGTGTTGGGGCTGTAGCCGTGTTCGGCCAGCAGCATCTGCCAGTCGCGTATCTCGCGATGGCTGACGCCGGCAATATCGTCGATGGAGAATGTGTCGGCAAGATAGTTTGCGAAAAGTGCCAGCGTGTCGGAATAGGCCTTGACGGTACGCTCCGAAAGGCGGCGTTCCGTCTTGATATACAGCACAAAGGCATCTATGGCAGAGTCGATGTTCATACCTGTGTAACGCAGAAAGGGTCAAAATCGCATTTTTGGATGCTGTTTTTTCAAAAAAAACGGCGGAAAAACGGTTGTAAGTGACTGAAAAAAGTATGTTAATTTGATTTTTTGATTTTTTACACATATCTGATTCTATGTATTTTATGATTAATGAAATGTTAAAAATATTTAAAAGTCGCATTGTGGAAGAAAAAACATTTTGCCAGTTTGGAATTTTGTGCGACTTTTGCACTCCGTTTTCGGGATTTTGAGATGTGAATTCTTCGATTCCAGATCCTAAAAAGGAAACAACTTTAAATTATGATTATAAACTTATAAAACTATAAAACGATGTCAAAGATTTGTGAAATTACCGGAAAGCACGTTATCAGCGGAAACAACGTTTCGCACTCGCGTATCCATACCAAAAGAAAATTCGCTCCCAATCTGCAGACCAAGAAGTTCTACATTCCCGAGGAGGATATGTGGATCACTCTGAAGGTTTCGGCCAAGGGTATGCGCATCATCAACAAGAAAGGTGTCCTCGCCGCTATCAAGGACGCTGCCGCAGAAGGACATTTCCAGTTCTAAACCGACTGGTTGTCATAAACAAACAAATTATTAACCCATAACAAGAAAGAGGTATTAAAAATGATCGTAGTTCCTATCAAAGAAGGTGACAACATCGAACGTGCTCTGAAGAAACTGAAGAGAAAATTCGAAAAAACGGGAGTCGTGAAAGAGCTCCGTGAGCGTCAGAAATTCACCAAACCGTCGGTCATCAACCGCGAACGCAGGCTGAAAGCCATCTATGTTCAGAAGTTGCGCCAAGAGCAGCTGGACAAATAAGAACGGCACAGCACTACGCATCAAAAAAAGAGGATTTCTCGGAAAGAGAATCCTTTTTTTTATTGCCCCTGCAGCAGCAAAAGAAGAAAAAAGTGCAGTTCTCACCTCTGAAAGACAAAGCATTGTGGTGCGTGTGCAAAAATTGTTGATGCACGGAATGGAAATTTTGCTATCTTTGCAAACGAAACAGCAAATGTTTTTTACCGGAGGAAGTAAAAACGGAAGCAGCAGGAGGAAGTCGAAGCTATCTTAACTCCCCCTCTTTTTGCTTCAATTACAACTAACGAACTTTATATATAACATCTATGGTAGGAGTAAACAAAGTAATACTGATTGGAAACTTAGGGAAGAACCCGGAAATCATCACATTCCCCAAAGACGGGCATCGCGACGATGCGATGAATCCCGTTGTACGCAAGGCCACCTTTCCGCTGGCCACGACAGAACTGCGCAAGAACCGCGACGGCGAACGCATAGAACAGACCGACTGGCACACGGTGGTGTGCTGGCGCGGCCTGGCCGACATAGCTGAAAAACTGCTGAAGAAAGGTATGCAAGTCTATGTGGAAGGCAAGCTGCAGAACCGCAGCTGGGAAGACCGCGAAGGCAACAAACACTACGCCACTGAAGTGGTGGCGGAGAATTTCACCGTGCTGGGCAACCGCAACCGCAACGACGAGCAGGCACCAGCCAACGACCCCTACGCCAACATCCTCAACGCCGACACGGAACCGCTGGACGGACTTCCGTTTTAGTGAAGGCTAAAGACTTTACTATGAATACTATAACAATGAGGAAGGCTGCCATCTGGCAGCCTTCCTCATTGTTATAGCAGGTGAATTGTCTACACCAGCTGCTGTCCTTCGTAGCCTGGCTTGCCAAGAAGGATGAACATATTCTTTTTGTAGGCCTCGACACCAGGCTGGTCGAAAGGATTGACACCCAACGTATAGCCACTGACACCGCAGGCGAACTCGAAGAAATAGATGAGCTGGCCAAGCACATACTCGTCGACACGCGGGACCTGGATTTTCAACACCGGTACGCCACCTCCACGATGGGCTATCATAGTGCCAAGTTCGGCATTGTGGTTGATTTCGTTGAGCGACTTGCCAAGCAGGTAGTTTATGCCGTCGAGATTCTGCTCGTCGGCAGGGATGGCCACACTGGACGACGGCTTGTCGACACTGATAAACGTTTCGAACATCAGGCGCTCGCCCTGCTGCACATACTGGCCCATAGAATGAAGGTCGGTAGTGAAACTGAGGCTGTGCGGCAAAATGCCCTTGCCTTCCTTGCCCTCGCTTTCGCCGTAGAGCTGCTTCCACCACTCACTGACGTACTTGAGATTGGGCAGGAAGTTGACAAGCATCTCGACCTTGCGGCCACGGCGGTAGAGGATATTGCGAACTGCGGCATAGAGCAATGCCGGATTTTCATTGATGTCGTCACAGGATATGCAGAGTTGGCGCATATCGCGGGCACCGCGCAGAAGAGCGTCAATATCGTAGCCTGCCATTGCAATGGGCAGCAGGCCGACAGGGGTAAGCACCGAGAAACGGCCACCAACATTGTCGGGAATGACGTACATAGGATAATGCTCCTGGACGGCAATGTCGTGGAGGGCACCACGACGAGCGTCGGTTATAGCTATTATGCGTTGTGCGGCCTCTTCACGACCATACTTGGCCTCGAGATGCGCCTTTACAATGCGGAAGGCCACTGCCGGCTCGGTGGTGGTGCCCGACTTGGAAATGACTGCCACAGCATAGTCGTTGCCGTCGAGCAGCGACAGAAGCTGATGGTAGTAGTCCTCGCTCAGCGTATGACCGGCATACACAACATAAGGATGAGCAGACGGCATAACGGCGGCAAACTCGGACTGGAGTGCCTCGATGACAGCACGGGCGCCAAGATAGGATCCTCCGATGCCAATGACAACAAACAGTTTTGTTTTCGGTGCAAGACGAGCAACATCTTTCTTTATCGACGAAACTATTGACGGGTCAAGCTCCTCGGGCAGATTAACCCAACCAAGAAAATCGTTGCCCTTGCCATTACCTTCGAGCAGTGTTTTCTTGGCAGCAAGAATTTCACGTGCAATTTGATGCAAATCGTCCACAGAAACATATTTATTTATATGTTCGGTATCAATACGTATTTCATTCATAGTTGGTACACATTTATTTATGAGACATTTTGATTATTTCCGATTCAAACGAGACTGCAAATTTACACAAAAAAAATGAAACAAGGCGCCATTGGGATGAAAAGATGCAAAAAACATCATTGTACAAGGCGCATTTGCTGAAGCGCGATAGTATGAAAAATGTCCATTGGGTACTTGGAAAACAGAATAAAATAAATATTTTTTTTCAAAAAAATGAAACAAAACATCAGAAGTCAACGTATATATGGGCAAAAAAGAAGAAAAAATAACGAAGAACAAGCTGTTGATAATTTTTTAAACCATATCTTGCAACATACTAAATATCAACTATTTCAACAATAACTCAAACTTCAAACATCCTTCAACAGCAAACCAAACACTTAAAAATTCAAAAAAAACAGAGAAAAAACTTTCGCAATAAAAAAAATTATAGTACTTTTGCAAAGTTATTTATGTGTAATAATTTCAAAAAAAACAATAAACTATGTTGAAAAAACTATTTAAAATTGGAATGCTTGCAGGCGCACTTCTGTTTGCTTGCAATGTAAACGCCCAAGAGAAGAACTACGAGCTTGAGTATCCTCACTACGGCTTCTGGAGCAACTGGTCATTCGGTGGTTCCGTGATTTACAGCTGGCAGTACGAGCACGGCGGAATTCTCGACTGGCGTGATGGTAGCAACATCGGAGCCAACCTGTTCTTCGAGAAAGAGCTGAGCCCCATTTGGTCGATGCGTCTCATCGCTGAGACTCCCGGTCTCTATCACGGTTGGGGTGACGACGCTCTTCCCATCGGAGCTTACAACAGAGACGGTATCCGTGGCTACGACCGTTATGGCAAAGCTGGTGTCGACTTCAAGATGAGCTTCCAGGGTCTTTGCAAGGGTTATGATCCCGACCGCAGAGGCAACCTCTACCTGCTCGCCGGCGTCGGTGCTTCTTTCAGCCGCGACGACGTTGAACTTGGTTTCATCGGTATGTACGCTCAGGCCGGTCTCGGTTGGAGCTACAAGCTGAAACATTCGAGCATCTTCATCGAAATCGTTGACGACATCGCTGCCGACATCGCCAACCCCATCCACCAGTGGCACGACAACACCGGTATGGTAAGACTCGGTTGGATGTACAACTTTGGTCCCACCCAGGCTGACCTCGACCTGATCGCTCAGCGCGCCCTCCTGACCCAGGAGAACTTCGACAAGATGAGCAACGAGATCGACGGTCTGCGCAACGACCTGCGTGACGCCAAGACCCGCGAGGCTAAACTCATCAACCGCATCAACGAACTTGAGGCTAACCAGAATGACAACGCCACCAAGATTGTCAAGGGTGCTGCCAACGACGCTGTTGCCGACAGCCTGCGCAAAATCATCGACAACTATGAGAGCAACAAGCACAACTTCTACGCTCTTCCGTTCTCGATTCTCTATGACGTAGACCAGTACACCGTCAGCGAAGACCAGATGAACAAGGTCAATGCTATCGCCAAGGTTATGAAAGACAACGAGGATGTTAATTTCGAAATCGTTGGTTACTGCGACTACAGCGGCTCCGACGCTTACAACCAGAAGCTGTCTGAGAAACGCGCTGACTACGTGAAGAAACTCCTTGTGAAACGTGGTGTCTCTGAGGATCGCCTCACCACCAACGGCAAGGGCAAATCGATGAGCTTCGGCGACATCAAGAATGCCATCAACCGTCGCGTTTCCTTCTATCGCGTAAACAAATAAGAGAATCAAATCTCCAAATAAAAAAGTCCGCAATTACTTGCGGACTTTTTTTTATAGGTTGACCAAGTAACATATTGCAGCTGGAAACTCACCACTGCTTGGCACTAACTGTTGATTGGTTCAAAGGGAAAGAATCTTGAATTCCACACGACGGTTATGGGCACGACCTTCTTCCGTGGCATTGGTATCTATTGGCAACGTTTTGCCATAGCCCTTATACTGAAGACGTTTGGGATCTATTCCTTTCGAAACGAGGAAGTCAACCACAGCTTTGGCACGGTTCTCTGAAAGACGCTGGTTGTAGTCGTTTGAGCCGCGGCCATCAGTATGACCTCCTATCTCTATCTTCATAGTAGGACGACTTCGCAATATGCTTAAAAGATTCTGCAACTCATTATATGACTGTTGCAACAGGGTGGATTTGTCGTAGTCGAAGAATATATTCCTAAGCACAAACTTCGAACCGACCTGAAACGTGTCAGCCACGGCAGTTTCGGCAACAGTGTCATTCATCGCGGCTACAGCATCATCCTCCCTGCAGCCGAGACACACAACCGACACATCGTCAATATAATAATATGCTCCTGGTAGCAAATAGGTCAGAGAATCCAAATCAACAACATTAGACTGTGATGCTGGGAAAAAATTGCCAATAGTCATAAACATTTCGCCTCCTTTGGCTGTAAAAACGCCACTAATCTGCATCCAGGCTTTTGTGTCTGTAAGTACACGCTCGTAGTCATTGACTATTTGAGGTTCATAGTATGACGCGATGGTTTGCGATATTCCCGGTGCAAGATGACGGACCTCTTTATTCATCAAAACACTGCGTACCGTATCCCCCACTCTTTCATTTGTAAACAATGCACCTATTGTAGCCATAGCGCCGGAGGAGTACTCGGAAAGGCTCACGTAAAACGAGACACGATACATCTCGCCCGCTTTCAAAGGCTCTTTCAACTGCGTTTGAAGATATTCTCTATAATCCGTCTTGGAACAATAAATACCACAGAAACCATCTCCAAAATGAGCATCTTGAATGCCTAGTTTATTTTTCGGTACACCGCAATCTTTCGAACCGCATACATTGTAATAGTCGGCCGAACCCGCTGTTGGTTGATACCAAGCATCAACGATGGTCAAAGTACCGAGAGCATCTATTTTGCGCGGACACTCACGGTATTCTTCAAATGATGGGTTAAATACCAAATTCGGAGCCAGTCTTTTCTGTGTCTGTGCTTCTATAGCAGCCATATAACATAGGGCCACCGAAAGTATCATCCATCGTTTTCTCATATGGCTTCCTTAACTTTCATCAAACTATCCCATAGCAGTTTTGAAGTCCGCTCCCAGGTAAAAATATCCTTGCGGGCTTTCCCCTTTTCAATGAGAGAACTACGTAATCCCTCATTGTCCGAGATATCAGACATAGCCTTTGAAATTGCATCCACCGACAACGGATCGACAAGCAACGCAGCATCTCCGGCCACCTCTGGCATAGATGTGACATTCGATGTTATGACAGCCGTTTCCGCACAAAAAGCCTCAATAATTGGTATACCAAATCCCTCAAAAAGTGATGTGTATACAAGTGCCAACGATGCACTCATAAGCTGGGCAAGCACGTCGGAATCAATATGACCGATGAAAATCACATCAGACTGGTACTGCATATTGTTGTAAGCATCAGCCAACTCGTCCTGCCACCAATACCTACTGCCTACGACGAGAAGCTTGACATCATTGGACTGGTGTTCTGCCTTGTATTTTTCGAATGCCAGCAATATATTTGTCAAGTTTTTGCGGCGCGAGATTGTGCCTACATATATAAAATATGGCTTGCCTTCTGCATAATGCTGACGTATTGAGGCGATCTCCTCCTCGCTGCATTTATGATAGAAACTGTGCGCGCCGTCATAAACGACGTCGATTTTCTCCGGCCTTACCTTATAGGTTTCAACAATGTCTTGCTTTGAGAACTCCGACACCGTGGCTATGCGTGTCGCCTTAACGGCAAAACGCGGAAAGAAATGTTTCATATAGCGTTGATGGGACGGACGAAGGAAATCGTTTGAATGCTCAAAGTTGAGGTCGTGAATAACTGTCAAGGTCGGCACACTTGTACGCAACGACATCCAACCATCAGTGGAAAGAAACAAGTCGATATCATAGCGTCTCAAAGCTCGAGTGACACCAAACTCGAAGAATAAAAACCATAAAAAAGGGTGTCGCGCCTGCGGAAAAATAACCACAGGTCTGACATTGGATGCATAGATAAATTGAGGATCCGGTCTGCGGTCGAAAAAGAAAAAAAAGTCGTGCTCCGGATGTTCTTTAACGATACGACGCAGCGTTTCGGCAGTGAACCATCCTATGCCATCCAATTTGTGCGGAAGCAATAATCGAGTATTGACTGCTATACGCATAACCTTATTCCTGTTTCGGCATTGGTTTGTTCAATACAAAAGCCTCAATGACCCTTGGGAAGTACTCCTTTTCCAGAAGATGGATTTTTGCCGCCACATCATCAGCAGTGTCTGAGGGGGCGACAATGCAACGAGCCTGGAAGAGGGTTGTTCCGCGGTCATAATGCTGATCTACAATATGGATTGTAATGCCCGTCTCTGTCTCCTTGTTTGCGACGACAGCATCGTGGACATTATGTCCATACATACCCTTACCTCCATATTTGGGCAGCAAAGCAGGATGAATATTGATTATGCGGTTGGGATATGCATCCAAAAGGTTTTGCGGCACAAGTAAAAGAAATCCTGCGAGGATTACATAGTCGATCGAGCGATCCTTCAGACAATGTAGGACTTTGTCTGTCTCCATAAAATCCTTGCGATTGAAGTACTGTGAATCAATACCAAGATTTTTAGCACGGGTGGCGACAAAGGCATCTTTCTTATTATATATAATTACATTTACATTAACTGCCGGTTCATTGGCAAAATACTCAGCTATCTGCTGGGCATTTGTGCCGTTGCCCGAAGCGAGTATTGCCAGCTGTATAGGATTTGACATAGTTGTACTAAGAGTAAAAAAACATTCTAATAATTTGCAAAATTAGTAAAAATAATTGGTTTTTTGCAAAAAAAAACAAACAAAAATATGAGATACTGAATATCAACATCCTAATAAACAAATAATATTTTATTATATTGATTTTCAGGTGTGTTTTCATAAACTTTTATGCCAATTTCAACAAAAAAAAATTATATCACTTATAATATTGTATCACAAATCGTTAATTCATTTAACATATTGAAAGATGAGTGAATTGTATTGCCATATGGATTTTTTTTCGTTTCTTTGCAAATTAATTGTCTAATTAAAATAGAAGAAAAAATGTCTGAAATTGCAACTAAAGTAAAAGCTATCATCGTTGATAAGCTTGGTGTCGATGAAAAAGATGTTACTCCGGAAGCTAGTTTCACCAATGACCTCGGAGCCGATTCGCTCGATACCGTAGAGTTAATTATGGAACTTGAGAAAGAGTTCGACATCCAGATCCCCGAAGCAGAAGCTGAGAAGATTGCCACCGTTGGCGACGCTATCTCCTTCATCGAAAATGCTGGAAAATAAGTGATTCAATAATGAATCTAAAGAGAGTAGTTGTTACAGGTCTGGGATCACTTACCCCGATAGGTAACGATATTGCCACAATGTGGCAGTCAATGCTTAACGGAGTAAGTGGTGCCGGACCGATTACTCGCTTTAATCCAGCCGACTTCAAATGCAAAATTGCGTGCGAAGTAAAAGAATTTGACCCTACAAATTATTTTGACCGTAAAGAAGCCAGGAAATTAGACCTTTTCTCTCAATACGGCTTAGTGGCCTCTGAAGAGGCAATTAACGACTCTGGATTAACCGACGACAATGTTGATAAATCAAGAGTCGGTGTCATTTGGGGCAGTGGCAACGGTGGTGTAAACAGCTTCCAGGATGAAGTCAGCGAATATGTACGCGGCGGAAATATTCCGCGATTCAGCCCATTCTTCTGCACCCGAATGATTTCGAATATCTGTGCCGGACTTATCTCTATAAAGCACGGATTCCGCGGTCCTAACTATTGTACCGTTGCTGCCTGCGCATCATCAGCGGCAGCTATCAGCGATGCCTTCAACCTGTTGAGATTAGGCAAAGCAGATGTTATTATTGCAGGTGGGTCGGAAGCAGCAGTGGCAGAATGCAGCATCGGCGGTTTTGGATCAATGCAAGCACTTTCCTGCCGCAACGACGACCCCTCGACAGCATCCAGACCTTTTGACAAAGACCGCGACGGTTTTGTATTAGCAGAAGGTGCCGGCGCACTTGTTCTTGAAGAACTTGAACACGCTATGAAGCGTGGCGCAAAAATATATGCTGAACTTACTGGGTGCGGCTTGTCGGCAGACGCATTCCATATCACTGCATCACACCCTGATGGACAAGGAGCATACGAAGCTATGAAACTGGCCATTGAAGAATCAGGAATGAGTCTTGACGATGTTGACCACATCAACACACACGGCACCTCAACCCCTATTGGAGACATTTCTGAACCCAAAGCCATTTCAAGACTTTTTGGTGAACACGCCAAGTCTATAAATCTTAACTCGACCAAGTCTATGACGGGTCACTTGTTAGGGGCTGCAGGCTCTGTTGAAGCCATTGCAACCATTCTAGCAATCAAGGAAGGAATCATTCCTCCCACTATCAACCACTTTACTGACGATCCTAAAATCGAACCACTCAACTTTACTTTCAACAAAGCGGTGAAAAGAGATGTACGCTTTGCACTCAGCAACGCTTTTGGATTTGGTGGTCATAACGTCAGTCTAGCCTTCCGTAAATTCGAATAGTATGGCACTGTTCTGCAGACACAAAGGCAACGAAGAATTCTATAATTTTTTTAAAAATATTCTTGGTTTTACACCTCGCAGAACTGAAATATATCAGGTCGCTTTCATTCATCGCTCAAAATCCCTTGCGACAACTAAAGGTCACAGAATCAACAACGAACGTCTGGAATACCTTGGCGACGCAGTTTTAAGCGCTATTGTTGCGGAATATCTATACAAGAAATACCCCTACGAAGGTGAAGGATTTTTGACAGTAATGCGTTCTAAAATCGTCAGTCGTGCCAACCTCAACAAACTGGCACACAAAATAGGACTTAACGATCTGATTCAGTATAACAAAGAGCAGCAAGGTATTTTCAAGTCAATAGAAGGTGATGCTTTTGAGGCTTTGGTAGGTGCCATATATCTGGAAAAAGGATATAAATTCACTAGAAAAGTAATCGTTGACCGAGTAATAAAAATACACTTGGATGTCGATGCTCTCTCTCAGCAAGACTGGAACTATAAAAGCAAACTGATCGACTGGGGCCAGAAAGAACGTTGCAAAATATCCTTTGAAGTAGTAAACACCACATTCCAAGGCAAAAAAAACGCCAGCAGGAAAGAGTATGAAGTCCAAGTACTTCTGGATGGTGAGCCAGCCGAAAAGGCAATAGAGTTCTCTATAAAAGCTGCCGAGCAACTAGCTGCCGAAAAAACATACAAGAAACTTGTTGAATCAGGCCGTATATCCAGACCAGACAACGGTCAGCCTAAAAGCGCAACCGCAACTGAGCCTTAATCTCCTGCTTTCTATTTCCTTCAATTTTATCATTTCCTGAACCAATACTCGATGCTTCAGGATAAAAGTTTATTGAATACTTCAATGCCATTGAAAAACGGCTCGTCAACTCATAACGACATATAATGAAACTGCGCAGACCGCGTCCGACAAACATTGGAACACCGTATTCGTATGTCATATCACTCTCGTAAGAATAGATTCGCGAGTCGTAGTCAGATATATCAAACAGCGAGACACGCGCTCCCAAGACAAAAGGTCTATCCATAAAAGAACTTTTCCAATCAACTTCCTGCATAATAAGGAAACCCCGTTCCTGTTGATGACTTTCGCAATCAAACCAGGAACAAACCACCCTCGACAGGAATCGCCACGTTTGTGAAGGACTATATTCTATTGACATTCGCATCTGCTGACGCCATATTGTCTCAACACCATACAACTGTCCATCGCTGTTCCGCTGCGTTCTCCTATATCTATACTGTATGTCCAACGCAGTGTTTTTCGCTATTGTTTTGCCGAGATTGAGCCGATAGTCAATTCCGGTAGAAGGGCTGTAAAGATTGTAGCGAAGAGCCGGATATCTGAAAAAATCCATCGATGTAGTCATATCGATATAAAATGGCAGACGTGTCTTAAAGTACATTATCAGTCCTTCCTCATTGCCCACCGATGCACTCTGACCTATCATATTAGCGTGAAAATTATGATAGTTAGGTGATTCGTATCGATATGCTACAGAAAAACAGTTGTTCGAATTCAACTGCATTTGCAATCCAGCCACCGCAGCAATAGGGATATATCTTTCAGTATTAATACTATCATTCCACATAGCTTCTGCTGATGACGCAATCTCACCGAACAACTGCAACTTATTCCTTACATACGCAAAATCAACCCCATAGTTTAAATTCCGTTTACCTCTGAAAGCAAAGTAATTATATGAATTATCCACAGGGCGAACATCGTTTGATAAAAATGTCGCATATGTTGTCGCTCCCACAGCAAGACTGCGACGATAAAACTGAATATGGCCGCCAACCAATTGTTCCGTAAGTCCACCTTTCCGCATCAATTCCGACTCAGTCCTATGCAGACCAGTCTGGATAAGGCTTTGATATACTGTTTCTATATTATCAGAAGTATCCGTGTTCGCGGCAGTAGCATCTCTGTCTACATTGGAATAGAAAAGCGTGAGGTCAAACTTACTTTTCTTTACGGCTGGCAACAAAGAAACAGTTGCAGCAGCACCACGCAAAAAGCCGTATTCGCAAAAAGCACTGGCAGAACGCATTCCAGCACCATATCTACGCAAAGGCGTCGCTCCATACATCCAGGGTGCATATCCACTCCACAGAGTGGCACCTTGCCCAAACTGGAGTTGATACTTTCCTGCCACAAAACTTCTCAAACGGCCAAAATCCTTGAGCATAAAATGATAGCCATAAAAATCAAATCCATAATGCCTTACACCATTCCGACTTCCAAAAGTCAATGCCTCGCCTGCATCCTTGTCTCCCGACAGCAAAAAACTGACACGATCGCCACTTTTGAAATTGTACCTGAAATATAGTCGCATCGGAGACCCCTCATAATTATCATTTATGTAGCCTCGGCTTTGCGGGAACATAGACTTTCCTCCGACGACCACACTACTTTGACCTTTCTTCAATATCTGGCCAAAACTCTCATTATCCACGGCATACGGCTCAACCTTGGCAAAGCAGCGAAGCAATTGGATTGTGATACTATCCATTCCGTTCAATATGTGCAACTCATTCATTGAAACCATCTCGCCATTTTGAGCAATATAAGAGCATATCATTCTGCGATGAAAGTCTGAAAGGAATGGTAGACTCTTTATATCATACGAAGCGGTATCATTAAGGTTTACGGGATTTTCCATTAAATTCTGCAAATGTTCCACAATATCGTCCGGTACTGTTTCGCTGTCGTGCTGTTCTGACCACTGCTCTAAAAGTTCTCGCCACAAAACGTCGTTATCCTGCTGTGCCATTAAATTTTGAGCACCCCAAAGCAAGCAGACAACAAACAAAAGCCGGCGACGTTTCATAATCAGAACTTGTATTGAATTGAGATTTGTGGAGTCAATCCCAGTACACTATGAACCTGCCCTGCAATAT
Organism: Bacteroidales bacterium; assembly: GCA_016283175.1. Lineage (GTDB taxonomy): Bacteria > Bacteroidota > Bacteroidia > Bacteroidales > P3 > Colimorpha. The sequence continues at coordinate 51,997 of JAEEMK010000046.1, forward strand.
CTACAGTGAAATCTTTCAACTTCAATCCGAAACCAAGTGTATATATGGCTGGTTGCGTGTTCACTCCAACTCTGAAAAAATAGGCCTCCTGCAGAGTGTATTCAAGTCCGAAGCGTAGCGTGGCCTGCTGGTAAAGGCTCTTTTCAACCTCACTTACAGCAAGCAACTCGTCCATCAGCCTATACGAAATGCCCAAGCATAATATTGACGGAATACGCTGCGAATCATCTCTGTCAATGAAAACCGCCGCAGGGTTGTACGCTTTAAAAGCAACCGCCAGTACATTCGAAGGACAATAGCGGACTGCCATTGTGAAGGTCAATTTGTTTATTGGGTCATAGTATGAATCTGAAGTGCCGGAATGCAGATAGTGAAGCGCCACACCCATCGACACTGTACGACCGAGTGGCAAGGCGTAGGCCAACGTAGTCTGCTGCTCGTTATAGTCACTGTTGCCATAATGTAACACCGTCGCAGACATTGCGCCAAACCCTATGGGAAAAATGCCACCAAGCATAGCATAACCCATACCTTCGGCTACGAAATTCTGTCTTACACCCAACGCTATTTCCGTCCTTTCAAAACCGCTCAACGAGGCTATACCTGCCATTGCCGAACTCGCGTCGTCAAGAGCCACTGCCGTGCCACCCATAGCGGCACCGCGGCCACCCAAAGACGGGAATTCAAACTGTGCAAAAAGTGGCGTTGCAAAAAGCAACGCCACTATAAAAACTATCTTTGAAGGAATGGCTGTTTGCCGTCCCATTCTCGTTTGTGTTTTCAGATTGTTGTTATAACTACTCCCACAAGCCGCGATTTGTGTATGCAGCATTGATAAGGTCGTGGATCATAGCATAGCGACGGCTATTGAATTCGCCATTGATGGTAGCCTGGTCAAAATAGTCACTCAGAACCAAGCCGTTAGCCTGGATATCATCCCAGTTGTCATTTAGACGCTGGATATCCGAAATAGTGAAATAATAAGCGTCTACATTGTTGAAGGTTCCCCTCATATTGTGGCCATATCCAGGATATTCAGTGATGGTGATTGAACCGCCATTGGAGACATACCAAGCGGTATCACTGATGGCAATCAGGAGTACGTTGAAGCCCGAAGGAGTGAAGAAAATGTCGGCGATAGTGTCAAACTTGAAGTTGTGCAGACGCTCTGCGGTGAGAACAGTCGAGAGCGTGTAGGTTCCAGTAGTGGTGTCCGAAACCTGGAAGCCCATAAACGGGAAGGCGAGCGACTGCTCACGGAGGTTTACATTGGCAAAAATGTCAATGGTTGCTTTGATGGCCTGATTATCGACGACAGAGTCAATGTTATCGGCAATCGTCGAAGCGAAATGGATAGTAGTGTCGTTGCTGAAATAGCCATTCTGACCGGTGATGGTAATCTCTGCACTTCCGAGAAGACCTTCTTCGACGGCATCAACTATCAAACCTTCGTCGCACGATGAAAGCGACATCATAACTAGTGCTGCAGCACCAAGGAGTAAACTTTTTTTCATAATTCTGTTTTTTTAATGGAATCTGGATTAATATTTTAGTTAACGTAGTTTTATAGATTTTGTTTCATCTGAACCAAAAAATTTTTCAATTCTTTTAATGTCTCCACGACCTGCATATTTTTATCTGGAGCTTTGTCGTTCTTTAGTTGCTGGCGAGCTCCGTCCAACGTCAGACCGCACTCTTTTGTCAGATAGACTATTCTCTTAACCAACTCAATGTCTTGCAGTGTATAGCTGCGTGTGCCGCGTTTGTTCTTTGTGGGACGCAGTTCTTTGAATTCACTTTCCCAGAAGCGAAGCATCGAGGTGCTGATCCCTAGCATTTCGGCCACCTCGCCGATACTGTAATACAGTTTTGTTTCCATATTGCTTTATTTTCAATCAGTGACTAATAAACATAATACCCTTGGTTTGACTGGTAGTTCTCGCGCTTTTCGTATTTTACGTCGTGCAGCGAACTGGCTTTGATGTTGATAGTGAAATTCCAGCTCTTGTAATATCCGAAAGGAACCCAGTTGAAACGCATCTCCCAACAATGCAAGTCGCGATATATGTCTATGCTGGTATACGACATACCCTTGTTGGTGAAGTCATAGCCAGTCGATATGTTGAACTTCCAATTCTCTGTAAGCGAAAAATTTCCGGAGATAGATACCGAATGGGTCAAATCACGTTTGATGTTGAACCTCGCTGCATCGTAAGCACTGACATAGCTTAGCGTATAGTTCATCGAAACATTCCACGGCACCGAAAAATCGGCATACGTTCCCATCATCAGTGCCGGGCTGTAGTTATAAGGAGTCTGCATTATCGGTTTCACCATCTCTCCTTTCCCTTTGGGTGCATCCTTTTTGAAGGTATTGTTGTTCAAGCTCCACGACAGCTGGGTACTCCAGGTCGATTGCTTCATCCTGAACAGTTTCTTCTGTGTATCCCACAGGAAGACATTGTGCTTGTTGCCCAAAGTGTCGATCTCATATGGCGAGAACGAACCCGAATAGTTCACAACCAACATTTTGAACAGCGTGGTACGACCCGACACATTCAAATCCGACCAGTTCAGCGAGTCGCGCGCCAGGTCATAATTCATCGACAGCGACAGATTCTCTATCAACATCACTTTCTTCAGCTCGTCACTGGTATCTCTCAACGGTTTTATCTTTGCTTCCAAGTTGTTGCCTATCGAAAAGCCTATTTGTCCCGAACGTCCGTCAGCAGGGCCACCGTATAGGCTCTGCTCGAAGATCGAATAGCGGTGTACGTAGCCCGTGGTGTCAGTATATGATTTCCAGTATCCGAACTGGTCGCTGCCGAAGTCGGGCCTGTAGTTGAATGACAGACTCGGATTGACGACGTGACGCAACGCCTTCAGCGGACCGTATTTAAAGTTGAACATACCGTATATGCGGGTCGACAACGACGAATTGAACGCTACATCGCGATTGGCGCGGAAACCTCTTATAGTGTCTATCCTCAACGTTCCTGTCGAGTCGATGGACTTGTCAATTGTCGACCAATGCCATCGCTCGTTGTATGTCAGCGAATTGGTCCAGTTGAAGAACTTCAGCACTTTTAATGTGCTCTGTATTGGTATTCTGTTGCTTATACCGTACTGCATCTGGTTAAGCACACTCTTCTTCAACAGATTGGTATCCTGTGCATTCAGGTTGTTGGATCCCTCCATAACATACGACATCGAAATGTTCTCATACCAGCGGTATGCACCCGACGGCATCTTGCGGCGGAAAGGATAGAACGTGTTACTGCTCAGCGACAACGACGGCAACTGTATGTTCATCAAGCCCGTTTGTATGTTGTACGATTCGCGAGCCGACAATGCCAAATTAAACCACGAACCAAGCGAAGTGGTGTAGCTTATGCTTGATGTCGTAGTGCTGTTGAAGTAATCCGACGAATTGGTGGTGTTGCGGTTATAGTTGCGGCTGATAAGATTCACATTTGCCGAGAATCGGCTGTTTGGATTGGCTTTGGCATCCTGGTCGTGACGCCACGTCACCTTGAAGTCGCCATACTTGTTGTACGTGTTGGTGTCGCCCCTTATGCCCGTCTTTGTAATGCCGTATCGGATATCGAAATTACCCTTGTACTTATAACGACGGTAATAGTTAGACTTTGCCTCCGCTGCCCAACTCAGGTTGGTGTATATCTCTCCTATCAGCGCAAGGTCGATGAAGTCGTTGATAGCAAAGTAGTAACCACCATCCTTCAGATAGTATCCCCTGCCGTTCATCCATCCGTACGATGGCAGCAGTATACCCGATGTGCGGTCGTGCGCCAGAGGGAAAAAAGCAAACGGCAACGCCAGCGGCGTAGGCACATCCTCGATGGTGACATATGCCGGGCCGGTAACAATCTTGTCGTTGGTAATCAGCTTCGATTCAGTGAAGTTGATGGCAAAATGAGGATGGGCATAGTTGCAGGTTGTATACTGGCCGCTACTCAAATACATCACCGAATCGTTGATTTTCTTAATCTTGTCGCCGTGCAAATAGCCATCGCCTTCTTGGGTTATAACACCGTGTATCAACCCCTTCCCACTTTTGTAATTATATGTCAAGGTGTCAGCGTGATATTCCGTTTCGCCCTGTTTGAAGACAGGGCGCCCCTTGTATTTTCCCGTACTGTCGACAACACCGCTGGCGTGCAGCTGCTGACGGTTGAAGTCCAGCTCCACGGCATCGGCCTTAAGGTTCATATTTTCAAAGTCGATTTCACCATCGTGATAAAGGTAGGCACGCTTCGACTCAAGATCAATAGCAACCGAATCGACAGCTTTGTACGAAACAATCTCCTTCACAGCATCTTTCGACAGTGGCATCAAGTTGACTGCTTTCTTTACCGAATCGGCAACAGCCATAGAATCAGCCTTGTGCACACCCACGGAAACCGTATCCTGAGCCAAAGCAGACTTTCCTCCCACTGTGAAAAACAACGACAGTAGAAAACAAAGTTGAAAATAATATTTTTTTCTGATACTCAATATTTAAAAAATTAGTATCTTTGCAATTTCAAAGTGCAAAGATAGTATAATTTGCGCAATCCATAAAAACAAAAAATACACATCTGTAAATGAAGCGTTTATTAGTATTTTTCATTGCGTTGTTCATCGTCTCGGGCGTTGCTTTTTCACAAAAAAGAGAACCCGGAAAAGTAAAAACTCTGGTCATCGACCCCGGCCACGGCGGCGACAAGCCCGGTGCATTGGGCAAACATTGCCAGGAAAAAGAGCTCACTCTCTCCATTGCCAAGAAATTCGGCAAACTGGTCGAGGACAACTATCCTGATGTCAATGTCATCTACACTCGCACCACCGACGTCGACGTAGCTCTTGCCGAGCGTGCTAATATCGCCAACCGTGCCAAAGCCGACCTTTTTATATCAATCCACATCAACTCTCACCCAACATCTGTGCCGGTTGGTATGGAAACCTACGTAATGGGTCTTTCGCGAAGCCGTGCCAATATGGAAGTTGCAAAGAAAGAGAATGCCGACATCCTGCTCGAAGACGGCTACAAAGACAACAGTGCCTACAAAGGATTCGACCCCAATTCGCCTGAAAGCTACGTGATGTTTGCTATGTATCAAAATGCATATATCGACAAAAGCCTGAATTTTGCACAATTTACTCAAGACCAATACAAATCAGCCATCAAAACCACCAACCGCGGTGTCAAGCAGGCCGAGTTCTTCGTGCTCTACAAGACTGCTATGCCAGCCGTTCTTACCGAGGTGGGTTTCATTAGCAACCCCACCGAGGAAGCTTATATGATGTCCGACGAAGGACAGGCGACCATAGCAGTGTGTCTGCTCAACGCCTTCGCAAACTACAAGGCTCAGGAGGAAAACTCCGTCAAACCCAAGAAAATGGAGATCGACCTGCCGGGATACGGCAAAAACAAAGGCAAGAAACCCGCACCTCAAGGCGATGCTGTTGCCGACAGCACCCTGAAGGCACAGATGCAGCAAGACGATGCACTGGCCACAACAATACTCCAGTCGCAAGGCGAAGAGGCTCCAAAAGCCAATGTCGATATGCCCGAAAAGAACGTCCCGCCTTCAATCGAGCCATTCCGTCAGGAGGAGCCTGAAATTATCACCGTCGTTCGCAAAGATGAAGTTGTCGTCGAGGGTGTCACCTACCGTGTGCAGTTCCTCACCAGCGAAAAAGAGCTGAAAGACGGCGCCAAGGAGTTCAAAGGCGTCACCGACTACCAGCTCTACAAACAGGACGGCGTATGCCGCTACACCATAGGCAACGAGACCACCATAGCCCGAGCAAAGAACCTCCAGTCGGAAATGCGCCAAAAAGGCTTCAAGGATGCCTTCGTCATTGCTTTCTACAACGGCAAACGAATCAGCCTGCAAGAGGCTCGCGAATTGCAAGAGCAATAAAACCAACACACAACCACGACAATAAAGTGTTAGAAGTAAACAATATCACCAAACTCTACGGCAGCCAGCGTGCCCTCGACAGCGTAAGCTTCTCCGTCAACACTGGCGAAATAGTAGGACTGTTGGGACCAAACGGTGCCGGCAAGTCCACTCTGATGAAAATCATCACCTGCTTCATCCCGCCTTCGGAAGGCGAAGTGAAAGTATGCGGCTACAGCATCTTCGACCAGCCACAGCAAGTCTGCGCCTGCATAGGCTATCTGCCCGAACACAACCCGCTCTACACCGAGATGTACATCCCCGAGTTCCTGCGCTTCATCGCTGACATCCACAAAGTCAAGAACAGCCGCCAGCGCGTCGACGAGATGATACAACTCACAGGTCTCGAACCAGAACTGGGCAAGAAAATAGGCGCACTCTCCAAAGGCTACCGTCAGCGCGTGGGACTGGCACAGGCTATGATCCACGACCCAAAGGTGCTTATCCTCGACGAGCCAACTACAGGCTTGGATCCCAACCAGCTGGAAGAGATTCGCAAAGTCATACGCGAAGCCGGAAAAAGCAAAATAGTGCTGCTCTCGACACACATTATGCAGGAAGTCGAAGCAATGTGCAGCCGAGCCGTCATCATCAACCACGGCCGCATCGTCGCCGACAACAGCATCGACCAACTCAAAGCGCAAGGCCACGACAGTCTCGAACAAATTTTCCACAAACTCACAAAAGACTGAACAATTTGAAAAAGCACTGTCCATCTTTAATTCTTTAACCTTTAAACTTTACCACCAATGACCCGTCAAGATCTTATCGCAACAATACGACGCAAGAAATCATTCCTCTGCGTGGGACTCGATACCGACATCCGCAAAATGCCGCAACATCTTCAGAATGAAGAAGACGGCATTTTCCTTTTCAACAAAGCCATCATCGACGCCACACTGCCCTACACCGTGGCCTACAAACCCAATCTGGCCTTCTACGAGTCGGCAGGAATCAAGGGTCTAATTCAACTCAAAAAAACTATGGACTATCTCCATAGCCTTGAAGACAAAGCATTTACCATCGCCGATGCCAAGCGCGGCGACATTGGAAACACCTCGCAGCAATATGCCAAAGCGTTTCTCGACCCCGAAGGCGACTTCAACTTCGACTCGATGACCATAGCACCCTATATGGGCGAGGATTCCGTCACGCCTTTCACCGTCTACGACGGCAAATGGGTTATCCTGCTGGCACTTACCTCCAACAAAGGTGCCTTCGACTTCCAGTATATGGTCGACCAGACCGACGGACGCCATCTCTTCGAGCGCGTTCTCGAAACTTCGCAGAAATGGGGCAACTCAGACAATATGATGTACGTGGTAGGAGCTACCAAAGCAGATATGCTTACCACCGTAAGAAGCATAGTACCAAATAGTTTCCTGCTTGTGCCCGGTGTCGGCGCACAGGGCGGCAGCCTCAGCGAAGTGTGTCGCTACGGTCTCAACAGCGACTGCGGCCTGCTCGTCAACTCGTCGCGCGGCATCATCTATGCCTCCAACGGAACCGATTTCGCACAGCGCGCCGCCGAGGAAGCATCCAAACTGCAACAGCAAATGGCTGAAGAACTTCAACGGATAAACCTTTAACAACCATTAGGATAAAAATCCATAGAATCAGCCTATTAGCCAATACTTAACAGCCAAACACACTAACCGTGGACAACAATCTTGAACAACAGATATTCAAAGCACGCCGCCGAAGTTTACGCATACTCCTTGTTCTCAGCATTATAGGTTCCGGTTCATACTTCCTGAGCCATCTGATGACAGGACTGACCCTGCCTTTTCTTAAGACAATGTACGAATCTGGTTCTATGACATTTCCAAGCGAAATGACTGTCTTCGTAGAACAGCTGTTCGAAACGCCGCGTTCCTTTTTCCTCTGCAGTGCATTACTCTACGGCCTTTCGCTGGCAGGCGTCATACTGATGTGGAACCTGCGCAAAAGCGGCTTCCACCTCTACACACTGGCACAGCTGCTGATACTGCTCGTAACGCTGCTCTTCCTCGGCCGCGAGCGGGTGCCGCTAGGCGACATAATGTTCACCCTGCTTTTCATAACATACTATTACGTAGCCCTTCGCAACCTCGGTGTCTTCTCAAAAGGGTCAGAAGTCCAGACCAGCACAGACGAAAACGAGGAGGACAGCAGCGAAGAGAATGAAAGCTGACATCATCAAAAAACACATTCCTTTACTATGCACGTTGCCATACGTGCTTTTTTTTAACTGCAATTGCCAATAATCATTCTTATTGATTGCCGGCAATTGCAGTTAGCATATCGTTTTTTGTGACCTTACGTCGGGGAAAAGCATCATCCCGGACATCAATCAACTGATTACTTGAAAATTAAGCAGCTCCACGTTTCAAAATGCACCTTGATGTCCTTTGACTGTGCAAAGCATATACCAACACTGGCACTTGTACAGTACTTGTACAGTATATGTACAGTATATGTACGCTTCTAAAGCGTACATATACTGTACAAGTACTGTACATATACTGTACATATGCCAGGGAAAGTGTATCGAAAAGAACGTTTAGAGCATAAAAAAATGGATATGAAACATTATAATTGACGAAACATCGTAACGTCGAAAAAAAACCGTCTGCTTCACCACAGCATAGCACACACTGTTTTTTAGTTTTATTTTCAACGGAAAAGACAAAACCGAAAAAAAATTCAGATATCCAAAAAAAGTATCAACCAGCACTTTACAGCCTCAGATAGGGTTTTCCCAGAAAAAACCGGAAAATTAGGTTGCCTGTTCGGGTTTTACTTGTGAATGTGTCGGTACTTTTGCACTGTGAAAAACCGAACAATAAACAGCAAAAAGAAGGGATACATTATGAAAACAAACAAATTGATAGCAATTCTTGCACTCGGAACCGTCCTCAGCATCACTCCGGCCTTCGCACAGGGCCGCGGCGGCGGTTCGCGTGGCGGTGGACACAGTTCATCGTCGAGCTCGCGTGGCGGCGCCAGCCACAGTTCCTCGTCGTCCAGTTCACGCAGCAGCAGTTCATTCTCAAGCTCCAGTTCGCGAAGCAGCAGCTCCTACTCCGGTTCGTCGCGAAGCAGCAACCGTGGCAGCTCGTTCTCAAGCTCGCCGCGCAGCAGCAGTTCCTACAGCGGCAGCAACCGCGGCACGTCGGTGACACGCCCATCGTCAGGCAGCCGCAGCGGCTCCACCACCTATCGTGGCAACTCGGCAGGCAACGACCGCGGCACCTACAGCAACTCGCGCTCGTCGATAGGCGCACCGCGCAGCACTTCGCCAAGCGACCGCAGCTACAACTCGTCGTTGAGAGGCCGTGACAATGAGCGTCCGTCGCGCGGCGGCACAGTCGACAACGGCAGAGGTCGTGGCAACGACACCCCCAATGCCGGCGGCCGCGGCGGCCGTCCAGGCACACCGTCGACACAGGGCACTCCGGGAGGTCCCATCACGGCAGGACGCGGCACAGTGCATCGCCAAGACAACCCGGGCCACACCTTTGCCCGCCCCGGCCACCCAGGCCCTATGCCCCCATCACACCGTCCTATGCATCCCGCTCCATACTTCCACCATCCCTATCACCACGGCATCATCCATATGCGCCCCATTTTCTGGCACCCCGTGCCGCCGCGCCCCATCTTCTGGCCGGGATTCTGGGTCTACTGCAACTCCTACTGGTATGACTATCACGTCACCGACGTCGTTGTGGTACACAAATACGTCCACGATACCTACAACGTCGACCTCGTCAGCTACGCTGTCAGCGGCGACATAATGTACGCCATCGTCAACGATGTGGACGGCAACACCTACCTGCAGGTCTTCGACCAGAACGACAAGGTGCTGGCCGAACAGAAAATCAGCAGCCGCTACATCAAGACCGAGATAGACCGCGACAACGGCGGATGCTGGATCTTCAAGAAAAGAGACAAAGACCCGATGCTGTTCCTCTATACCGGCGGCGAACTCCTGATTTACGAGGCAGACTAAGCTCAAGATCAACCACTAAACCCTAAGACAATTGGTTATTATACATAAACGATGCTGAACGGTTTCTGAGTAAGAAAGCATCATAAGTCGAACAAAACACCTTGTCAATCACACGCTCAGAAATAATTTAATGTTGTTCGAAGAAAGAGGCGGCCGTGCGGCCGCCTCTTCTCGTTTTACAGCCTTAAAAAACATTATTTGAAAAAAAATTTTCATCTACGTGTTACTTTTCGCCGTTTTTTGCATCTAATATATAAAAGAGGGGAAAATTATCACAAAATAAAACGATATTTCGTGTATCCCATCTGAAACACACGAATGGCCACGAATCAACCCTAATTTATGGTTAATTAATGATAATTCGTGTTTAAGTTTAAATAGAAAATGTAACACAAAAGATAAAAAAACGCAAAAAAAATTGTTTTTCCCAGATAAAAAGTGTATTTTTGCAGTTGGAATATTTTGTTGAAATTGCTCTCAATATGATTGTTTAATCATCTAAAATACAAAATGTTATGAGTAAATTATTACGATTTGTTTCTCTGTATTTAATTGGCATCCTGCTGATGCATAATGCAATGGCGCAAGTTACCCAAACATTGCACACTCCAACGTGCGCGTATAATGACGATGGTGCTGTTGGTCGCGTGGCATCGGACGGACTGCATATTATCTCATCTCATCGTCATTTCGGTTACAGCGAGTTTATTTGGATGGATCCCTCGACAAACACAGGAGTGAAATTTGTTATAGACAACGACTTCTATATCAATGATTTTGAACGATTGTCCGACACAGTGTATTTCTGCGGACATTATGACGAATACGGTGTTGTGGGTTATTTCACAGAATCGGTGTTTACATCAGGAACAGGCAGTGTTGCTTATGTAAAAATACCAGAGATATATACCCTTAAAAAAATGGAAGTATATACAGACCCAAACAGTGGCAATCACACTATTGCTGCGGTGGGAGAAGATCCTATTGATACAACCAATTATATTAATACCGGTATATTTATCTTTGAGTTTTCAGGGATAAATATTTCCTATCATTATTTAAACATTCCACAAATATATTATAATCGGATATACCAAGATATTGCCGTTACAGACAATTACATAGTAGCAAGTGGTCAGTATGACCTTGTAACTAACAAATTCGCTCTTACAGTAATAGACAAATACAATCTTACATCTTTAGATGCATACACCCCCATAGAAACATTTGGAATCCCTAATTCGTGGAGATATTCAATAGAGTATCTTGAAAACGATGACGTTGCAATATCAACAATCGTAGATCAATCTGGTATTGTGAACTACTATTCTCCAGTTCATATCTTTGATGCATCAACTGCATCATTTACAAATAGCCAGATAATACCTTTGGTTTCAAAAGCCGCCCCATATAACGAAATGAAATACTTTCCTAACTATCATACTCTATTACTTCTTCAGACTAACCTTTATCCTGACGAAAGCACAACAAATTCCGTTATATATTATCTTAAACCTTATAACACCTATAGTTATCCCTCCCTATTAATTTATGATAACCATTCCTATTACTATTCACTTGACCGCTATTCAAATATGAAAGTTCTTGCTACAGGAGAATTGAAGTCCCTTTCTCATTCTTATTTGATTCACGACATTAGGAAAGAACCTCCTTTTGATTGTCTTAATTCATCTAATCCATATATTGATCAAAATACTATTCCATCTCCATTATATATAGCACCCTTTCAACTAAATGATCAACTTACAAATCTATCATTTATAGATATTAAAACAACCGATCTAAATTCATCAGGAATTTGTAAACAACCATAAAAAAACATAATGAAAAATAAAACAGCTATCATTATCGCCCTTTTTGCAATCCTGACCGCCAATGCCCAGCTGGTGGAGCACTATGAGAATCCGCAGAGGTTTCAATTTGAACCTTTTGAACACAACCTTACATCTTTAACTTTTTTTAATGAGCAAATGACAAGAGATACTGTGTTTTTATCAAAAAAATGCACGCGAGATAATTCTCATACTCTTATTTATGGAATAGCCATCCCTCTTGCGCTTGAGAATTACTATTTGTATGATACCATTAATTACCTGAATAAAGTTATTAAATCTTTTGACACTAATAACTATTCCGTTATTATTGGGAACACTACAGCAAGTGCAGGCTATGATTATGAATTGGTGGATACAGCCTCATTCCGTATAGGAAAATCTGCCTTGATTGGCAATTATTTCAAAATGTGTGAGTCTGATTCAAGCTACCTTGGCAGCATTTACAATCCTCTGTATTTTAATATACTGGAAGTATATTTCAATGAACCAGTGCGTGTCACGGAAAGATTTATTATTGGTATGAATCTAATACATAATTTCGCAAACGGGTATTCTTGGCAACACGTCAGCCCACTAACTTTTAGAAATGCAGTATCAGATGTTGTGAATTATGACTCCAGTTGCTTTTCATACATTGTAAATGGTTCATATGTCAACACTAATCCACCTGATTATCCTTGGCAGGCTTCTAATTTCTCTTGGGGAGCTCCGTTCCCGATTTTGGCGCCGGCGCCGTGTATGCCGCCGATATGGATGAAAGTGGCGGAGCAGCACAGGATGGGTGCCACGATTGAATGGCGGGCGCAGTATGCGAATACGGCTTTCGAAGTGGAATACGGCCCGCAGGGGTTCGCAGAAGGAACCGGCACGACGGTGGGTCCTATAGCACCCGATGCACAATACAAGGGAAGCATTACCCTCAGCAACCTGGCGATGGATGCCGACTACACGGTGCGTGTACGCTCGTATTGCAACAACTCCGGCGGCTACTCCGACTGGACGGAGATGGACTTCCACACCGGCACCTTCTATGCCGTCAACACCGCGTCGAACAACGATGACTGGGGGTATGTGGTCGGCGGCGGCGAATACCCGGCCGACACCACCATAAGGCTCTTCGCATACCCGAGGAACGGATATCATCCTTTCCTGAACTGGAGCGACGGCAACAACCAGAATCCGCGCATCGTCACCGTGACGCGCGACACGTCGTTCACAGCCGTCTTCGACAACACCGAAGGCATTGCAGGCGCTGAGCAGCCGTTTGTCACCGTCAGCCCCAACCCTGCCAGCGGCACCACCACCGTGGCCAGCGACATCGCCATAGCGGAATGGACACTCTTCGACATC
>JAEEMK010000047.1 GCA_016283175.1 Bacteroidales bacterium
CATCGGTGAGCAGATGAAGCCTTTGGCCATAGTCGGTATGGTGGTGACACTGAGCGGTATAGCTCTGTCGATTCTCTCAAAGGACAGCGGCGACAAAAAAACGCATCCTAAAGTGAAGCTCAATCTACCTTTGCGAGGAATTGCCTACGCCGCTATGGCCGGCATCTGCCAAGGATGCGGATTGGTTATGAGCAAAGTGGGTTTGCTGCACTACGAATCGTCGCTTGCCGCTTGCGGCTTCTCTCCCTCCTCCGCCCCCACCGACGCTCTGCTGCCCCTGCCGCTCAGTATCAGTATCCCCTTTGCCGCCACAATGATACGAGCAATTATGGGCCTCGCTGGTTTTATGCTGATGCAGATGCTCCTCAGCAAGGACGGCATCGGCGAACTGCGCCGCGCAACAAAAGACCGCAAAGCTATGCTCTGTGCTTTCGGCTCCACAATGTTCGGACCCTTCATAGGCGTAAGCCTCTCGCTGATGGCAACTCTCTTCACCAGCGCCGGCATCGCCCAAACCATCTTCGCCCTCACACCTATACTCATCATCGCTCCCGCCGCCCTGCTCTTCCACCAGCGGGTGACAGTGCGCGAAGTCATCGGCGCCGTCATCAGCGTCATCGGCGTTTGCCTGTTTTTCATTTAGTATGTTAAAAAAAAATGATTAGTAAAAAAGCATCTCATTTTGTTACTAATAAAACAGACGACTAAATTAATAATAATGAAAATGTACAATCATTCACCAAAGCCGCTCCTACCCAAATGGATATCCAAAGCCGTATGCTTTGCTCTGCTGGTTGCCGGATTAAACAATCCCGCTTCGGCACAATTTGAAAGCAGCAGTAGCAACATTGTCACCGTCCACTCTTCCAACGGTTTATACTCAGCCACCACCCTCCCTGCACGGCGTTTGGACATAACCTCATTGGGCAAAACAGATGTATTCAGCACCAAAGACTCCACGTTGCTCTACACCATCCCCGTAAACCTTTCCTTCGGAGAAGTCTTCATCAGCAACGACGGCCGAACAGTCTTGCACCTGCTCAATTACGACTACTCGCCACGAGAAAACCCTTCACACACCCACAGCTTCTCACTATACGTCGACGGAGCCGTAAAGGTGCAGCAGAATCTGAAAGAACTGATTGGATGCAACAACGACAGCGTCAACTGCAGGCTTTATTTCACACTCAAGGATTTCTTCATCCCCAACGCCACCTCTCGCGACACGCTGATATCCGACAGGCCTGTCTTTGCAATCAACGACACCGTCTTCGTTTACACCGCCTCACGCACGTTGCTCAGAATCCATCTCTCCTCAGGCGAAATCGAAACCCTGCCGTTCTCTTATCACTCTGAATCGCAACTGAGGCAAATTCCACCCCAGCAACGTATCGAAACGACCTTCAAATGTCCAAGCGACTATGTCAGCGATGGAGAAAAACTGATTGCCTCAAAGCTGCGGATGACTCCACAAGGTGATGTGATTTACGGCGCCTACAAATACTATCATCTGAGTATGCTGCTGCGCATCGACCGCGACGGACACGCCACCATCGTAAAATTGGACAACCGCGACAGCCTGCCCGAAGCCAAGATACGCAAAGCCATCAAGAACACACGCTTCGATGTCAGCGACTTCCCCGAAGGAATTGACTTCTGGTACCAAAAGCTATTTGGTGCAATGCACAAACGCAACAAGCTAATAGCCAAGCACGAAGGCAAAATAGAATGGCAAAACAGACGTGCCTGGTACGAGCGCCGCATTGTCGCCGACACCATCGACGGCATATACATCCCACGCGACATCGAGGACTGCTTCAGCCAGCTTGATTCTATATTAGCATTCAAAAACCGCAGAGGCATAATTGCCCAACCCAACCGCGAAAGTATGTCCAAATACCATTTCGGACTCGGTATGTGGCTACGCAACAACTGGGGATTATGGAGCGGCTCGCGACTTGAAAGATACTTCTATGCCCGCGGCGTCTACCATCCCGACAATATGTCCGGTGCAATACTCGAATACTACTACGACTACCTTCACGGTGTGGACAGCAATTGGAGAGCTTTCGACACGACCCTCGTTCCACCACCGCCACCCGACACAGCAACCGTTTCTATACCCGAATACAAAATCACCGACCGCCACCTGCGCCACATATTGAAAAGAGTGGTGAAAGGTTATACACTCGACCCCGAAGACGAAAAGACACCAATGGAGAAAAAAAGCGCCTGCTTCCTGACCCTGTACGATTCTGACAACACTTCCGACACGACAATGATGGAAAAAATCGACGATAAGGAGGAACTTGCCGACGGCGGCACCATTCTGCCCTCCTACGGCAAAAAGAGAGCGCTTTCCAAATTCAACATCGACAATCCTTTCACCCTTCTGGATTTTGCGCAAATAGAGTTTACAGACGACTACCGTAGTCAACCGTTCTATGGATATATAATGTACAAGGGACGGTACTTCTATTTGACACAAAAAGAAATCGACAGCCGCTTTTTCAAAGCCAAAAACAAAAGTCGCCGCTTTTGGAAACCGGCAAAATACGACTCCTCTTTCAAATCATCTTACCTTGGTAGAACTTACGCCTTCTCAAACGGATTATGGTACATTATTTGGGAAGATTAAAACTCAAGATTATGCACAACGTTAAGATAACAGCCATTCGCAAGGCCGACTACAAAGACCTCCAAGCTCTCTACGAAAACCCCATCCAGCACGCCTGCACCATCAACGAAGGCGACAGTTGGATAAGCATCAATGCCACCAAACCAGAGACTCTCTGCGAAAGCGCTTGGGAGTCGATGCGCTGGTTTGTCGAGGAACTCGCTGCTGGACGCGGCAACTTCTACGACGGCTGGATGAAAAACCCCAACAGCGCACTCATTTCCTGCAACGACGGCTTCCGCCCCGTCAGCTTCCTCCTCGAAAGAGTATAGCACTTATGTATGCTTGCAGGCTGGAAGCTCGCGCCACCCGTCAAAAAAAAGAAACGGAGAACTGACTGTAGCAGTCCGTTCTCCGTTTTCAGTTTCAATCAATCAGTAGGTTACACTTCCCAAGTGTCGCCGCTGTTGAGCAGGTCGTCGACGCATTTGTACTTGCCGTTCTGCATCTGCTCGTCCATCTGGTCCTCATACAACTGTGTGTAAGAGGTCTTCTTGACATTGCGGATAACGCCAAGTGCAACAGGCAGGTCGCCGCCCATATGGGCCAGCATCATATGGATGCCGGTATCCTCGGTGGTCTCATCGTGGACCATAATGTCGTCGATAGTGACACCGTTCTCGCCAATGGTGACAGCTTCCAGCTGACGACCGTTGAAACGCAAGCCCTTGTTCTTCTCCTTGCCGAAAATCATCGGTTTGCCGTGCTCGAGGACAATGGTACGGTCGTCGCGGACAGCGCGGTCGGTAATGGCAGCGTGCGTCTTGTCGTTGAAGATCATACAGTTCTGCAGCACCTCAACAACCGAAGCACCGTCGTGCTGCGAAGCACGCGTCATAACGTCGGTGGTCAACGCCGGCACGCAGTCAAGCGTACG
>JAEEMK010000008.1 GCA_016283175.1 Bacteroidales bacterium
GACATCAGCGGCCGCTCATACGACATAATCCTCAAAGCCGCAGGCCAAGGCCGCTACACGGTCGATTTCTCCTCGATGCCCCCGGCCAACTACCTGCTGACCCTCGTCACCGCCTCCGGCCACCGCATCACATCACGCCTGCTGAAAAGATAGATACTGTTTTTATTTCATTTTGTATGTTGTAAAATGACTGAAAATTAGTATTTTTGCAATCCGATACATTTGGGCTCAAATAACGCAACAGACTACAAATCAAAGACAAAACAGTATAATTTAATTTATTGACTATGGCATTTTTGACTACAAAGAACCTTAAAGGCGACATTTTCGGCGGTATCACCGCCGGCATCGTGGCTCTGCCATTGGCATTGGCTTTCGGCATACAGGCTTTCAGCGGCATCGACAGCCCCGACGCGGCATCGCTAGGTGCCTACGCCGGCCTCGTCGGCGCTATGCTGCTGGGCTTTTTCGCAGCCCTGTTTGGCGGCACGCCAAGCCAAATCAGCGGTCCTACGGGACCTATGACCGTCGTTACGGCCACCCTCATTTCCGGAGCGTGGGCCTCGTCGGGCGGAAACCTGGGCGAAGTGCTTGTCGCTATGGCTTTTGCAGCTCTGTTCTGCGGATTGTTCCAAATCCTTTTCGGCATTATCAAGATTGGCAAATATGTGCGCTACATCCCCTACCCCGTCCTGTCGGGTTTTATGAGCGGCATCGGTGTCATCATCATCCTGCAGCAGCTCTATCCACTTATAGGACAGAGTGGTACGGGTTCGATGCTCGACCTGATGGTGGGCTATCCCGCCGCTGTCGGCCACACGTCACTGACAGCCCTGCTGCTGGGTCTTGGAACAGTCGCCATCATCTATCTTTTCCCTCTGATTACCAAGAAGGTGCCGTCGACATTGATGGCACTCATCATTATGACCATTGTCTCGCTGTTTATCAATATGGACGGCGTACCCATCATCGGCAACATCCCCTCGGGTCTGCCGACACCTTTCTTCGCCAAAACGGGTGTAGACCTTGCCACCGTCAACTGGGGCGTGGTTCTCACCACCGCCATCATCCCCGGCCTTACGCTGGCCGGCCTCGGCTCGATTGACACCTTGCTGACCTCGGTGGTGGCCGACAACATCACCAAGACCAAGCACAACAGCAACCGCGAACTTATAGGACAGGGAATCGGCAACGCCCTTGCAGGTCTTTTCTGCGGCCTGCCCGGCGCTGGTGCAACGATGCGTACCGTGGTCAACGTCAAGAGCGGCGGCCGCACTCCGCTGAGCGGTATGATTCACGCTATGGTGCTCCTGGCTGTCCTGCTTGGACTCGGAAGCCTGGTGAAATACGTGCCACTGTCGGTACTGGCAGGCATCCTTATCACCGTGGGCGTGGGCATCATCGACTTCAAGGGCTTCAAGGATCTCCTCAACATACCGCGCGCCGACGCCGTGGTTCTCGTCGTGGTGTTCCTCGTCACCGTCTTTGTCGACCTGCTGACAGCTGTAGGCATCGGTATGGTGATAGCCTGCGTACTGTTTATGAAGCGCGCCAGCGACCTGGTGGAAGGCGGCTACAGCTCGTCGGCAATGACCGACAGCGACCTGCACCGCGGACTTCCCGCACCGCCGCAGGCCAACTTCGACAAGAACCTGCCCTGGCACGACGAGGGCGGCATCACCGACGAAATGCTGAAACACATATACATACAGCGTCTTAACGGGCCTATCTTCTTCGGCAGCATCACCAAGTTCAAGGAGGTGATGGCCGATGTACCCGACCACGCAAAGGTGGTCATCATCCGTATGCGTCTGGTCAGCTTTATGGACCAGAGCGGACTATATGCTATGGAAGAGGCCATCAAGGACCTGCAGGCACGTGGTATGATGGTGCTGATGACCATCATCCAGCCACAGCCTATGTATATGCTTACCAAGATGAAAGTCATCCCCGAGGTGATTCCCGAAGAACACACCTTCCCCACCTTCGAGGACTGCACCGACTTCCTGAAGAAAATGGATTTCAAATAAACTTTTGCATTTCCAAACAAAAAAAGGCTCCCACTGACAAAACAAGCGGGAGCCTTTATTATCAGGTTTCCATCAAATTATGGATCATCGCGTAGACGGCAAGACCGGCGACGGAACGTATGCCCGTCTTGTGGGTGATGTTCTTGCGATGGGAGTTGACGGTGTGGACTGAGATGTGGAGTTTATCGGCAATCTCCTTGCTGCTCAAACCCTTGGCCACGAGAACGAGGACGTCGGTCTCACGGTCACTTAGCTCATAGTTGTCGGATTGACCCGCGTTGTCGTTTTCAGATATGTCGCTGTTGAGTGCGCTGCTGATTGTAGCGAGAAGTGTACTGCGGGTGTCGCGTATGTCGATAACATAGCGGAAATTGTCAAGCAGCGAGCGCTCAACATACTGGTATACGAGTGCGACAACAGGCATCGCAGGCCGCAGGCGTGCGTAGGAGGCCAGCTGCTGCTTGGGTGTCGAGGAGAGCAAGGTGGGGTTGACTATTAGCAGGTCGGGGCGTATTGACGGCAGACGGTCGTCGAGGGATGTTGCCTCGGCAAGCTGCGCAAGGATGTTGAAACGTCCAGTTTCGACGAGCAAAGAGCGCAAGCCTTGGTAGACGATTTCGGATGGCTCGACAATGAGGACAGACTGAAGCGGTTTCATTTGAGACTCCTTTCCAGATAGTTGACGTATGGTATAAGGATTTTCTCCTCGATTAGCGCGTGTTTCTGTATGTCGGCTGAAAGCTGCAGAATGTCAAAGACGAGCTCCATAGTTTCCTCGGGTAAAACATTGCCCGGCAAGTATTTGTAAACAATCTGCGTAAGGTCGTTGAGTTTGTCGACAAGTCCGCCGTGCGATTTCTGGGAATGGGACATTGCTATGGATTTGCCCTTGATGCCTTCCTGAAGGGAAAGCAGTCGGGGGAAATCGTATTGTTCCTCGCACTGGAAATGGGCTTCGATCTCATTGCGGAAATCGGCATAGAACTGTTTAAGTATCTGTTCGTAGCGTCCACCGATGCGGTCGGCAATGTGATGCAGATGCTCTTCGATGTGGGGCAGCCGTTCGAGGGTGTAGTAGCGATGCGATTCCTTGAGGTAGGTTGCCAGGGGGCGCATATCGGTGGCGGCGAGCTGCTTGATGTCGGGCAGGTAGTCGTCGTAGGTGTAGACATTGCAGATGAGTACCATAAAATCAGCCGGGACATTGTGTGCCGAACAAACATCGCGGACGGATTTTTCGCCGAAGCCCAGCGGAATGCCAAAACGCGGAAGGAGCAGAATGATATTGTGATTGGCAGCGATGAGATCGGCCAGTTTCATTTTGGGAGTGAACATTGTCGGTTAGGTTTTATATTTATTTTACATTTGTTTTCAGTTTTTTGAAGGGGTGTCACTCGGAGACGTAGACGCGCTTGACTCGTGGCGACACCGAGGTGAGGATCTCGTAAGGTATGGTACCTGCCGACTGTGCCATACGGCAGAGTTGCGTTGCCGAGCCAAAGAGGACTACCTCGTCGCCTTCGCTGCAGGGCACGTCAGTGACATCGACAAAGCACATATCCATACAGACGCTGCCGATGACAGGAGCTTGGAGACCGTTGATTTCCACACTGCCTTTGCCGTAGCCAAGGCTGCGCGAAAAGCCATCGGCATAGCCTATGGGAATGATGGCAATGCGGGAGTCGCGCTGCGCTATCCAACGGCGATTGTATCCAACCGAGTCGCCCAAGGGTATGTCTTTAACCTGCGAAATGCGTGTCTTGAGGGTGCTTACAGGCATCAGCTTCCGCTGCACGTCTGGTTCGGGCGATATGCCGTAGAGACCTATGCCTAAACGCACCATATCCATTTGCGCTTCGGGAAACCTGGTGATGCCCGATGAGTTAAGAATATGACAGAGGATATCACCGCGTCCAAGGAGCGATTTAAGTCGCGAGGAGTCGCTTTGGAACCTCGATATCTGCAACCTGGTAAAGTCATCCATTGCAGCATCTTCGCTACAGGCGAGATGAGAGAAGATGGAACGCACAACGAGCGGCGAATCTGACGAGGAGAGCAACTCGGCCAAACGCGGTATGTCGCCAGAAGCAAAACCGAGACGGTGCATACCGGTATCGAGTTCGATGTGTATTGCCACCGGTTTGTGGCTGTCGGCATAGATGTTTGCCGCATCAGAGAAGAGCTGCAGAATGCGGAAGCTGTAGATGTCGGGTTCGAGGTTGTAGCGAATGATGTTGTCGAAACTCTCTTCTTCAGGGTTCATCACCATAATAGGAAGGGTTATGCCGTTGCGGCGCAGTTCAACGCCTTCGTCGCAATAGGCCACCGTGAGGTAGTCGACGTGGTTGAACTGGAGCGTGTTGGCCACTTCGACCTTGCCAGCACCGTATGAAGAAGCTTTGACCATTGCCATTAGCTTGGTAGAGGGCTCGATGCGCGAGCGGTAGTAGTTGACATTATGAATCAACGCATCGAGATTGACTTCCATAATTGTCTCGTGGCGTTTGCGTTGAAGCACTTTGGCGACTTTCTCGAAGCAAAAGACTCGTGCACCTTTCAAAAGGATAGTTTCATTCTGGAAATCGGACAACGAATGTTTGAGCAGGAATTCCTCGGTAGAACGGTAAAAACTGGTCTTGATGCCACTGAAGAGGTCTCGATTGCGGATGATGGCATCGCCAATTCCGATAAGTTTGTTTATACCTCGTTGGGCGATAAGCAAAGCGACCTGTGAATAAAGCCGTTCTTCGGGCAGACCAGACTGTAGAATATCACTAATAATTAGCGTCTTGTTGAAATGCTGACGCTCGTGCTGGACAAAATCGAGCGCGATGGATAGCGAATTGATGTCGAGGCTGTAACTATCGTTGATCAACAGGCAGTTGTTGATGCCCTCGCCCATTTCAAGACGCATAGCCACAGGCATAAGAGAGCGACAACGGGATGCAATAGCTTCGCAAGAATAGCCCAGATAGATCAGTAGTGTTATGCAGTGCATTGCATTTTCGACCGAAGCTCGGTCGACAAAGGGAATTTCAATGTCGAAAACAGCATTTGACGACATATCGTTCCTTCGGACTTTCAATACCGTAGAGTGGTCTTTGACTATGGTTTCAACCAGTTGAACACTGTTTTCATCTGTGCTGCCCCAAGTAAAACGATTGATGCCGTGGAAACTCTCTTTCTCAGAAAGGACGGAATGTATTTCTTTATGATCAAGACAGTATATCAACACTTTGCAATGAGTGAAAAGCTGCAGTTTCTCGGCCACTTTTTGATGGCGTGTGAGGAAGTTTTCGTCGTGAGCCTGGCCAATGTTGGTGAAAATGCCGATAGTGGGCTGTATAACGTTGCGCAGCTGCTCCATTTCTCCAGTTTCGGAAATACCAGCCTCGAAGACAGCGAAATCATTTGATTCCACAAGCTGCCAGACCGAGAGAGGAACACCGATTTGAGAGTTGTAACTCTTAGGGCTTGCAACAATGTTGTGGTCGGACGACAGTAGCTGGACAATCCAGTCCTTGACTATGGTTTTGCCGTTGCTGCCTGTAATTCCCACGACGGGTATATCGTACTGAAGCCTATGGTGCTCGGCGACACGCTGAAGAGCGGCAACCACATCCTTCACAAACCAGTAATTGGCATCGGTGAGAGCCAGCAAGCCGTCTCGGACAGCGTCGTCCATATCGCTGCACACAACGAAATTGCGCACCCCTTTGGCGTACAAGCCTGCGACATAGTTGGCTCCATTGTTGCGCTTTGTACGAATGGCAAAAAAGAGAGTGGCTGCGGCATCGGTAAGCTTGCGGCTGTCAGTGAGAAGATGTAAAAAAGATGCATCGTCCGCCACAATGCGGCAATCGGTGTATTTCAATAAAGCAGTAAGATCGGAAGCGGTCATAAAATTATGGTTTAGTTTTTAAAAGACGGAAAGCCAGCTGACAGTCAAGACATTTCTTGCAGCTGCAATACTCCGTGTAACGTTGTATGATAGATTGTGATTCAGCCGCATTCTTAGGCACAATGCCTTCGGCAGACCACAGCTTTGTGATACGGTTTTTTTCTGGCGGCAACTGTTGGAGCAACGAAAAAGCACGATCTTTGTATACATCATCGCCGTGTGCGACTCCATATTCGAAAAGAAGAGGCGCCCAAGCATTGATAAGCACAATGTTTGTCAAATCCTTTCCAAATTTTTTTGGACTGGGTTTGGAAGCCTTGTCAAAATTAAAATGAGTGAGCCAGTACTCCGATGCCTCCACTTCGAGCAACTCCTGCAAAGTGCTTGCTTTTTCGGACTCAAGCAGTTTTGAAAACAGATTGTTCGATTTGGTCATCAGATTGGCGAATTGGCTGATGCGCAGTGTCGGGAAACTTGACGGACGAATACGGAAGAACTTCCACAAGTGTCCTTCTATCGGCGTCAACTGGTAGGCGTTGCGAAGGTAGTTGTATTCGCGCTGCAAGGAGCAAGGATAGTCATCTTCAAATTCACCCTCCAACAATCCAGCTTGTCCAAAGTACAATGCCTCAACGCGGAAGGCATTGTCTTTTATTTTGGCAACGATACGCATCGGGGTGACCTTGGCGAGCAATTCGAAAGGAAATGCATTGGTTTTGCCACCAAAATAATGTGCAGTAAGCCAATAACAAGATTGCTCCCAGCTGCCTTTCGACTCTTTAAGAATACGTTGCACATCGCCCGATTTACGTTCGATACGCTCAACCAGCAGACGATCCTGACTCAGTTGGAAAAGGAAATCAGGGATCTCCGGCAGCCTATTCGCACAAGGAATGCGGCTGTCGTCGGCAGGATTCATCATACGTTCGTAATTGTCCCACAAATAGTCCGGTATACATTTGGAGATGTCTAGGACTGGTGGTTTCTTGCCGTTCTCAAGCACCACGTCGGTGTCATAGACGTAGACAACGTGCAAAACAACATTGTTATAAGCTCGGTCAGAAGAATGTCCGTGAAGGTTCCAGTCGGATGCTTTGATGTGGATTTCCACATTACCGGCCCAATGGATGCCATCTATTTCAAGACGGGCATCAAAAAAATCAGGACCGGCATCGCGATTTAATTCTCCGGGACGTTCAACAACGACAGGAATGCCTTCCGTTGTCACGAGAGGGCCTTCAAGCAGACGATGCCGCCACACATATTGTAGAAAGGCTTCTGTCATTGGTTGTTGTCGCGGACAATGCCGGCGATGAATGTGCTTTTAATTGAAAAGGTCTTTCATCTTGTCAAAAAAACCACGTTCCCGAGTTGACGGATTAGGTTGGAAATTAGGCCTTTTTGCAAGATCTTCAAGTATAGTTTTTTCTTCTTTCGTCAAACTTTTGGGCACCCAAACATTGATGCTGACAAGCAAGTCGCCACGTCCATAGCCATTCAAGTCGGGAAGTCCCTTGCCTTTCAACCGGATGACTTTTCCAGAAGGTGTTCCCTGCTCTATTTTGACACGCACCTTGCCATTGAGTGTAGGAATCTCTATGGCACCACCTATAGCAGCTTCGGCAAAAGTAATGAAAGCATTATAGAACAGATTGTTATCCTGGCGTTCAAACGTATTGTTTGGAATCTCCTCGACCTGGATGATAAGGTCGCCAGGAACACCTCCGTGAGGAGCGGCATTACCCTGTCCACGCATAGACAGTTGCATACCATCACTAACACCGGCGGGAATATTAATGGTAATTATTTCTTCCGACTTGACAATGCCTTCACCGTGGCAATCAGGACATTTGTCTTTGATAATCTTTCCCTGGCCACCGCAATAGGGGCAAACAGACTGCGTCTGCATTTGTCCGAAGATGGAGCGGCGGAGCTCGGTAACGACACCTGTCCCGTGACAATGCGAGCAGGTCTCATAACTGTTATTACGGGCACCGGAACCATTACAGGATTTGCAGGGCACATATTTGTTGACCTTGATTTTCTTTTCAACGCCCTTGTCGATCTCTTCCAGGGTAAGTTTGACCTTTATGCGAAGATTGGAACCACGTGTAGCAGCACGGGCGCCACCGCGTCCACGCGAGTCGCCAAAGCCGCCAAAGCTGAATCCACCTCCTCCAAACAAGTCTCCAAAAATGCTGCCAAACGACGAGAAAATATCGTCCATACTCATTCCCTGTGCACCATAGCCTCCGGCACCTTCCAATCCTGCGTGGCCGAACTGGTCGTAACGGGCTTTCTTGTCGGGGTTGCTGAGCACATCGTATGCTTCGGCAGCCTCTTTGAATTTCTCCTCAGCTTCCTTGTCTCCAGGATTGCGGTCCGGATGGTACTTGAGCGCCAGCTTACGATAAGCCTTCTTCAAGTCCTCCGGCGTCACATTCTTGTCGACACCCAACACTTCATAATAATCTCTTTTTGACATAATATTTCATAATCTTGTTTTACACTTGTGTTTTTGCCGATTGCACATCAGCAGGCCACCACCACTTGGGCGAAACGAAGCACCTCGTCGTTGAGGAAATAGCCTTTCTTGACAACGTCAATAACCGTACCTTTAGCCTCGGGGGTGGGTGCCGGTATCTGAGTTATTGCCTCGTGGTAGTTCTCGTCAAACTTCACACCCATAGCTTCCATCGGCTTCAGACCTTTCTGCTGAAGAGCATTGAGCATATTCTTAAGAATCAACTGCATTCCCTCGCGGGCAGAATCAGTTTCTGCCATATTGGCAATGGCACGTTCCATATCGTCGACGATGGGGAGCATCAGTTTAATGACATCCTTGCCGCCATTCAGAATCAGCCCTGCCTTTTCCAAGCTTGTACGCTTGCGGTAATTCTCGTATTCCGAGTAAATGCGCATATATTTGTCATTCATCTCTGCAAGCTTATGACCCATCTCTTCCACTTTGGCATTGAGTTCATCGTTATGGCGTTCAATCCGTTTCTTGCGTCCGCGACGGCTGTGATCCTCTTCTGGTTCCTGTTTCGTGGAAGTTTCCTCTTTTGTAGTATCTTTATCGTTCAGCGGCTTTTCTGTATCGACGGTATTCTGTTCCTGTTCGATTTTTTCTTCTTTCTCGTTCTGTTCCATATTGCTGATTTGTTTTTTCTATTTTATATTTAGAATAATTAACAAAAACGTTGCCAAACGGCAACTATGACAGGTGTATGACATTTTGTCATATTTTTGGCAAAAACACGTCAACAGGCGACTTCGGGCGTCTGTCAGTCTGCCATTCAAAACCCGGCAGACGTTTCTCGTCTTCAGGCAGTTTATCCACAGGATACATCTTCATATCCGGCGAACCGAACGTGGCAAAACGGCTCGGCTTACGTTTCTTGAAATATATGCGCATATCGGAACCGACGCCGGCATTGACACCTATAAGCTGGCGTTGGATATTGCCGACGCTGTCGCGTCCTTCTTCATCAACAACATAATACACCATACGGGCCGAACCTAATATATCTGCATACAGCGGTTCGCTCTTCAGGCAGTAGACATCCGAGTTGCGGCCTTTCACCTGATTGAATTTCAGCGAATCCACCTTCTCGATAGCCATCATATTGTTCCTCAACTTTATGAGTCTTATACCTGCACTGTCATAAACACACACTATGGTGTCCGCCGTACACTGGTAGTCCTCATACCACACAACGGGGTTCTGATATAGTGTCAGCGTCGAATCCGGTGCCGAGAAATAAAGCGAATCGCACACAGCTTGAGCATCGGCGCGGAACACACGCACATTGCGGTAGGCTTTGGCAGCATCAAACTCTTTGTTGTCATTGTTGTAGGCGAATATCGTGTCTGCGTGCATAAACAGCGAGTCGCCTTTGTCAATATAAATAATCAGAGCTGAATCAGTGACGAATGAGAAATGATTAGCCTGGTCAGTAATACCCACACGGCCGGAACATATCACATCGTTCAACGTATCTACAATGACAACATTGCCGAATGCTTCGCCATATTCCGTCTTTCCGTTGAAAAAAAGAGTGTCCGCCGACAGTCTTTTCTCACGGTCGGTGAGACGCGTAGCCTTGAACGATCGGGCTTCTCTTGTATCTGTGTTGTAGGTGCCGTCTTCACTGTAAACCGTCGAAGAGTCGCTGTAGATATACGTTGGCGAAATAAAAATAGCCAAACAAGTACTGGTGTTGTACAGCAAAGTGTCGGTCTCGAGAAGTGACGACGAGTCGTAAAGAACCACCTCGTCAAAGAGATACAAATCACGCGTGTCGGAATGATAATACCCTTTCCGACTGTCCATCACCGCGCTGTCGTGAACTGTGTGCCCCCAGTGGAAATAGGAGGCCGTCGACGTATTGCGGTCATAGCTGAGCAAGTCGGATTTAAGAACCGTTTTGCCGTCAATAAGCGTCACCGTATCACCCCACACATCGGCTATGCGCGTCGTGCCGTCATATATGGCCGTCTCGCCATACAGCGTCGTAGTGTCAGTAAGCAGGATTTTAACATTGCGATGAGCCACGAAAATATTGTTCCGAGTGTCTAGCGATGCCGAATCAGTAAAGAGCGTCATCCCCTCGTGCACAGCCTTCACGTTCTGATAGAGTATCCAGATGTCTGGGTTGTCAACGTCGCGCGTACCCATACCGGCCACATATTCAATGACCCTTTGGGCACGAACCAGCGGCGACGCAAAACCGACGGCAAGCACTAACAGTAATATTTTCAGCCACTTTAAACGCATACTTGCAAATAATACAAATTGCAAAAATACAAAAAAAAGTCGAATAACCTTAATTATAAAAAAACCTTTAGTACAAACACTTGTCATTAAATAACCAAAGGAGAGAACACATCCATTTGAGAATTACAATACGCCAGTCAAATACGGCCAATGCAGAGGCACAGGAATTGTGCGCTGCTTTAGTTGCGATGGCAAGGGCACCATACGCAAGTCGGGCATCGACAAGAACGGCAAACAGGTCTTCCGCAACGAGCGTTGCAGCGCCTGCAACGGAAAAGGTACAAGATGATTTGACAATCCCTGAAGAGGCACCAAATGTATTAATAGGGTGCGATACACCCCCGCCAGTTCGCTTTGCTGGTGCGACACACCCCGGCCCTTTGGGCCACCCCTCTCCAAGAGGGGATGGCTCGGTGCGATTCACTCTACTTTTCTTTTGATTATCAATATAATGCAGCAACCCATCCCCTCTCGGAGAGGGGTGCCGCAAAGCGGCGGGGTGTGTCGCACCGTAAGAGATGTATTTGCGAACAATACGGCATTTTGTGCCTTACCTGACGACCTATATGGTCTTTTTTTGTTAAAATTGTACTATAAAAACACATACAAAATTAACATTTGCTAATAACCTGATTATCAAAAACGTTATAAAGGCACAAGTACCCACCTATGGACTAAACACTTATAAACCAGTTACCAAATACTTATCAAAGTTCACAAAAAGCGTACATATGTAGAATTTGGTAAGAACTTGATAAGAAGATGGTAAAAAGATGGTACCTGGAAAACAGCGCGTTAGAAGAGGGTGGTACGGGAGTATTTTGGGGCGATTCTCGGGTAAAATGGTGTGAAAACGGACTTGAAATGTTAAATTTTAACATTTCAAGTGATTGTTTGTATTGTTTAACCCAATTCGGTCATTGTGATTTATGTCATTTTTACCCAGGGAGGGGTTAAACAAAGATAGCCGGCCGTTTCAACGGCCGGTAGTAAAGGAACATATAATCAAAGTGTGCCGTCAGGTACGCGAAAAGAATGATGTTGCATTCCTGACGGATAAATAAACAACGCAAAACTATGAATACCAGCCTATGAATTAGCGGGCTTTCTGTGTTATACCCCTATGGAACAGGCCTGGATGGTGGACATAAGAAAAACAATTCCGTCATCCTAATGACCGATTTGGAATAGAGGAATAATACGTCTGGGAAACACTACACCTGTTTTCCCATCTCGTAGGCTTCCTGAAGTTTGGCGTTGCCGGAAATCTCGTTGGGGGCACCCACGCCACCACAGAAGAGGTGACCTTTGAGCACCGACTTTCCGAAGCAGTCAATCCAGCCTTGCAAGCCGCTCTCGGCGCGCGCGGGAACGTGTGCCTCATTCTCAAAAGCGGTTGTCAGCAGGTAGACTTCGCGGAAGCGGTAGTCCTTGGGGAACATAGCGTTCATACGGTCGATGAGGGTCTTCATCTGACCGCTCATTTCGTAGTAGTAGATGGGCGTGGCCCAGCAGACGACATCGGCGTTCAGCACGCTCTCCATAATGGCGGGCACATCGTCCTTGAAGATGCAGGCACCTGTCTGCTGGCACGACAGGCAGCCGACGCAGAATTTTATCTCTTTGCCGCGCAACGAGATGAGTTCCACCTGATTGCCGGCGGATTCGGCGCCTTTGGCAAACTGCTCCGCCATAGCGTGGCTGTTCGAGCCCGGACGGAGACTTGTAGATATAACGACTACTTTCTTCATATTTTTATCTTTTTGATTAATGACAAATCATTACTTGACATGGCCTCGAAATTGGCCTCAATCTTCTCTATGTCCCAATTCCACCATTTCAACTTCAACAGATAGGCGATGAACTCGTCGTCAAAACGCATTTTGACCACCCGGCAGGGGTTGCCAACAGCAATAGCATAGGAAGGAATGTCGGAGGCCACTACCGAGTTGGCCCCGATGATGGCCCCGTCGCCGATATGGACGCCCGGCATAATGGTTACATTTTGGCCAATCCAAACGTCATTGCCCACAACGGTGTCGCCCTTCAGAGGCAATTCGTCTTTCACGGGAGCGATGGCGCTGCCCCAGTCGCCACCTATGATATAGAACGGATAGGTGGTCACGCCGTCCATGCGGTGATTGGCACCATTCATCACAAACTCAATCCCTTTGGCAATGGCACAGAACTTGCCGATAATCAGCCGGTCGCCAATGAAGTCGTAGAAATGGGTGACA
>JAEEMK010000048.1 GCA_016283175.1 Bacteroidales bacterium
ATGGTGACGCGCTGCACGCTGCCACGACGCAGATGTGGCGGGATGAGATGCAGCGATTTGCGGTTCTCGTTGGCGTCGCCGGTGAGGATGCAGATGCCGAGGAAAATAGTTTGGTGTATCACCAGCATCAAAAGGCAGGGCAGGAAGAAACTGCCGTAGCCGCCAGTAGGGTTGAAGAGTGTGGTGTTTTCCATCACCACGGGTTGCATTTGTATCTGTGCCTCCTCGTTGGTGAGTCCTGCTTTTTCGTAGCGTTCAAGCTCGATGGTGTGCATTTCGTCGATAAGGACGCTGTTGCCACCTGTCAGGGCGGCTTTGTAGAAATAGAATGAACTCATATCGCTGAACACGACGATACGAGCCGTGCGCATTTCGGCAAGGCGCGTGGAGAAATCTTTTGGAAAATAGAATATCGACCGCACATCGTGGTCGTCCATCAGACGTCGTGCCTCGCCGATGTTGCTGCAGCGGTAGGCGACACAGAGTTCGGGTGTGGCATCGAGTTTGTGTATGAAACGTTTGCTGTCGGCACTGCGTGATTCGTCGACAACGGCAACTGCCATATTCTCCACATTTTCGTTGTGGTAGATGTAGCAGAAAATAAGCGGATAGAGTATCGGTGCTAGGAAAAAGATTAGCAGCACCATACGGTCGCTGAAAACGCGGCTCACCTCGATGCTGAAGACTGTCCAAATATCCTTTATTTTTTTGATCATAGCATCTTGTTCTTAGCAGGTTGGACATTCAGACGTTCTTCGCGCGACAACTGCCATCGCAGCAGCATTGCTCCGGCAACAAATACTATGCCGAATGCCATCATCACGCAGTATCGCGGCCAGCAGTGGCTGAATCCATTGCCGTAGATGGCTATGTCGCTGAAATTTAAGAAATAGTGACGTATTGGATAGAGCCACGAGAAGCTGTAGAGGAAAGTCGGCATACTTTCGACAGGGAAAGAGAATCCGCTGAGAGAGAAACTCATTGCGCTGTAAATTGCGCTGATGCCCATAGTAAGCGGTGGGTCGGGTATGGCGCAGGCAATGAAGCAGGCGGCACATTGGGCGGCGAAGATGAGGAGTATGGTGTTGAGTACCATAAGCAGCCAGCTGCCCTCGAGAGGAAAGCCCATAAAACCGAACATAATTAGGTTGGCGAGAAGGCACAGGAAAACGTACCATACATTGTAGGGTATCATTTTGCCAATAAGAGCATACAACGTGTTGCCGCCAGAGCGTCGCAACAGGTTTTTCAGAGTCTTCTCTTGCCGTTCGCGTGCGATCACGTATGCTGAATGCATTAAGGCTATGAAGGCAATGACTGCTGGTATGAGTGTCGTCATCAGATAGTTGCCATAGTTTATCCACGGATTGCCGATGTTGCGCGTATCGTACTCGATGGGTTGTATAAGTCCCATAATCTGCTCATCGTTGTAACCTTTTTTGCGGTACACTTCACGTTGCACGGCTCCAGTTGCAAGCATTCCCATTGTAGCCAGCTGTTTGTAGCTGAGGGTGCCGGCAAGCATATACGCTGAGTTGACATAAAGCACGAAATGTGGTGAACGGAACTGCAGCAGATCGTTGTAGGTGCCTTTGGGTATTTCGTAGAAAGCAAAGATATCCCCACGCTGCATAGCCTTTCGGGCTTCGGTGTGGTTGTTGTAGACAGCGGCGACCTTGACACCTGATGTGGCGTTGATTTCGTGACAGATACGGCGCGATAGATAGGAGCCGTCCATATCGACCACAGCCACAGAAAGGCGCTTGGGTTGCCCTTCTTTCATTATGGTTGCAAAAAAGACAAAGGTGAACACAATACCCAGCGTCATTATGATTAGGTAGTGCGGGTTGTGCCAGATGCGGCGCAGTTCGCGACGCATAACTCTGAAAACACCTTTATTCATTGCATTGGGTTTAGAAAACTATTTGTCAATAAGTATGGCTGTCATACCTGGTCGCAAACCTTCAATGTTTCCCTGCGGCACCACTTTGACGTCAAAGCTTTTGACGTCGTATTGTCCGAGGGTTTTTGTAGCACGCCAGGTGGCGTAACTGGCCATAACCTTTATATTGCGTACAGTGCAGTCGTATGTTTGGGTGCCCAAGGCAGGTATCTGCACCTTTACTGCACCGCCCGACTTAATGTTTTTGAGCAGGTCTTCACGGATGCTGAAATTAAACCAGTTGTCGCTCATATCAAGAATTGAAACCACTGGAGCACCGGTGCCAACCAAATCGCCCAATTTGACATATACTTCGACGACTTCACCGTCACAGGGTGCAATAATGTAGCTGTCGTCGAGATAGCTCTGCACTTCTGCCACAGCACCGCCGGCTTGGTTTACCAGAGCTGATGCAGCGGCTATGTCTTCGCGTTGTGCGCCTTCTTTGGCCATAAGGTATTGCTGTTCGGCAGCAGCGCAATCGGCCTGTGCAGCTTTGTATTTTGCATCTATTTCATCGAATTGCTGTGCCGAGACTACACCTTTGTCGTATAGGCCTTTTACGCGGTCAAAAGATTTCTTGTATACCTCCTCGGCGGCTTTGGCTTTCTGCCATACCTGGTAGGCCATCTGCACTTGCTGGTCGCGAGCACCGCCTTTTGCTTTGCGGCTCTGTGCGGTTGCAGCACTGCGGGCAGCTTTGGCTTGTATCATTTTAGCGTCGACCTGACGACTGCCGATATGTGCCAGCGTGTCACCGGCGCGTACAATGTCGCCTTCGCTGACAAAAAGTTGGTCGATATGGCCGGGAACCATATTCGATATGCGGTATTCCGTGGCGTCGGCCTCGCCCATCAGCATCTCTTTCTGGGGATGTATGGCAAACAGGCCCACCAAGGCCACGATGGCCACAGCGGCGAGCACCGCCAAAAGGCCTGCAATCAATGTTTTGTTGTTTTCTTTCATTGCTTTAGAGTTGAAAGGATTTAGAGTTTTTATTTTCCAATAGCTTGTTTTAGATAGATGCTGTTCATCTCTATTTCGATTTCGGCATCAAGAATATCGCTCTTGGCCGATATCCACGCTGTTTGGGCCGCCATCAGGTCGCTGCTGCTGCACATCCCGGCCTTGAAACTTTCATCGGCCAGACGAAGGTTCTCTTCTGCCTGCTGCAGATTGCTCTGAGCCTGGTCAAGTTTCTTATAGGCAAGCTCCAATTCATAGCTTATCTTGTTGACTTGCAGTTCTATCATTTCCTGGGCTTCTTCTATTTGATAGGCCACTTCACGGCGTTTTGCTTTGGCAGCTTTGACCGAGTAGATGCCACCGGGATGCAGAATAGGAATATTTACGGCGATGCCTGCCATCAGCGTGCCGCCGAATTCGTTCTGGAAACCGTTGAAAAGGTTGGGGTTTGAAAAAAGATAGCCGCCTGTGAAGCCGATGTTTGGCTTGAGTGTCGATGCGGCAAGGCGTACACCTTGTGTGGCTATGCTGTCGCTGATGCGAAGCATCTGCATTTCGCGACGGTTCTGCCAAACAGAGTCCATATTAATATCTTGTCGTGCGGTTAGTGAAAGTGCCGGCGGGGTGGCGCTGACGTCGAATTGGCTGTCGAGAGGCATTCCGCAACGCTGTGCCAGCAACATCTTTGCCAAAGCAAGACCGTTGGTAGCCTTGGTGAGGTTCATTTGTGCTTCGTTCAGTTTGACACGCACTTTGGCCAAATCGCCTTTTGTCGCCATTTCAGCCTCGACCAATTGCTCCACATTGTGGTTCAGCGTGTCGAGCAGAGCAGCATAGTTCTCGGCCAGTTCCTTTTTGCGTTTGATGCTGACTACCTGCCAGTAGGCTTCGTCGACGGCTATGAGTGTCTCTTCGCGTTTCTTGTCGTATTCAATGCCCGACAGGTGGTTCATAAGGCTGGCGCTTTTATAGAGTGCTCTCAGCTTGCCACCCAGATAGATGGGTTGCGTGAGCGTTACAACACCGAAAGCGGTGTTGCGAGTGTCTGTTTTAAGTGCGTTGGTGATGTCGTGGCCTACGTTGTTGAGCGACGAGCTCAAATCGGAATTGGCAATAAGATTTGTCACAATATTGCCAATGAGTTCTCCGCCAAGCGGCAAGTCACTAAGTTGTTCGCGCAGGCTTGCCGACAATTCGTCCTGGACGGTGGTGCCCATATTGTTGATGCGTTCCTTCTGTTCGTCGCTGAGCAGGTTGACATTCTTTTCCATCCACACATATCCGCCCGTGGCGCCGACCTTTGGAAGCATCTGCCACAAAGCAACTTTGCGTAGATTTTCGGTCTCAACTTTCTTTTCTTCCGACATTTTCAAGCCTTTGTTCGATTCGAGGGCCTTCTCGCGACATTGTTCAATGGTGAGCACTTGCTGGGCATTTGCAAGATGTGTCAGCACCGCCAGCAAAAGAAATATAACGGATATGTTTTTCATTAGTTGCTTCTTTTTTCACAGTTTCTGACTGAAATTTGCCGGCGACATATGTCGCCGGCACTTCAGTCATCACAATCAAACACTTAACTATTCTAGTTATAACCAATTTAGTTTGCAAAGGTACAATGCTTTGACAAAACTGAATGCACCTTTTCTGCTCAAATGTCAGAAAGGCATTCCGAAATGTTGTATTGTACAATTGAAATGGTGTTTAAATACTTATGCTGTCCTCTTCTTCTTTTTTGTCCAGATAGTCGTCGGGATTGCCGGAACCTATGAACTGCGCTGTCCAGTCGAAGTCGTTGGCGTGGTTCACGCCCTCTTCGTCCCACTGATTTGGGTCGACATATACTTCCAGCAGCTTAGCGGGACCTTCGCTGTATAGTTCCACCGTTTCGGCAGAGGCTGGCACCAGCACACACTCGCCTGCGTGAATCGGGCATATGGTTTCGAGTGTTTTTACCGCAGCAATGCCTTCGGTGCAAAGATATATCACAAACGAGTCGAGATTTGCAAAATTCTTGCGCATCGGCTTGTCGATGACGATAAGATTAGTGGTGAAATAAGGGCATTCGGCCAAGGTTACCGTACCGTTCGATCGGTAGCGGTAGTGGGTGCATCCGTCGGCGGTGGGCGTGAAGTCTATAGCGTCGAGCGCCTCGGCGGTGTGCAGCTCGCGCAGTTTGCCGTTGGCATCGGGACGGTTGTAGTCGTATATGCGGTAGGTGGTGTCCGACGATTGCTGTATTTCGGCCAGCAAAAGGCCTTTGCCTAGGGCGTGGACACGGCCTGCAGGAATGAAAAACACATCGCCCTGCTGAGGGTGTTCGACGTGCAGAATATCCTCAAGATGACCCAGTTCCAGGAAGCGCTGGTACTCTTCGGGAGTCACCTGCTGCTCAAATCCGTCGACAATTTCGGCACCATCTTCGGCCTCGATGATGAACCACATCTCCGTTTTGCCGTTCTCCATACCGCGTTCGCGAGCCAGTTTGTTGTCGGGATGCACCTGTATCGACAAGCGGTCGTTGGCGTCGATAATCTTGACAAGTAATGGGAAATCGTTGCCGAAATGTTGGTAGTTCTTTTCACCCAGCAGCTCACCCATATATATTTCCAGGACTTCGTTGAGAGTATTGCCTTCCAGAAATCCGTTGGCAATCACCGACTCGTTGTCCTTGACAGCCGACAGAGCCCATAATTCGCCGCAGTTGGGCAGGGGAGCATAGTCGAATCCGAGCGACTTGATTTTGTTGCCGCCCCACACTTTGTTTTTATATAGTGGTAAAAATTTCAGTGGATATAGTGCTGTTTCCATATTTGAATGTTTACTTTCCTACTTTTCTTTCAATTTCCCAGATGCGTATGTCGCGTGCCGCGATGCGGCGTTCGGCGTCGACCAGCATCAGATAGGGAATGTGGTCTATTTCCAGCTGCTGCATCAGCGGTGCATCCCATCCGCCGGCAATGCTGTCAACATCGAACTCCAGAATGTTCATTTCCGGGAACGCGTGTGCAAGTTCTTTCTTGACATCGGTACATTGGCGGCAGTACGAGCTGCCGACAAAGATTACGTTATATCTGCCCTCCACAAGCATCGAGTCGATGCTGCGGTTTGCACCTTTCAAGTCGGCGACAGCAATGTCGGGGAGTTTGTTGCCGGTTTCCAATGCTGCAAGGCGGCGCAGCCGCTCTCCGACAAGGCGGTAGTGATAGGCCTTTGTTGCCTCGTCGGTCAGTGTGGCATAGAGTCTTTCAACAGTTTCGCGGTCGGCGCTTCCCAGCAAGTATCGGTGTATGATGTATGGCGCCAGGGGTGATGCAGGATTTTCGGCCACAAAACGTCCCAGGCAGTCGGCATCGCCGGTGCCGCATTGCTCCAGCTGGTAGCGCAGTATGCTGTTGGAACGCGACCCCGTTATGGGCGACGATTCAGGGATATCAGCCCTGTAGGTAATGGAGATATTGTTGTTTTCAATAAAAAAAGGCAGCGGAGCTGTCACTTTGGAATTGTACAGTTCGGCATAAACAGTGCCGTTGACTTTGCCGCTGAACACCACCTGCTTCTTCTTGCCGTTGGGTTTAAGCACCCTTGGTATCGAATCGCCATCGTATACCAACAAGCGAAAGTTCCCACCCAACGGGGAAGGAACATCAACACTGATGCTGAACAGCTGTGCCGACGCTGCCCACGCCAGCGATACAAGCAGGGCGAAGACCAACGATGTTTTTTTCACTGCCGAACGCTATCTGCAGGCGACATCAATAGGTGTGATAGGTCGAACTGTTACGCTGGTTGTTGCCGCGCACCTTGTAGTTGCGGTTTATCTTCTTGGAAGTCTTCTTTTTGGTTGAGTACATCGACTCCGACGACGATTTGCACGATGTCACTGTGCCGCATATTCCGGCCAAAGCGAACACCAAAACCAGCGTCATCACTATGCGAAAGAACTTTTTCATATCTTTGTGTATTGTCGTTTCTTTTTGTATTTCAATTTTTTATATTGAATATTGCCTTTAAAAGGCAATCACTCACAAACAGCAAAATAACGAAAAAAAATCCGGACGGACAAATTTTTTTGTTATTTTGACCGTTTAGAATGCTTCATTATGTTGTGGCTCAGTCAATTATCATCCTTTTGGCGTTTGCTCCGGCAGTGGTGACAATGCGGACAATATAGACACCGTGTGAGCAGTAGGTCAAGTCGACAATGACGGCGATGCCTTGGGCGTCGCTCTGCTTGACAAGGATTTCGGCGGCCGTGAACATCTGCACCTCGTCCAGTTGTTTGGTAGCCTCTCGCCGGTAAAAAAATCTACAAAAGTTTTCTCAAAGTTTTCTCATATTTTACCATTCTGGAATTTGGTAAAACTTTAGTAAGAGTTTGAGTAAACTTTGGTAAGAAGATGATACCGGGAAATCAGTAGGTTGAAAACTGGCATTTTTGACCCTTTTTTAACACTTTTTTCGACCCGTTTCAAGGGGTGTTTTCCGATACAAAAATAAACGGGAGTTTTCTGTTCAGTTTTCTTTTTTTTTAGCTTTGCTTCGGCGACGGGAAGCAGTTTCTTTTGACGATATGGGTAGCATTGTGGTAACTTTTTTCTTATTATAAATTCAATATTCAAAATTTATGCGTAATTTTGCAAATTCAAAATTTGACACAAAAAATGGAAAAAACGACTCAGGCCAAACTGTATGAATGGGCGTCCTATCTGCTGATAGTGGGCGCGACGGTTTATTTTTTCGTATCGGGCAAAGAGGTGACAATCACGATGATGGGCATTGTTTTGGCTCTCTTCTGCCGCACTATGATGAGCCGCACAAGGTGCAAAATGTTTGAGGAGGAGAACGAGGAATTGAAGGTTGACCTGCGTCGATTGACTAACCTTCTGGAGGTCGAAAAAAAGAAAAATTCAGAAAATTCCAATAAATAATAATTCAAAACATACACTATTTTTTTATGGCAACAACAACTGACATCAAAAACGGATTGTGCATCAATTTCAACAACGACATCTACACCATCGTCGAATTCCTTCACGTCAAGCCTGGCAAGGGTGCTGCCTTCGTGCGTACCAAAATGCGTAATGTGAAGACCGGCCGTATGCTGGAGAACACCTTCCCCAGCGGTGCCAAGATTGACATCGTGCGTGTGGAGCGCCGCCCCTACACCTACCTGTACAAGGAGGGTGATATGCACGTCTTTATGCACACCGAGACCTACGAGCAGATTTATATTCCTGAAAACATTATCAACGCTCCCCAGTTCCTCAAGGACGGTCAGTATGTCGAAATCACTGTCGATGCCGACACCGAGACTCCGCTGATGTGCGAACTGCCTCCTTTCATCGAGACCGTGGTAACCTACACCGAGCCCGGTTTTGCAGGCAACACCGCCACCAATGCTATGAAGGATGCCACCGTGGAGCCCGGCGTGCAGATCCGTGTGCCTCTCTTCATCAAGGAAGGCGAGCGCATAAAGGTCGACACCCGCACCTGCGAGTATTCCGAACGTATCAAGTAAGAAAACATCACATTCAAACGATATAGAGGGATAGTTCCGCAGGGAGCTATGCCTCTATCCGTTTTATAATAAGAAGTTAGTATGAGCAACCTTAGTAGATGGTACCGAAACTACGCCCGTTTCACATTGAAGATGCTGGGAACAGTGGCTGTCATCACAGCGTTCACATTTCTGATTGTGCAATGTACCGGCAACAAAGTGAAACCGCAACCAGTTGAGGCTCCGGCCGTGGACTATAGCCAAGTGGCCTCACCCGATTTCAATGCTGATTCGGCTTATAGCTATGTGAAGCGACAGTTGGATTTTGGTTTCCGCATCCCTGGCAGCAAGGCGCACGTGAACTGTGCCAATTATATAGCCGAAACGATGCGTCTATGGTGCGATACTGTCGTTGTTCAGAAGTTCAATACTACATTGTGGGATGGTCAAAAGGTTGAGGGCAGGAACATCATAGCCTCTCTGGCTCCGCAGCGTGATCGACGGATAATGCTTGCCGCCCACTGGGATTCGCGCCAATGGGCCGACCACGACCTCGACACCACGCAATGGCGCAGCCCTCTGCTTGGTGCCAACGACGGTGCCAGCGGCACGGCGGTGTTGATGGAAATGGCACGCGTTATGTCGGCAATGCCTCCTGATGTGGGTGTCGACTTCGTCTTCTTCGATGTTGAGGACCAAGGTATTCCCGAATGGGCCGGACGCTACGAGGACAATACCTGGTGCAAGGGCGCTCAGCATTGGGCGCAGAATCCGCACCGAATGTTCTATCAGGCCG
The DNA here is from genome assembly GCA_016283175.1 of Bacteroidales bacterium. GTDB lineage: Bacteria > Bacteroidota > Bacteroidia > Bacteroidales > P3 > Colimorpha. Next base: position 9,202 of record JAEEMK010000048.1, read on the forward strand.
AATACGGTATACTTTACGATATGGTTGGCACCGACAAACCGCGCTTCACCAAGGAGGAAATATCGATGAATTTCGCTCAGGGACTTACCAATCGCCTGTGGAGCTGTGCCGCCTATCTTGGCTATGGCAACATCTTTGTCGACGAGCTGAGCGGCGCCATTCTCGACGACCATCTTTATGTCAACCAGATACTCCGCATACCTACCGTCGACATTGTCCAGAACAGTCCCAACTGCAGCTTCTTCTCGCATTGGCATACCGTGGGCGACCATTTGGACGTTATTGACAAAGAGACGCTCAAAATTGTTGCCACTGTGAGTATGAAACTTATCTACAGTGATTTTCCTAACGAACAATAATAAGTTTTGAAACGCAGGGTCATTTACATTGCTGCCGCTATGGCGGTTTTCGCGGCCGCTGCCTGCGGCCGCGAAAACCGCTGCTCGGTGCCGATAGGAATCACCAATTTCAATATCGAGCCCAATTCGGCCTATTATTCAGGCCTAAACAATGTTGGCGGATATATGTATCTGACCGGCGGCCATCGCGGTGTGGTGGTGGTGCGCACAGCCTATGACCATTTTGTGGCATACGAGCGCACCTGTCCTGCCGACAGTACCACGGCGGTGGAGATTTCGAAAGAATATGGCAGCGCGTTGCTGGAATGTCCCAAATGTCACACGCTGTTCATCGTCGAGGCTGATGGCAATCCATTGGAAGGTGGCGCTACCTCCTGTCCTCTTTTTCAATATGCTACGCTCTACAGCGGTGGCGTTCTCTCGGTTTATTGATGGTCGAAAATCACTATAATTAGTGATGACGACTTGATTTTTGGCTAATAATTGTGAGGCCGTATATTCCCTGACAGTAGTAATTTTGCATCCAGAAACAACACAAGCAATGTTTGCCATTAAATTGTGTAATAAATTGGTTGTTATTTAGTTTTATGGATTAATAATGGAAACAGGCATCCTGTAAAAGGCTGCCTGTTTTTTTGTACATAAAAAAAGTGGAGCCCGCAAAGGCTCCACTTTTTCGGATTATGTTATGAAGGAAGACTTATTTCACAACAAGTTTCTTCACCATATTCACGTTTTCACCGCTGATGCGGACGAAGTAGGCACCCTGGGCAAGGCCGGAAACCTCCATCGTCTTCACGCAGTCGCCTTCGCAGCTCATCGAGTCGCTCATAACGACGCGGCCGTTCATATCAACGATGCTTACCGACACAGTGCCGTTGACACCGCTCAGGGCGATGGTCGTCGTGCTGCTGGTCGGGTTCGGGTAGATGTTCAGACCAATGCCGTCGGCGAGGTCAATGCCCTCTTCACTGGGAGTGGTGAACTCGACAGCGGTTGACCACAGACCATAAACACCCGGTTCGCAGACGGCGCGGACATAGACCGAGTATGCCGTTTCGGGCGAGAGGCCGGTGATGGTGTAGTTGTTAGCGTCAACGTTGACGATTGTACCGGAACCCTGACCGTGGCCGCGGGGACCGTGGTCAATCTGGTAGCTGGTAGTCGAGGCGGCAGTCCAGTTAACGGTAGCGGTGGTGGAGTTGGTAGCCGTTGCTGTGACGCCGGTCACCTGTTCGCAGGTAGCGGTGGTGAACTGGATGGTGTCGCTGTACTCAGACTCGGCAGCGCCGTTGCCGCAGATGGCCTTGACAGCAGCGTTGTAGGTCAACGTCTGGTCGAGACCGGTGACGGTGAACGGGTGGGCATCGGCAGTGTACTCCTGGTTGAAGGTGTTGTTCCACACGTGGATGCTCCACTGGTTCTCAATGCCGTTGGCTTCCCAGTCGAGAGTAGCAGTGGTGAATGTGGTGGCAGTAGCCTCGAGGCCGCTCGGGTCGAAGCAAGGCAGACTGTCGGTGATGAAGTTGCCAACAGCCCAGTCG
>JAEEMK010000049.1 GCA_016283175.1 Bacteroidales bacterium
ACCCGCCACAAAGTCGTGGACAGCACCGGCAAAAATGGATCCGAAGACTATCCACAAGAACGACGCCGTGCCGAATTTTGCACCCATTATGGCACCGCAGATGGGTCCCACACCAGCGATGTTCAAAAACTGGATGAGGAAGATGCGCCACGGTTTCATCGGTACATAGTCCACACCGTCCTCTAGGGCACTGGCCGGCGTGATACGTTTGGGATTGACAGCAATGCGCTCACCTATAAACTTGGAATAAAACACATATCCCAGCACGAGCAAAACAATTGAAAGAATAAATGTTATCATTGGGAGTTGAGGGTTAAAAAGGATGAAAGGGTTTTAAAGGTTAAAAAGGGTGAAAGGATAAAGGGTTTTAGGGTTGAAGGGGTTTTAGTTTTCGTCTTCGTCATAATATCAAATCTCCACTTCCTCCCGGAAGTCGGCTATTTCCACTCGCTTGTAGCCGCGTTTGTTGAGGGTCTCCTTGAAGTGCTCCTGCGTCTCCGACTCACCGTGGACAAGGAAAATCTTTTTCAAGCGACGCTTATCCTGGCAGGAGATATACTTGATAAGCTCCTCATAGTCACCGTGACCCGACCACGACTCAATGCGGCGCAGGTCGGCACGAACATCGTAGGGACGGCCGAAGATGGACACCGTCTTGTCGCCACGCATAATCTTAGCGCCCAGCGTCGACGGTTCGCAGTAACCCACACAGAGGATGGTAGTCGTCGGATTGTCGATATTGTTGGCCAGATGGTGCTTCACACGTCCGGCCTCCATCATACCCGATGCCGAGATGATGATGCAGGGCTTATGGCGCACATTCAACGCCTTCGACGCCTCGACCGACTGTATGTACTGCAGGCGGTCGAAACCGAACGGGTCGGGATTGCTCTTCATATACTCCACAATGTTGTCGTTGAAGCACTCGGTATGCAGACGCATAATGTTGGTGGCATTGACACTCAGCGGACTGTCGACAAAAACGTCGATATCGGGCAGCAGCCTTTTGCTGCGCAGACGGTCAAGGGCATAGATGATTTCCTGTGCACGACCGATGGCGAACGAAGGAATGATAAGCTTGCCTTTCTTCTTGGTGCAGGTGTCGAGCGTAGCCATCAGCAGGTCCTGTTCGGCGGTGTCGAGTGTGGTGTGCAGACGGTCGCCATATGTCGACTCCATCAGCAGGTAGTCCACCTGTGGGAACGGCTCGGGATCTTTGAGGATATGCTTGTCGTAGCGACCCACATCGCCCGTAAAGCCAAGCTTGATTAGGCGACGACCCTCCTTGATTTCCAAGTACACGCAGGCGCTGCCCAGGATATGGCCGGCATCGAAGAACTCAACCGTCACCTCGCCCTCGATGTTAAACTTCTTATGGTATGGCACACTGATGAAGCTGCCCATACAGGCCTGTGCGTCGGCCTCGGTATAGATAGGCTCGACGGGCGGCAGACTCTGGGCAGCGCGCTTCTTGTTGAAGGTGTGCGTATCCGACTCCTGAATACGACCGGCGTCGGCCAGCATAATGGCACACAGGTCGCGCGTTGCAGGCGTACAGACAATGACGCCGTTGAAACCAAGCTTATAAATATAGGGAATCAATCCCGAATGGTCGATATGGGCGTGCGAGAGGATGAGGTAGTCAATCTCCTTGGGGTCAAAGCCGAGGTCACGGTTCATAGCGTCAGTCTCGAGACCCTTGCCCTGATACATACCGCAGTCGAGCAGTATCTTCAGACCTCTCTTCGTTGTGATGAGGTGCTTGCTTCCCGTCACCTCGCGTGCAGCTCCTAAAAACTCTAATTTCATATTTTAGCAATATATCATCATTGAACTTTCATTTGCAATAATCACCGCTTTGACAGCGTATTACAGCAAAAATCGGTTCTAAAACAATTCATTTACAAAATTTCAAAAATAGAACTTTTTTATAAATTGGACAAATTAATTTGTTTCAAGCCACTTTTGTTGGTTTAACTATGCGACATCTTTTACGTCTTTACGATGCGACACACCCCGCCGCTTCGCGGCACCCCTCTCCGAGAGGGGATGTCGCGGCAGCGTTCCTTTGACAATTCCGGATAATTATTGACAATCTGAATAATTAATGCGGCAGCCCATCCCCTTTCGGAGAGGGGTGGCCGAAGGCCGGGGTGTGTCGCACTATCAAATATCGCATCACCCAAACTCGCACTATCAAACTCGCATCATCAAGACCTCACCACCACTTACTCACCTTCTAACTCACATACTCTCCTTCAGAATCTCGACCACCTCGGGACGGGTCAGGGTGCGGTAGCCGACGGGCAGGATGAGGACGGCGTCGGCGACAGCCTCGATGTTCTGCTCGGTGACGCCCAGCTCGCGCGAATGTGTCACCACGCCGATGTCGTGCATCCATTTCTCCAGGCACTTGAGGCCTTCGGCAGCCACCTGCTCGTCAGTCTTGCCTTCAGGACGCACACCCCAGACATTCTTTGCGAAGCGGACAAACTGGTGCAGGCCGTCGTGCATCACGTGACGGTAGTAGGGCAGCGACACCGAAGCCAGCGTCATACCGTGCGTGGCATCGGTAACGAGGCCTATGGCGTGACCAATCTGGTGCACCTCCCAGTCGCCTCCCTTGCCGCACTTCAGCAGGGTGTTGAGCGCCCAGGTAGCAGTCCACATAATGTTGGCGCGGGCCTCATAGTCCTGCGGGTTCTTGGCTGCGATACGCGAAGAATGGATAAGCGAGCGCATCAGACCCTCGTTGATGTAGTCGGTAGTGCAGTCGGCGGTGCCGGCAAAGTACTGCTCCATAAGGTGGCTCATAATATCGAAGAATCCAGCAACCATCTGATACTGCGGCACGGTCATCGTGTAGCGCGGATTGAGGACGGCGAAACGCGGATAGAGAGCGGGGCCGAAGACCTTGCCCAGCTTGAAACCAGCCTTGCGGTTGGTGATGACGCTGCCGCCGTTCATCTCGCTGCCGGTGCCCACCATAGTAAGGATTGCACCGACGGGCACAGTCTTGCAGTCGGGGTTGCCCTGCTTGACCCAGTATTTCTGCCAGGCATCCTCCTCGCAGTAGGCCGATGCCGAAACACCTTTGGCGTAGTCGATGGTTGAGCCGCCTCCAACGGCAAGGATGAGGTCGACATTGTTGTCACGCACACACTGGCAGCCCTCAAGCACCTTCTCGTAGGTGGGATTAGGCATCACGCCAGCCAGTTCGACGACGCGCTTGCCCTCGGTGCGAAGTATCTCGCACACAGCGTCGTATATGCCATTCTTCTTTATCGAGCCGCCTCCATAGGTAAGCATCACGGTTGGACCATAGTTCTTCAGCTCGTCGCGCAGATATTTGAGCGACTCTTCACCGAAATAAAGCTTTGTTGGGTTGTTGTAAGAAAAATTGCCTATCATAACGATTTATATTATTTTACAAAAAGAAATACTTTTCAAATCCTACAATTTCAACACATTCTGGTTTTATAACGCCAAACCGTTCAAAATATTGTCGACTGCCCTACCAAAAACAATATGCAGGAACAACCACAAAATGCAAACATTTTTCCACAAAGGATGCGCAGTGCGCCACCACAAATACATCACCCGTACAACCTTCGCAAAACAGCGCCCGAAAGAACATTAAACACTGACAATCAGCATACTGAGCCAATCATTGTTTCTTTGTGTTTCAAACAATTCATTCCCATCTTAAAACGTTCTTTTCGATATACATTCCCTGGCATATGTACAGTATTTGTACAGTATATGTACAGTATATGTACGCTTTAGAAGCGTACAAATACTGTACATATACTGTACAAATACTGTACATATGCCTATGAAAATACCCCCAAGACACAGGGTGGATAAATGAAATATCACAACCATTTTTACACACTCTGTAAACGATCGCCGCAATATGGAACATCAACAAAATAAGCTTGTTGCGTTTTTTTCTTGTATAATCCTAAGAAAAAACATATTTTTGTATGCTGTAACGGGCAGGCATCACAATGTCTATCCTATTGATTTCTATAGAAATAACAACAAAATACAACAATATTATGGCACTGAAAAGAGTAATGGTTCTCACAGGTGGCGGCGACTGCCCCGGACTCAACGCTGTGATTCGCGGCATAGTGAAACGTGCCTCGCAGGAAAAAGACTGGGAGGTGGTAGGCTGCATTGAGTCGTTCAACGGCGTGCTGCGTGAACCCACCGAGATTGAAATCCTCGACGAGAAACGCGTGGAGGGTCTGCAAATACAAGGCGGAACAATCATCGGCACCACCAACAAGGGCGGCCCCTTCGCCTGGCCCGTCAAGCAAAGCGACGGCACCTGGACCACGGTCGACCGCAGCGACGAGATGCTGCGCAAACTGCAGTACCTCGGCATCGATGCCGTCATCAACATCGGCGGCGACGGCAGCCAGCGCATATCGCTGGGTCTATACAATAAGGGACTGAACATAGTGGGTGTGCCCAAAACCATCGACAACGACCTCTCGATGACCGACTACACCTTTGGTTTCCAGACGGCTGTGCAGATATGCACCGATGCCATCGACAAGCTGGTGACCACCGCAGCAAGCCACAACCGTGTGTTCATAATGGAGGTTATGGGTCGCGACGCGGGCTGGATAGCACTGCACAGCGCCATTGCCGGCGGCGCCGACATCTGTCTCATTCCCGAAATACCCTATGACATCGAGAAAATCAAAGCCAAGATTGAACAACGCTACAACAAGCGCCGCGGATACTGCATCATCGTCGTGGCCGAAGGCGCTCTGCCCAAAGGCGGCACGGTGACAGGCACCGAAACCGGCGAGGTGGGCTACCAGCACGTCAAGCTGGGTGGCATCGGCGAACAGCTGGCTGCCGACCTGAAGGCCGCCGGCGTGGAACACGACATACGATACACCATTCTGGGCCATCTGCAACGCGGTGGCACCCCCATAGCTTTTGACCGTGTGCTGGCCACCGAGTTCGGCGTCCGTGCTATGGAATTCGTGCTCGAAGGACGCTTCGGCCAGATGGTGGCCTACCACCACCCCGACATCGTAGGCGTTTCGCTCGAGGAGGCCGTTCGCGAGCAGAATCTCATAGCTCCCGACAGCCGCCTTGTCCACACCGCCAAAGGCGTTGGCATTGAATTCGGGGACTAAGTTTTTAAGGGGGAGTTAAAGGGGAAGTTAAAGAGGGAGTAAAAAGGGAAGTTAAAGAGGAAGTTAAATTGGACAAAAAAATATCATAAATCTATGAAAACAATCAAAGTTATGTTCGCCGTTGCCATTATGGCGTTGATGTTTGCCAGCTGCGGCAAAAAAGAGAAGATTCTGGTGCTTTATTATTCCCAGACAGGCAACACCAAAGCCGTGGCCGAGGAATTTGCCAACCGCCTTGGAGCCGACATCGAGGAGATAACGGCTATAGTACCTTACGACGGTGATTTCCAGGCAACAATAGAGCGCTGCAAAGAGGAGATGGCACTGGATTCTCTTCCTGACATCAATTGTCTGAAACACAACATTAATGAATACGATGTCATTTTCATCGGCTATCCCGTTTGGTTCGGCACCTATGCCCCGCCAATTGCCAGTTTCCTGAAAGACAACAACCTCAGCGGCAAGAAGATTGTCCCGTTCTGCACATTCGGCAGCGGCGGCCTTGAGTCTAGCAAAAAAGACCTCGTCGACGCACAACCCGATGCTTGGATTTTGCCTGCCTACGGTGTCCGCGCCGCGCGTATGGATTTTATGCCACAAGAGGTTGAGACATTCCTGATAGCCAATGGATTCATTAAAGGCAAATACCTTTATCCGGTAACCTTCTCCTATCCGCATCCTGTCAGCGACGCCGACATCGCCCTCTATGATGCCGCCGTCAAAGGTTATCCTATGCTCAACGCCCGTCCCGTCGAGGTGGGCTTCCGCTCCAACAACGGCGACCTTGAATATGTCTACACCGCCGTGGACGAGCCACGTATGCCCGCACCTGACGATGGCGACAAGAAGCCCGACCTGCCTCCCGCCGGCAAGGTGAAAGTGTACGTGAAAATCATTCCTGGAGTGGACACATCGTTTACCAGAGTGGTGAGGTAAACGCTTGTCACAATATAAACTTTTTTTCTCATTAAGAAAAAAATCGTATATTTGCATTCTGTGACTATTGTACAATGCACCTTGTAATTGGTGCATTGTCAATATTTTATAGTGTATTGAAACATAATAAAAACTATAATAATGGAACCCAAACGCATAAAATCAGCCCTCATCTCTGTCTTCTACAAAGACGGTTTGGAGGACATCGTACGTGCCCTTGACGCAAAGGGCGTAACCATCTACTCGACCGGTGGCACTTACAAATTCATCAAAGACCTCGGTGTCGATGCTGTTACAGTGGAGAGTCTGACTGGCTATCCGTCAATCCTCGGAGGCCGCGTCAAGACGTTGCACCCCAAAGTATTCGGTGGCATCCTCAGCCGCCGCAATATGTTCTCCGACGGCGAACAGCTTAACGAATACGAGATTCCCGAAATCGACCTCGTCATCGTCGACCTCTACCCCTTCGAGCAGACCGTAGCCAGCGGTGCATCCGAGCAGGACATCATCGAAAAAATCGATATCGGAGGCATATCACTGATTCGCGCTGCAGCAAAGAATTTTGCCGATGTAGTTATAGTTCCTTCGGTTGACCACTATGCTGAATTCCTGAAACTATACACCGAACAAGAAGGCTGCCTTACCCTCGAGCAGCGCCACCGCTTCGCAGCCTACGCATTTGCCGTCAGCAGCCACTACGACAGCGCTATATTCAACCATTTCAACGAGACCGAAAACGTCGAGGCCTTCCGCCAGAGCAGCAACAAATGCACCACGCTGCGCTACGGCGAGAATCCTCATCAGAAAGGCTGTTTCTACGGCGACCTCGAGGCTTGCTTCGACAAACTGAACGGCAAGGAGATTTCATATAACAACCTTGGCGACATCGACGCCGCCTGCAACCTGATCGACGACTTCGACCAGACGGCCGTCGCCATACTGAAACACAACAATGCCTGCGGTATGGCTTGCCGCAACACTTTGCTCGACGCTTGGAAAGACGCCCTGGCCGGCGACCCCGTAAGCGCCTTTGGCGGCATCATCATCACCAACCGCAAGGTTACCAAAGAGGTGGCCGAGGAGATGCACAAAATCTTCTTCGAAGTCTGCATAGCACCCGACTACGACGACGATGCCCTCACCATACTGCGCGGCAAGAAGAATCGCATCATACTTCGTCGCAAAGAGTTTAAGATGTCGGACGTCGTTTTCCGCAACGTTCTGAACGGCATACTTGTGCAGGACAAGGACAGTGTTGTGCCGAAAGCAGAAGAACTGACCGAGAGCGTCACCTCCACCAAAGTCACCCCGCAGATGGCAGCCGATATGGCCTTTGCCACCATACTTGTAAAGCACACCAAGAGCAACGCCATCGTGCTGGCCAAGAACGGTCAACTGCTGGCCAGCGGCACAGGTCAGACAAGCCGCGTCGATGCTCTGCGCCAGGCCATCGCAAAGGCTCAATCGTTCGGTTTCGACCTGAACGGTGCAGTAATGGCATCGGATGCCTTCTTCCCATTCCCCGACTGTGTTGAGATAGCCCACAATGCCGGCATCACCGGTGTCGTCCATCCTGGCGGTTCAATCCACGACCAGGACAGCATCGACTATTGCGAGAAGAACAAAATGGCTATGGTCATCACTGGCAAAAGACACTTTAAGCACTAATACGACCAACAATCTTTTCGTACAACACACTTTTTTTTGAAACCAAATCGGCATTTTTACGTAATATAGGGATATTAGAATTAACAAAAATTAGGAACAACACATCAAGGTTAAGAACTTATGGGACTTCTCTCACTGTTTAACAAGGAATTAGCAATGGACCTCGGCACAGCCAACTCCATTGTGATTTATAACGACCAGGTTGTCATCGACGAGCCTTCAATCGTGGCGTTGGACAAAACGACCAACAAGATTATGGCTGTCGGTAAACGCGCCCAGCAGATGGATGGCAAAAACAACAAAGCCATTGAAACCATCAGACCTTTGCGCGGCGGTGTCATTGCCGACTTCGAAATGGCACAGCACCTCATCCGTGAACTCATTAAAATGACCAACATAAGCCGCTCGTTTATGCCTCCGGCATTGCGAATGGTTATCTGCATACCTTCCGGCATCACCAACGTTGAAGAACGTGCCGTGCGCGAAAGCGCCGAGCAGGCTGGTGCAAAGGAGATACGTATGATTCACGAACCGATGGCCGCAGCCATCGGTATCGGCATCGACGTTCTTGAACCTTACGGCAATATGATTGTCGACATCGGAGGCGGTACAGCAGAAATCGCCGTCATTTCACTGGGCGGTATTGTCTGCAACAAATCCATCAAGGTGGCTGGCGACGTCTTCAACGAAAATATCATTGAATATATGCGCAAGCAGCACAACATCATAATCGGTGTGCGTACTGCCGAAAAAGTCAAAATATCTGTCGGCTCGGCCGTTCCCGAACTGGAGAACCCGCCAGACGACTACGAGACTCTTGGTCGCGACCTTCTGACCGGTCTGCCCAAGAACATCCTGGTCAACTACAAAGAGATTGCCCACGCACTCGACCGTTCCATCGCTCAGATTGAGAGTGCCATACTTGAAACACTTGCCGACACACCTCCCGAGCTGGCTGCCGACATCTACAAGAGCGGCATCTATCTGGCTGGCGGCGGCAGTCTGCTGCGCGGACTCGACCAGCGCATAGCCTCGAAGACCAAGCTGAAGGTCCACATTGCCGAAGACCCGTTGCGTGCCGTTGCCCGCGGAACCGGCATAGCCCTTAAGAACTTCAACAAGTTCTCGTTCCTGATCAAATAGCAAAACTCATACTTTATAATAATAGACCCCGAAAGTTTTTCGAAACTTTCGGGGTTTATCTTTTATATCCGCACTCCCATTTTAATCCATCGTCGCTATCTTCATTATTATCTTTTCGAGCTTGGTGCGCATCTGGCTTCCGCTGCAGGTAAAGTCATTGGCGATGACAGAGAAGCAGAGCCGCTCACCCTTGGCTGTTGTGACATAGCCTGCATAGGCACGTACGCCAGTCATAGAGCCTGTCTTCATTCGCACCTTCACACTCGACGGCAAACTTGTAAGCATATTTTTGACAGTACCGTGTTCGCCAGCCAATGCCAACGACTTCTGATAGTCGTCAAAATAGTTTGTTTTCGAGACTTCGCAAAGGAAACGGCATACAAAATCGGAAGTGACGCGGTTGCGCACCGAAAGGCCACAGCCGTCTTCAAGGGCTACTCCCGACGATTCGAGGCGCAGCCGCTGAATATAGTCACTCACTGCTTTGGCGCCATTGGCACTGCTTCCCTGGCCATACATTTTGTAACCCAGGTAGCGGTGAATGGCTTCGGCATAAGTATTGTTTGATGTCATATTGGCATACTGCGCAATGACATAGTATGTCGGCGAGGTGTAGTCAATGAGCGTAACAAGATTTGAAGGGCGGCGCAAGGCCTCGCTAGCGGCACCCGACACCGAGATTTTTCGAGCTCGCAGGTAGCTTGTAAACAAATCGGCACAGGCCTGTGCCGGCTTGGGCAGCGAAGCACGTACCGAAAAACTTTTAGAGTCGATGGGCACCGTTCCTGTGCAGACCCTGATTGTCGAAGCAGGCTCGCCATAAACTACCACCTGATCGCCAGATTTAGCAGGTCCCGTTAGCACTTCATTGATTATATGAAGATTGATTCCCTTGGGCTCCATCCGTGACACCGAGGCAGGATAACCGAGTTTGCCACCGGGAGTGAAATGGATGAAAAACATATTTTCGTGGAAATTCAAGCCGCTGACACCGCTACCGTAATAGTTGCCAATGTCGCCCCACTGCCAGTTGTCGTGGATAGGATGGTTGTCAAAAATGCCGGCATCATAATATACACGTCCGTCGACTGCTTTGATACCTGCAGCACTAACAGCTTTCTGCCAAGCAGCAAACACGCTATCGGGAACAGTTTGTTTGTATCGGTACGAGCCCAGCAACGGGTCACCGCCACCGATTATATACAGGTCTCCGCGAAGAGTTCCGTTCTTTTCTATCTCGCCGGAATAGGCCAGTGTGGTACAAAAACGGAAATTCTTTCCAAGTTTCTCAAAACCCACGGCGGTGGTGAACAGTTTGGTCAGCGAGGCTGGAATGACAGAGCGATGCGAATTATACGCATACACCTGCGTTTTGCGGTCAACATTGTACACACTCACCGACAAAGTGGCGTGCTTCATAGCCTCCTCCTTGACCAAATCGTTTACAGCTTTGGCCACAACAGCGTTGTTCTGTGACGACGCAACAAATGGAGCAACAAGAAGGAAAAATGCAATCAAATATTTTACTCTATTCATTTTTCACAAAGATTAATCATTATATAATTACAGTTCAGCACTCGACGCAGCATTACATTGTTCTATGTATGCCAACACCTTGTCGCGTCCAGTACCGGAGACAGAAGATGTAAGAAACATCATTGGCAACTCCTCCCACTCTTCAAGCAAAGTTTTCTTGAAAGCGTTGACATTGCGAGCCGTCTCGCTCTGATTCTGCTTGTCAACCTTAGTAAAAACAATTGCCAACGGGACACCGTTACGTCCCAAGAAAGAAATAAATTCCAAATCGATACGCTGGGGGGGAATGCGCGAGTCGATAAGTACAAAAGTATTGACAAGAGTCTCACGCTGCAATAGATAGTCGCTGGTCATCTTCTGCCAAGCGGTACGCGATGTTTTGGATGTTCGTGCATAACCATAGCCCGGCAAGTCTACCAGATACCATTCATTATTTATAAGGAAGTGGTTTATCAGTTGGGTTTTGCCTGGACGTACACTGGTTTTGGCGAGTCCCTTGTTACGAGTCAGCATATTGATAAGCGACGATTTACCAACATTCGAACGCCCTATGAAGGCATATTCGTTGCGTCCGTCGGCAGGGCATTTGCGGTAGTCGCTGTTGCTTATAGTGAATGTAGCACTTTTGATTTCCATAGATTACGCATATTAGTTTCTTTTCTGACGGCGCTGCTCGCGACGCTGGCGACGACGCTGGCGACGACGTTGTACAGGGCGACGCTCGTCGGAAAAATCAGTCCTTGAACGATCGCGGGCCGTTTTGTGCTCCATCAACGCCTGCAGGTTGTCCGACTCCTCCGTACTGTCGTTGTTTTTCCACCAAGGCAGCAGACGCATATTGATTTTAAACATCTTGCGACGCTCAAACAGACGATTGCGGGTATCGTACGATTCTATGTAACGCGCTCTCTTGTCGGGATAAATGTCGCGTATCGATATCAAGATACCCGTCTCGTCGGTCTCTCCGAAAGCGTGATTGTAAGCGGTGCCGAACGAGCGCATCGATGACGAAAGATTCATATAGGCATTGACTAGCGGCGGTACGTACGAGCCCATTTCCCGTACGTTGCGCTGCAGTATCTGATAGTCCTCTTTATAGTTGCGACCGCAGAAAATGGTATGCAGCTCGTTGTAGTCGCTCTCAATTGTGAGTGGTTCATTGGGCCACACCAAGCCGTCACGGTCGGGGAAATGCTTCTGATAGAAATAGAGTATCAAATCCTTGGCTCTTCGATTCATCTGGGGATACATCGTAACTTTGCCGAAGAAATAGCGTGTTTCAGGAATCTCAACAGCAATCGAAGCCAAGCCGTCCCAAAGATTGTCAAGCGAATACATACCCTTGCGCAGATTGTTGCCCGGCTGATACTCTGGCTGCACAAACGAGCGTCCAAGCTCCAAGGTATAAGGCAAATAGTTTTTGACAAATTCTTCGGTATAATGGAACAGCTCTGCCGTTGGAGTACATATTGAACCGTCTACCGAACGGAACATATTGCTGCCGTGGATGAAACGATAGCCACCAACAATAGCCTCATTCTCTGCGTCCCATACAAACAGCTGTTTGAAGCAATACGGTTCGGGAAGTGTGTCGAACTCGTCTATGTCGATTTCCTTGCCGGTGCCACCACCTTCAACAGCAAACGACAGCTCGCGCAGACGTCCTATCTCACGCATAATGTTGGGCGACAAGTGTGCTGTGGTGACATATATATCCTTGCCCCCATAGTTCGTGTGGCGCAGGAAATTTTTGTTCGACAATTCCGCCTTGATCAAATCACGCGGCACGGGCGGAATAATATAGCTCAAATCTTTCTCCATTTCAATTTTATTACTTTTTAATTACCTGTTTCTCATCAAAACTCCCATCTGGGTTATCAGCGAGCGAGTAGACATAGTCGTGCAACCGAACAGCCCACTCGCGAGCTGGCACGTCGTTGGCAAATGTTTGATACGGTATCGGTCTGCCGACAACCATTCGGAACGTCTTGCCACGCTGGGCGAACATCTCGCCAGGCAGCAACGCCATTTCAAAATTAAACTTGATTCCCAAACGCTTGCGCAGGTTTGCAATGGTATAGAACCAACGACGGTTACGTGCTTCAATATAAACGGGCACAATATCTCGATGGTGCTCCACAGCTTTTTTTACAACCGTGGGCTTCCACTCCAGATCGACAATGCGCCCCTTTATACGCCTGGAACAAAGCCCAGCAGGAAAATAGAGTAGTGTATTGCTACCGCCAAAAGCGGCCTCAAGACCCGCGGCTGTTGCACGGTTACCGTGGACTTTATCAATTGGAACAAAAACAGAACGCAAATTAGGAAGGTGCATCAGGAAATCATTGACCGGGAAGAGTATGTCACGTCTCACTTCACCCACAGCACCTATCAGCGCCATACCGTCGGGACCTCCTAGCGGATGGTTGGCAATAACAATCGGCGAACCATTAGAAGGTATACGTTCGCTATGTTCCAATAGCACCTTGATATCAAGATCGTCAAGTATCGCGCGAGCGAAATCGACTCCCTCTTTGTCTCGATTTTTGTATATACCTTCGTTCAATTCGTCGACGTGCAGCAGACGGTTCAACAGCCGCAAAACGAACTTGGAAGTCTTGACTCCCTTAGCCTCAAGCACCTTCTGCAAATCTATATATTTCTTTGTTATCTCCTCCATCGGCAGTGGTTTGCATCAAAAAAAATACACAAAAGTTTTGGCGATGATGCGTATCACCATAACAATAATATAAGTATTTAATATATATTGCATTTCGACAATTCTCGTGAAAGCAATACTCAATGCAAAATTACAGAAAAAAAAAGAAAAACAACAACAAAAAACAAAAAACAAATCAGAAATCCGCGTTACAGCCTCATTGTCAAAGTGCTGCGAACACAAATAATCATATCACAAACGACATCAATTTGATATGCTTTGGTCCGCTTTGCTTCCCACCCATAATTGCGTTGGTCGTTAGTATCAGACAAAAAAAAAGGGTGCCGTTTCGGCACCCTTGATCTGTTTTTAAACTGGCTTATTCAATGGTGATGGTTTGAGCAAGCTGTTTCTGTTCTTCAGGAGTGAATTTAGGCAAGGTGATGGTCAATATGCCATTCTCAACCTTTGCACCTATCTGATCGCGCTTTACATTCTCAGGCAGTGAAAGCAGTTGCTTGAACTGCATCGTGCTGAACTCTTTGCGCAGATAGTGGCGTTTTTCGTCCTGTTCCTTTTTCTCATCTTTGCGGTACAACTCGATAACTAGGTTGTTGTCGGTGTCAATGCTCAAGTTGAGGTCTTCCTTCTTCATACCAGGGATGCAAACATCGAGGCGGTAATCTTTGTCGCTTTCGCTGACATTAATTTTCGGAGTCATCGTGTTGTCCTCCGTGCTGCACAGGCCATTCCAGCGGTTCCAATCCAGAAGTTCGTTGAACATTGTGCTCATCAGATCGTTGTTTCTTCTTGCTACTAACATTGTTTTAATCTCCTATTTTTAATTGTTATACTTTTTGATATTTGATTGATTTGTCTTTATTTGCCACTGTCTTTTGAATCTCTCGCAGACAACTTTCTACAATCAAACACCATACCCCACTCAAAATACTGACAAAATGTCCGATTTTTGGCATTTTTCGTCATTTTTAATATGACATTTTGTCAGTTTTATCCGTTTTCGAAGGAAAACAAAGCTAAACTCAAGGGTCATAATCGCTCCAAAATCAATCAACAAAAACGCTGTTATTTTTCCAAAAAACGGACTAAACAAAACAAAAAATCATACCGTTTTTCAGTAGGTCAATGGCAAAACAGCACAAAATTACATATTGATTTTCAATAAATAACAAAGATATTAAAAATATTTTAGAAAAAAGTTATTGTCAGTTCAAAAATTAGTAGTACTTTTGCACTCTCAAAAACGTAAAGAAATGGCAAAGAAAAATAAAGACGCAAGAGTTCAGGTAATCCTCGAATGTACCGAGCAGAAGACCAGCGGTGTTCCTGGTATGTCGCGTTATGTCACGACCAAGAATAAGAAGAACACTCCGGAACGTTTGGAACTTAAGAAATACAACCCGTTCCTGAAGAAAGTAACAGTTCACAAAGAAATCAAATAATAGGAGAGATTAGATTATGGCAAAGAAAGTTGTTGCTACCCTGAAGACCAGCACTGGCAAAAGTTTTGCTAAAGTTATCCGTATGGTCCGCTCGCCCAAAACCAATGCTTACGTTTTCAAAGAGGAGGTCGTTGCCTCTGACAGCGTTCAGGAATATTTGAAAAAGAAGTAATTGTAAATGATTTTTTCATATTTTTTACCTCGCTTTTAGCGAGGTTTTTTTTTGCCTATGTTTTTTTTTGAAAATTTTTAACAATCCACTGAAAAAAAAGTCTTATCTTTGCAAAATATTTTATACGCAACATTTTAACCAATAAACCGCCAAACTAACTACGCATCACTATGGGACTGTTTTCGTTTTTCAGCAAAGAGAAAAAAGAAACCCTTAACAAAGGTCTTGATAAAACCAAACAGAGTTTCTTTTCAAAGCTTTCAAAATCAATACTCGGCAAGTCCACTGTCGACGACGATGTCCTCGACAATCTTGAGGAGACCCTCATCAGTTCTGACGTAGGAGTTGAGACAACTCTGAAAATCATAGGAAACATTCAGGAGCGTGTGAAACGTGACAAATATATTGGTGTTTCCGAGCTGAACAGCATTTTAAAAGCCGAAATCGCCGAGTTACTGAACCAGCACCACGACGACGAGTTTGACGATTTCAGTTCTCCTCTGACTAAGAAACCTTACGTCATCCTTGTTGTAGGCGTCAACGGCGTGGGCAAAACGACCACTATCGGCAAACTTGCCTACCAGTTCAAACAGGCTGGCAAAAGCGTTATGCTTGGTGCTTCCGACACATTCCGTGCCGCCGCTGTCGACCAGCTGACAATATGGTCGGAGCGCGTGGGTGTACCCATCGTGTCGCAGGGAATGAATGCCGATCCTGCCTCGGTGGCATACGACACACTTCAGTCTGCCCTTTCCAAAGGAACCGACGTGGTCATAATCGACACCGCCGGCCGACTGCACAACAAGGTGGGACTAATGAACGAACTGTCGAAAATAAAGAAGGTGATGCAGAAACTCATACCCGATGCACCGCACGAAGTGTTATTGGTCCTTGACGCTTCAACGGGCCAGAATGCCATCGAACAAGCACGTCAGTTCACCGCCGCCACAGAAGTCAATGCATTGGCACTCACCAAACTGGACGGCACAGCAAAAGGTGGTGTAATCATAGGCATAAGCGACCAGTTCAAGATTCCGGTACGCTACATAGGACTTGGCGAACAAATGACCGACCTTCAGATTTTCAACGCCGATGAGTTTGTCGACTCACTGTTTGCTGAATAACCTTTTCTGCACTCTCTGTAATCAATGAAAATCAACATTATAACACTTGGTTGTTCTAAAAATACAGCCGATTCCGAACATCTGGCCGGGCATTTGAAACGAGCCGGTTTTGAAGTGCATTTCGACCGCACTCGCAACGACTGCGACGTCGTTGTTGTCAACACGTGCGGTTTTATTGGAGATGCAAAAGAAGAATCTATTAACACCTTACTGGAACAGATAGAAATAAAAACACACGGTCGCAAGAAACGCCGCATCATTGCAGTAGGGTGTCTTATAGAACGTTATCGTGAAGAGCTGAAAAAGGAACTGCCGGAGGTCGATGCTTTCTATGGCGTCAACCAGTGGGATGAAATCGTAAGGTCGCTAAAGGCTGAATTCTACGAACGCCTGGAAGCAGAACGAATGCAGAGCACACCAAAGCACTACGCCTATCTGAAGATTGCCGAAGGCTGCAACCGCAGCTGTTCATACTGCGCCATACCGATGATACGCGGACGGCACAAATCACGCCCCATAGAGGACATTGTCGACGAGGCCAAGCGTATGGTAGCAGAAGGAGTCAAAGAGCTCATTGTCATATCACAAGACACGACATACTATGGTCTCGACATTTATGGCGAACGACGTCTTGGCGAGCTGCTGATCCGCCTTGCAAATGAATCGGGAGCCGAATGGATACGCCTGCACTACACCTACCCTGCTTCATTTCCAGAGGATGCCATCGATGCCATTGCACATCATCGCAACATCTGCAAATACATCGACATACCACTGCAGCACATCAACAGCCGACTGCTCGACTCAATGCAACGAGGCATCGATCGAGAGGGCACATTGGAACTACTTAACAAATTCCGCGAGCGCATACCCGACGTAGCAGTCCGCACGACACTCATTGTCGGATACCCCGGCGAGACAGAGTCTGATTTTGAAGAACTAAAAGATTTTGTACGCAACGCACGTTTCAGTCGTATGGGAGTCTTTGCCTATTCTCCCGAAGAAGGCACGGCGGCCTACGCCCTCGGCGAGACAGTAAGCGAAGAGGAGAAGCAGCGACGAATTGATGAACTAATGGACATACAGGAACAAATATCGTTGGAAATCAATGAAGCAAAAGTCGGCAAAGAATACCGTGTGCTTATTGACCGCCGCGAAGGCGAGTTTTTTGTCGGACGCACCGAGCAAGATTCGCCAGAAGTGGACGACGAAGTATTGATTCACGCCCATCCATCACTATATATCGGCCGTTTTGCAAAAGTTGTCATCACCCAGGCCCTTGAACACGACCTGCTGGCAGAAGTGAAAAATTAAGTCCCACGGTTTATTTTTTTTCATATTTATAACATTTTTTTGCCCAGTTTAGAAAATGTTTGTATCTTTGCAAACTCGTTAGGAGTATGCAAATGAAACGGAACGTTGACACGACAATACAGTTCAGCGGCTTGAAATCAGGTACTTACACCTATGATTTTACGTTGGACAACAGTTTTTTTTCAGAGTATAAAAATGAAAAAATACTGGATGCGGAAGTCGTTTTCGACGTAAAACTGGAGAAAAAAGAGCGAATGTTGATGTTTCATTTTGCTTATTCTGGAACGTTGACAACAATGTGCGACAGATGTCTTGGTGAGATGACGTTGCCTGTCGAAGGAACTGAGAGTCTCTACGTGAAATTCGGCAACGAAAGTCAAAGCGACGACGAGGATGTAGTCATCCTGCCTGAGAATGAGTACAAGATAGACCTCGCACAGTGGATGTACGGATATGTAGCGGTATCGATACCAATACAATGTGTACATCCTATTGATGCCGACGGCAATCCGACCTGCGACCCCGAAATGCTGAACTATATCAGCGACGAGGATGACAAAGGTCGTACGCAGACCAGCGACGAAGAAACAGACCCGCGTTGGGAAGCACTTAAAAAACTGAAATAAAAAAAATAAACAAATAAAAATTACTAATTATGCCACATCCAAAACACAGGTTCTCACAGACGAGAACAAGAAAGAGAAGAACGCACGACAGCCTTGAGGCTCCTCAGCTGACCACGTGCAGCAACTGTGGTGCTCAGATTCTGATGCATCACGTATGTCCCGAATGCGGTTACTACCGCGGCAAACTTGCCATCGAGAAAAACGTCGAAGCATAACCTGCATCAGTTGCAAAAAGAAAAGAGCCACCTTTTGAAGGTGGTTTTTTTTTCTTCTATTATTTAAGTACACCACTATGCAAATGCCCTGCAAAGAACATATTTTAAATTAGACATCATCCAATAATTGCGCAACAAAACATAAAAGTTTTTTTACGAGTTTTCCTTTGTTTGCATATATAAAATGCGTACTTTTGCAAATCATTAACAAAAACAAATATCTTTATAAAAAACTAAAAAAAAGACTATTATGAGCAAAATACTGAACATTCTCGGAACCAAAAAGTTCTGGATTGAACTGGTGATAATGACACTTGGAATGATGGTCACTGCTGCCGCAGTTTACTATTTCCTTGTACCCAGCAAGCTGATTATCGGCACCATATCGGGTCTCTCGATTGTGCTAAGCAACATCTTTACACACGGACAAGGCCTTGGAATCTGGATTATGTGCATCAACATAGTGCTGCTAATCCTCGCCTTCCTGCTGATAGGTCAGGAGTTCGGTTTCAAGACAGTATACACCGCACTGATTCTCGGTCCGTTAACCGACTTCTGGGCCAAGGTGTTCCCCTGGGAGAACATAGCAAACCCCAACCCCGTTACCGGCACACCGTCGGTGATGGGCGACCCCTGGCTTGACCTCTGCTGCTTCGTGCTGCTGCTCAGCGCTGCACAGGCACTGATGTTCAGCATCAACGCCTCGACAGGCGGCCTCGACATCCTGGCCAAAATCGTCAACAAGTACCTGCATTTCGACATCGGTGCCTCGGTGTCGGTGGCCGGAGCCGTGATTTGCTGCACCGCCTTCGCCATCAACCCGTTCCGTATGGTTATCATCGGTCTAATCGGTACTTGGATCAACGGTCTCGTGGTCGACTATTTCACCGCAACGCTGAACAACAAGAAACGCGTCTGCATTGTGTCGAAAGACTATGACCGTCTACGCCACTTCATCATCGACGAGCTTCAGCGCGGCTGCACAATGTATGAGGTGATTGGCGGCTACAGCGGCGAGAAGAGCATCGAGTTGGAAGCCCTGCTGAGCAAGGACGAGTTCTCGAAGTTGATGGAATACATCAACAAGAACGAAATCAGCGCTTTCACTACTGCCGGCAACGTCAGCGAAGTGTACGGCTTCTGGAACAAGCACAAGAAGAAATCGAAACTCCACGCCGAGCAGCGATAAAACAGGTATAAAGGCATCGCAACAAGATGCGACAAATGCAAAAGCAGACCGGAATCGGTCTGCTTTTTTTTGACATCCCAAAGACCACTTCAAAGAAACACCAGACTTTATGTCTTCAACTTGTCAGGACATACTGTTTCAAAAGAGAATCCCGTTGTATCTTTTTTTTGAGCTCTCGAATGTTAAAAATCATTCCAAATAAAACACAAACCCAACACAAAATTTAACATTTATTGTACGGATTTTAACTTAAAAAGAGTTAAATAACCCGCCAAAATCCCAAAAGCTTAACCCCCTGATTCTAAGCAACCAAACACCTACCAAAGTTCACTCAAAGTTTTACCAAATTCCTACTAAATATCAATGCGGTGGAATTTGATTAAATTAAGTTAAAATTTAACATATACTTTTATGTCGGACGAAGGGGGTGTAGAACGAGCGGAAACCAGACAAAAGTAAGTATTTTGGGATTTGTATAATATTTTCGGCAGAAAACACGCTCCATTAAAAATAAATTATGTATATTTGCATTTCATTATAATAAGACGAAAAACATATAATATACTGATAATGAGACCCAACTTTTCAAATGTTGACTTCAAGGCCCGTAGCGATTCGCAAGAAAGCTTCGAGCAATGGGAGAAGGAGAACCATATCGAGAAAAACTGGACCACTCCCGAACAGATTGACGTAAAGCCTGTTTACGGCAAAGAAGACCTGGCCGGAATGGAGCATCTGAACTACGCCGCCGGTATCGCGCCGTTCCTTCGCGGACCTTACTCGACGATGTATGTTATGCGTCCGTGGACGGTGCGCCAATATGCAGGATTCTCTACTGCCGAGGAGTCCAACGCCTTCTACCGCCGCAATATCGCCGCTGGCCAGAAGGGCCTTTCGGTTGCCTTCGACCTTGCCACCCACCGCGGCTACGACTCTGACCACGAGCGCGTGGTAGGTGACGTCGGAAAAGCCGGTGTTGCTGTCGACAGCATCCTTGATATGAAGATTCTGTTCGACCAGATCCCGCTCGACAAGATGAGCGTATCGATGACTATGAACGGTGCCGTGCTGCCCGTTCTGGCATTCTACATCATCGCTGCCGAAGAGCAGGGTGTCAAGCAGGAGCAGCTGCAGGGCACTATCCAGAACGACATCCTCAAGGAGTTTATGGTGCGCAACACCTACATCTACCCTCCCCTGCCGTCGATGAAGATCATCGCCGACATCTTTGAGTACACCTCGAAGAATATGCCCAAATTCAACAGCATATCCATTTCGGGCTACCATATGCAGGAAGCCGGCGCCACCGCCGACATCGAGCTGGCCTACACCCTGGCCGACGGCCTCGAATATCTGCGCGCCGGTATCAACGCCGGTATGAGCGTCGACGACTTCGCACCGCGTCTGAGCTTCTTCTGGGGCGTGGGAATGAACCACTTTATGGAAATCGCCAAGATGCGCGCCGCACGTATGCTGTGGGCCAAGATCGTCAAACAGTTCAACCCGCAGAACCCCAAATCGCTGGCACTGCGTACCCATTGCCAAACATCAGGCTGGTCGCTGACCGAGCAGGATCCCTTCAACAACGTGGCACGTACCTGCATCGAGGCTATGGGCGCCGCCCTGGGACACACCCAGTCGCTGCACACCAATGCCCTCGACGAGGCTATTGCTCTGCCCACCGACTTCAGCGCACGTATTGCCCGCAACACGCAGCTCTACCTGCAGGAAGAGACCAACATCTGCCGCGTCGTCGACCCCTGGGCCGGCAGCTACTACATCGAGACTCTTACCCACGAGCTGGCACACCGCGCCTGGGCTCACATACAGGAAGTCGAGAAACTCGGCGGTATGGCCAAAGCCATCGAGAGCGGCATCCCGAAGATGCGTATCGAGGAGGCTTCTGCGCGCAAGCAGAGCCGCATCGACTCGAATGTCGACACCATTGTGGGCATCAACAAATACCGCCTCGACCACGAGGATCCTATCGACACCCTCGAAGTTGACAACACCGCCGTGCGCGAAGCTCAGCTGAAACGTCTGGCCAAGCTGCGCGCCGAGCGCAACAACGAGGAGGTTCAGGCCGCCCTCGACGCGCTGACCCGCTGCGCAGAAAGCGGCAAGGGCAATCTGCTCGAGCTCTCCATCGATGCCGCACGCAAACGCGCCTCGCTGGGTGAAATCAGCTATGCCCTTGAAAAAGTTTATGGTCGTTACAAAGCAAAAATAAATCTGATTACCAACGTGTACAGTTCACAGACAAAAGATAGCGAGCTTTTCAAGAAAGCTCAGGCCCTGACCGACGAGTTTGCAAAACTCGAAGGCCGTCGTCCGCGTATTATGGTTGCCAAGATGGGCCAGGACGGTCACGACCGTGGTGCAAAAGTCGTCGCCACAGGCTATGCCGACCTCGGATTCGACGTCGATATGGGACCCCTCTTCCAAACCCCTGCAGAGGCTGCAAAACAGGCCGTAGAGAACGATGTCCACATCCTCGGTGTCAGCTCATTGGCTGCAGGTCACAAAACTCTGGTACCCCAAGTGATTGAAGAACTCAAGAAACTTGGCCGCGAGGACATTATGGTCACCGTCGGCGGTGTTATCCCTCCGCAGGACTATGACTTCCTCTTCAAGGCCGGTGCCGCAGCCATCTTTGGACCCGGCACCGTTGTCAGCGTCAGTGCCATCAAGATGATGGAACTGCTGCTTGCAGCCAGAAAAGGTGAATAAGGAATAAAGAACATTTCAAAAACAAATGGTGTCCCATATGGGACACCATTTATTTTTATTACTTATTAAAAGCTACTCTGCATTCCTGTGGAAAGTCGGAGGCTTGGAGTTCATAATCTCCTGCATCATCTCGATGGACTTCTGATTACTGTTCTTCTCAAAACAGGGAGTCGTAGAGACAACCATAAAGACGGCAAAGCCTATCAATATGGTACCCACACATTTATTGAATATTCTAAGGAAACGATAAGTTATAATGCGTTGCAGCAGCGAAGCAAGCTTGCACTTCAGCACATCCATACTTAACGTAGCTGCCAAAACACCACCGAAGAATAAATAACGCTGCCCGATCGATATCTCGCTTTCACCACAGATGAGTATTGTCACCAGTGTTGCCCAGTAAAGCCATATTACCGGATTGAAGAAATTGAGCGTCACCCCGCGCAGATAGACATTCAGACGCGACGGAATCTGCACGTTGTGGAAACTGATCTTGTCGTTCTCGCTTGATTCGGCTGCGTGGCGCGTTTTAAGGAACATAGTGTAAAGACCGAAACTGGCCACCACAGCAGCACCGACATAGATAATCCATCGGTTGTTGAGCATCAATATCATATCCTCCATCGGTATGTTGCGTGAAATAAGCAATAGCACGGCAACAATTACAACATCACTGGAGCTGACGCCAAAGGCAAAAGGCACCGCATTGCGGAAGCCATAATGAATGCTGGCCTGAATCTGCGAAAAAAAAGCAGGTCCAAAACTGAAAAACAGCGAGAGGGCTATACCTCCCAATATGCCTAACAAGAACAGCGTCATAAGGATAAAATGATGAATAATAACGTCGATTGCGTGTAAATATTGCTTTCATTTTCAAAAAAAATGTTTTTAACCCAATCCAACCTTTTTTCGTAAATTTGCATTGAGAAAAAACAACACCATAAACCAGCAACATTTTGAACGATAACGAGATAATTGACGAGGGGATACTTGAGGCTATGGGCATCAGCCGACCCGCCTATGAGGAGATACAGTCTATCATAGGCCGATTTCCATCAGTCGACGAGCTGAGCACATTGATGGCTATGTGGCAGTCGCAGGCAGGCAGCCAAGGGCTGCTGTCCTGGCTGAAAGGCCAACCGCACAGCATCGAGCGGCACGACTATATTACAAACGACAACGAGCCACAAAGCAAGGACATACGCGAACCGCGAGTGAAAGACTGTATAAACATTGCACGTTCATTGGTTGCAGAGATGTCGGCAGGGACATCCCGCCAAGAAGCATTTGTACATCGCGGCGACGCCTTGTATATGGTTGGCAACGTGTCGGAACTGTTTGTCGATTCCGACTACGGCCGCAAATATCTGCACCTTGCCCCAAACCCTATCAATATTGCTGACGACAACGAAGCTGCCGACTATCTGGAGTTGATACTCAATAGTCTGCGAAGCAACGGCACCCTGTTTGGCTTCCGGCGTATAGGTGTTGGCGGACTCTTCGGCACGTTGGTGCGATGCACAGCCCCGGCAGAGGCAGGCTTCGACATACTTGCCTGCCGCGAAGTGCGCCTCGATGCCTTCCTATTCGGCGAACAGGGTGTACGCTACATCGCCGTACTCGACGAGCCAAACGAAGATTTCTTCCTGCTGAAGCTTGGCGAAGCGCGTATCAACTGCTGCTTCCTCGGCCGTGCCACAAAAGGGCGCATACTTGTCGACGGTATGGATTTCGGCAGCATACACCGCTACATACGATAGTCGACAGACAAAGGAACAATGCATCACCAAAAGAAAATGCGGCGGCCTTTAAAGGTCGCCGCATTGCGCATATTCCCATCCAGCGGAGAAAGACTAGCGTCTTCTCTCTTTGATACGAGCTTTCTTACCTGTAAGATTGCGGAGATAGAAGATTCTGGCTCTGCGGACGGCGCCACGCTTGTTGACATCGATCTGCTCGATGAAAGGCGAAGCGATGGGGAATATTCTTTCCACACCGACACCGTTGGTAATCTTACGAACAGTAAAGGTTTCAGTAGAACCACTTCCGGAACGCTGAAGGACCACACCCTGGAAATTCTGGATACGTTCCTTG
>JAEEMK010000050.1 GCA_016283175.1 Bacteroidales bacterium
ACCAATCCTCTCGACAAAAAAGCTGAATAGTTGATGGAGCCAGTACCGTTCATAGGCGTTTCGCGCCACCGCATAGGCGTCGACGGTATCGGTGTCACCACGCTGGCTGCCTTTCACGGCTGTCCGCTGCGGTGCCGCTACTGCCTGAACCCTGCCTGCCGGGGGTCTGCCGACCGACTGTACCGCTACACGCCCGAGAGCCTTTTCGAGAAGGTTCGCATCGACAACCTTTATTTTCTTGCCACTGGTGGCGGCATCTGCTTTGGCGGCGGCGAGCCGCTGCTGAGGGTGGATTTCCTCGAGCAGTTCCGCGCTCTGTGCGGCGCGGCGTGGCGCCTCACGGCCGAGACGTCGCTCAACGTAACGCGTGCTGCGGTGGTTAAGGCGGCAGAGGCGATAGACGACTTTATTGTGGATATAAAGGACTTCAATCCTGCGATATACAAAGCCTACACGGGACGCAGCAACCGCCGCGTGCTGCTGAACCTGAGCTGGCTGGTGGAGGCCAAGGGCGCGGAGCATATCATTGTGCGTGTGCCGCTGATACCCGACTATAACAGCGACGCAGACCGCGACCGCACGGTGGCGACACTCAAGGAAATGGGCGTCACCCGCATCGATCGCTTTAAATACATAATTAAAGACAAAAATGAGAATCGTAATACAACGAGTTAAGAATGCTTCCGTCGAAATCGACGGTCGCCGCCACAGCGAGATAGGCTGCGGACTTATGATACTTCTTGGCATAGAAGACCGCGACACCGACGAGGATATTGACTACCTGTGCCACAAGGTGGTGCAGATGCGCATCTTCCCCTATGCCGACGGCGTGATGAACCTGCCCATTACCGACAACCCCGATGCCGGCATACTTGTCGTCAGCCAGTTCACCCTGATGGCCAGCACACGAAAAGGCAACCGTCCAAGCTATATCCACGCCTCGCGGCCCGACTTTGCCGTGCCGATGTATGAAAAGTTTTGCGGGCGCCTTTCCGCTCTTTTCGGCAAGCCCGTGCAGACGGGTGTCTTCGGTGCCGATATGCAGGTGTCCCTAGTCAACGACGGTCCCGTGACCATCATTATGGACAGCCACCTCCGCGAGGAGTTTTAGGCTGCCAGCTTAACGCTGATATAAGACGTTGAATTAGTCTTTTTTCACTGCAGGAATATAGACTCTTTGCAATGGGATGATGTTCTGGTATTTTTCGTCCAGTGCGTCGTAGTATTTTAATACAAGGTCGACAAGTTCGGTGCCGTTGATGCCTCGTATTATTGGCGTGGATTCAAGATAACGTTTCGCGTTTTTTGTGTAGTTGGACAGAGTGACAAACAGGCCGTAGTCACCTTCGCGCATTGCGCCTTTCAATGACTGGATTGTAGTCTCTTTTATGTCGTCGTCCTGACTTTTTACCTGTACTATGATTCTTGGAGGCAGCTCGTCTTTGTATGCGGTAATGTCGACTCCGCGGTCACCACCGTGAGGAGATATCGTTGTCTTGTAGCCCATAGCATTCAATAAGTTGGCGACGAATTCCTCCAGGTCGTAGCCTTTCAAATGGCGACTTATCTCTTTCAATACAAAATCTCGAGTGCTTTCAACAATGTCGTCGGATGTGGCGCTCACTGTGTCGTCAGGTTCGTTGGCTTTCTTTTTGAATCCTTTGTCCAAGGCTGCCAGAAACTCCTCGCCGTAGTTCTTCAAAGAAAAGAAGGACATTGCAGAACCAAGTTCGTATAGTGCACCTTGCGAAAATGCTGTGCGTGGCAAATGTTTCTGCCATTTAACTTTGCGTTGTTGGACGTATTCTTTGGCAGAGGAATTGTGGAAATATTTGCTCGTGATAATACCGATGTTGATTTGTCGGTCGACTTTTGAAGGGAAAACTATGTAGTCGCCAATTTGCACTTCGTGGCAGAAACGGTACAGCATTCCTGAACCAAGAGGAACACTGCCTTTCTTGCCATCGGGATAGACTGCAGCATATTTGTCTTTGAATGCTTCTCGTGAAGCATCTATTCCAAGTAGATTGCCCATTTCTTTCCAGCCAATGGCAACAACGTTGTCGTCTAAAAACAGACGGTCATCTTTTGTATGTATTCCCCAAATGCGTGGTTCTTCCTGGCTCATATTTCTTGTGTTTTTTCTTTTATTAAATCTAGGACGGCTCTATAGTCGCACTGTTCTGTTGTGACTAGTTCGGTAAGGATTTCTTTCCATTGTTGGGCAGTCAGTTCCACGTTTTCTATCATTCTAACGGTTTTGTCGCACAAAAAACGTTCGGCAGGACCTTTTCGGGAGAAAAAGTCTTCCGGGGGACCGTACAGAACAGATGGTGTTATGTCGGGATCCTCATCGTAGAAATCAGAGTCTTTCATAATGTGAGGCTTCTATTTTCCGAATTTTTCTTTGGCAGCGTCCATACGGGAAGGAATGTCGACACCAAAGGGACAGCGGCTCTGGCAAGCGCCGCAGTGGGTGCATTCGCCGGCGTGGTGGGGCAGGGCGTCGTATTGAGCTTGCAACTCGGGTGTAAGCCCGTTATGCTCGGCTTTGTCAAGCAACTCGTTGACTTTGGCGATGGGTATGCCTTGTGTGCAAGGCGAGCAATGGTTGCAGTAGGTGCAATCGCCGTTCTGTTTGGCTTGCTCTTGTTGGGCGACATTGGAATAGTCTTTCTCTGCTTCGGTGGCGTGCATCCAATGCAGGTCGGTCTTCAACTCATCGATGTTGTCGATGCCGAGGATACAGGTGCTGATGCAGGGTTTTGCAAGGCAGTATGCTATGCACTGTTCGGGGGTATATGCTATGCCTAGCTGTGAGGTCTTGGCATCGAGCAGGCGTCCGCCACCGCCGAAGGTTTTCATCACCGTGATGGCTATGTTGTGCGTGGTGCAGTAATCATAGAGTTCCACGCGGACTGGGTCGATGCCTGCCTGAAGGTTTTCCATAGCTCCTTTTTCCCAAGGCGTTGCACCACCGCGCAGGCGGTCGAAGGCGGGGTTGAGCGAGAACATCAGTACTTCAACCCATCCGCTCTTGACGGCTTTGAGGGCTACTTCGGCATTGTGGCTGCTAAGACCAATATGTTTGATTTTGCCCTCTTTCTTGAGTTGAAATACATAGTCGAGGAATGGCGAATTCTGTATGGCTTCCCAGTCTTCGTCGCTATCGGTGATGTGCACCATACCGACTTCAATATGGTCGGTGCCAAGTCGTTGCAGCAGGTCTTCGAAGCCCTGCCGAGTTTCCTCTACATCGCGTGTGCGGGTATGCTGGCCGTCCTTGAAGATGGTGCCGATGTGACCCTGAATTATCATTTCGTCGCGGCGTCCCGTCAATGCGTAGCCAATATTGCTGCGCACAGTAGGGTCGGCATCGTATATGTCAATGTAATTCATTCCGCTGTCCAAAGCCATCGTCATCAGTTCGAGCGATGCGGCGCTGTCAAGCTTGCCGAAGCCTCCGCATCCGATGCTGATTTCACTTACTTCGAGACCAGTGGCACCGAGCGGACGGTACTTCATATCGGTATGATTTTCCGGGGTTTTTTGCTTGCAGCCCACAGCAATGAGGCACAAAACTGCCATCAAAAAGGTGTAGATTTTTTTCATTGTTCTATGCATAAAATTTGAACTGCAAAGATACACAAAAAAATGCATATAGTGATACGTTTTTGGATATTCACTATATTATTGGGTATAATTCTTAGAGTTCGAAGGAATGGATTGCTTTGATTGTCTTGGTTTTGCACTTGCTCGTGTCTTGTAGCCGAACAAAACCCGTCGTCAACTTTTTCTGACCGCTGGCAACGAGCCTAACTGTGTATTGATAGATTATGATTCCGCCGCCATAGGCAGAACAGATTCTTTTTCGGTGGAGTAGGGAACAGGTGTGTGTTGCCTGTACACCGACAGTAAGTTGTCGTTCAATAGCAATTCCACATCGTGCATAGTGTGCTCTATTCTGTCAGGCTTCAGCTGGCATTCCCAAACGACGATGATGTGCCATCCGTTCTCCTGCAGCACACGGTAGTTCTCTTGGTCGCGCTCTTGGTTGCGTCGTATTTTGGTAATCCAGAACTCCCGATTAGTATTTGGAATCTTGCAACACGCTGAGTTTTCTATACATTCACCCCTTAACGCATTCCTACACTCACTCATTCTCACACCGTGCCCGTGCCAGAAGCACCCGTTGACGAATATCGCCGTCCGGTAAGTCCGTAGCACAATGTCCGGCTTTCCCGGCACACTCCTGACATTCAGCCGATACCGATACCCGTGGCTCCAGAGCCACCGCCGCACCTTCAGCTCCGGCTTCGTCCCCTTGCTGTGGATGTGCGACATACAGCGATGCCGCTGCTCCGGTGTCATCGTGTCGGTCATAGTTTATCGTTTTTTTATATTTAGTTGTTTGATTATTTTGTCGCGTTGCGGATAACTGATGTCGCCAAAGGCCGGGCTGCCGTATTCCAG
>JAEEMK010000051.1 GCA_016283175.1 Bacteroidales bacterium
GTCAATGGCATAAAGCAAGGTGCTACTGCCGAATGGCACGAAAACGGCAAGAAGAAATTTGAAGGCACTTACAAGGACAACGAACTTAGCGGTCCAGCTGTGTGGTGGACCGAAAAGGGCTATATTGATATGAAAGGGCGCCTCGAAGCTGGCAATCAGCAGGGCGAATGGCTCTTCTACTGGCGCACCAACGGCAAACTTGGCATTCGTGGCAATTATGACAATGGTGTCGAGACAGGCACGTGGACTTATTATTATGAGACTGGCGAGAAGTGGCGTGAGGGCCCCTTTGTCAATGGTGACAAGTCAGGTAAGTGGATTACATATTATGAGTCAGGACGCAAACTCCACGAGGGCAACTATGTGGCAAACAGAGAGGAAGGCGTATGGACATCCTTCTATGAAGATGGCCATATCGACTATACGGGCTCGTTCCACAAGGGAATGAAGGACGGCGAGTGGAAAGGGTTCTACGACGATGGCCGTCCGCGCTATGTAATGCACTATGCCTCCGATGAAAAGGATGGCGAGGAGGTCCGCTATTTTGCAAACGGCAAGGTCGAATCACGTGCCAACTACAAGAACGGCGTATGGCACGGCAAGTACGAGCGCTACAACAGTGCTGGCAAGGTCGAGGAACAGGGGTCTTTCGTCAATGGAGAGAAGGATGGCCGCTGGGTGCTCTATGATGCTTACGGCAAGGTGGCGATGGAAATGAATTTCAAGGCTGGCAAAAAGGAGTCGCAGGCTTCTAAACCCACCGGCGGACGCGTGGGTGACTTTTAATCTTATTCCTGTGTACACTCTTCTATTGGCTTCAAAGTCGCCCAGAAGACGCCAGTTGCTGTCTCAGTTGGGCTTTCCTGTCCGTTTTGTAGACATTGATGTCGACGAGGTTGTAGAACCTGACACTCCTGTAGAGCTTATTTCGGTAGGATTGGCGTTGCTCAAGGCCAAAGGCTATTCTCAGCCGCTTGGCGATGATGAGGTCCTCGTCACTGCCGATACCATTGTGGCGCATCGGGGAGAGGTGCTTGGCAAACCGCATAATCGCGAACAGGCCATCAATACTTTGCACTCACTCTCTGGCGACAGGCATACCGTCTATACTGGCGTCTGTCTTAAAAGTGCAGGACGTCAGGTTGCTTTTACCGAAAAAACCGATGTGATATTTCGTCCACTCAGCGATGCTGACATTATTCATTATGTCGACCAAAACAGTTGCTTTGACAAGGCTGGCGCATACGGCATACAGGAATGGATAGGAATGATAGGGGTGGAGCGAATCGAAGGCTGTTATTATAATGTTATGGGATTGCCTTTGTCACGGCTTTATCTTGAATTGCAACAACTAATACGGAAATCTTGATCCATCTTCAGTTCGCCTCTGTCTAGCATTTTTCTTACCGTGTTCGATAGGAGTTCTGTGTCAATCTGTGGCATACGTTCACTTAGCTGTTTGATGTTCAATGATTCTTGCCTCAATTCTTCTTTTATTTTGCTGTCTAATTGTACATCGGAGTTTTTCTTTTTTGCCAGACAAACATCGCATACACCGCATTCGGCCGAAGTGCTCTCTCCAAAGTATCTAAGCAATTGTTGGCTGCGGCATTCGCTGTTGTTGGTGGCGTAGTCTATCAGTGCTTTGCGGCGTTTCCAAGCAGAGTCTTTTAGCTCTTTGTAGTTTTTGTCGCTGATATGCAGGTCTTTAATGTCTATTCGTTGCGAACTGAAAACTATTGGCGGTCGCAGCATTTTAGGTTGGTAGTCAATCATCTGCAGCCGGTTCAGCTCTCTCAAATGGTTGCATACCTGAGTTTCGCTCATTCCACATCGGTTTGCAATAAGTGTCTCGCTTATCGGGGTGTAGTCTGTAAACAGTCCGCCGTAGAGCCTCAGCATGACGCTTAAAATATTGTTTGCATCATTGTTCGACATCTGGAAGCGGTACAGTTCTTCTTTGTCTATGGTTATTAGGAGTTTGGATTGCAGCTCGTTGTGTTCGGGAAGCGCTATAAGTCCCTCTCGTTCAAGGAATTTTAATGCACTGAAAAAAGTGTAGATGTCAAGATTGTAACTGTGGCATATTTTTTCCGCTTCAAATTCAAATCGGTTGTCTTTACCCGAACCTACAGGGATTTGATAGTAGTTGCAGATGGCATTATAGACATTCTTTATATAGTTCAGCGGAGGAAAATCACGTTCCATACTTTCGTGCATTCTCTCCAAATCACCGTCTTGATACAGCAGTACGGCATATGCTTGCTTCCCGTCGCGACCGGCACGACCTGCTTCTTGGAAATAGGCCTCGGGCGACTCAGGCATATCCAGATGAACTACAAAACGCACATCGGGCTTGTCGATACCCATTCCGAAGGCATTTGTGGCTACCATTACGCCATTGTTCGACTTCTGCCACGCTTTCTGTCTCTCGTCACGCTCTTTTTGTGCTATGCCTGCGTTAAAAGCTGCTGCCGGTATATTGTGGTCGTTCAGTAGATTTGCAATTTCTATGGTGCGCCGCCGGTTGCGTACATACACAATTCCACTGCCGCCTACATTCTTTATTATTCGCAGCAGTCTGCCTTGCTTGTCTTGCTCGTTGAATACACTGTACGACAGACGTGGTCGCAAAAAACTGCTCTTGAACAGTTTCCCGTTGCGGAACTCCAGTTTCGTCTGAATATCGTTCACCACTTCGGGAGTCGCCGTTGCGGTTAGGGCTATCACGGGTGCTTTGGGATGGTATTGCCTTATTCGGGCTATCTCTAGGTACGGAGGTCTGAAGTCATAGCCCCATTGCGATATGCAGTGGGCCTCGTCAACAGCTATCAGGCTTACATCCATTTGCATCAGATGCTCTATGAATGTGCGGCTGTTGAGTCTTTCGGGCGATACATACAGCAGCTTGATATCGCCGTATATGCAGTTGTTCAGGATGGTCTCTATTTCTCTCTTCGCCATCCCCGACGTTATGTAGCGGCTCTTTATCCGTTTTGAGCATAGATGTTGCACTTGATCTTTCATAAGTGCTATAAGTGGCGACACCACCAGTGTTATACCGTCTTTGCTCAATGCAGGAATCTGGTAGCATATCGACTTACCGCCACCGGTAGGCAGCAGTGCCAACGTATCGTTTCCGGCCAGTACAGAATTGATTATATCCTCCTGTAGTGGCCGGAAACTATCGTAGTGCCAGTATTTTCTTAATATCTCGACTGGAGACATATTCATCACTGCCTATCTCAGCAGTGTCACGGTTCCTCGTCGGGTTACAATGTCGGTGGTGCCGGGACGGCGGTAGGTGCAGGTGTATACATACACTCCAGTGGGACAAGGCTTGCCTTTGTAAGTACCGTCCCATATAAAGTCTTGGTCGGTGGTGTAGAGTATCTGGCTGCCTCTGCGGTCGAACAGGTAGAACGAGAAGTACTCCAATTCGTTGTGTGTGAACAGGAAGAACTTGTTGTTAGTGCTTTCCTCAGGTGTAAAGGCGTTGGGGAACCACACAGCAAAGAGCTCGACGGGAATGTAGAAAGAGGTATCGCTCGTACAACCCAGCTCGCCGCCCGAGCCTGTAGTAAGGCCTACAAGTATTGAGTCTTCGCTCAGGTCGGTAAATGTATAGCGTATCTGCCTATCGGTCGAGGTGTTGCCGTTGCCGAAATTCCAAAGTGTGTATGTCGAGCCTGGTGATATGTCGCGGAAGGTCACCACAGGTTCTTCGGAATCAACAAATCTAGGACTCATCTCAAATGTCGGCACTGGATGTTGGTACACTGTGATGGTCTGTGTCAACGGTGTTGCCGAGCAGTTGTTCATACCATGTCCTGTCAGTGTGTAGGTCGTTGTAGTGTGAGGCGATACAATAAGAGTGTCGTTCGTCGTTTGACCATTCATCGACGGGTCGTCGGGCATCGAGGTCCAAGTGTAGCTGTAAGCATTCGATGCATATAACTTCACTTGGTCGAACTCGCACATTTGTGTTATTGGAACTTCGAGTCGTGGGTCGACAATATAGATGTTTATGCTGTCCCACGAGCGGCAGTTATACGGACTCGTGGCCTTCACATAGTATCTAATATCGTGTGTGGGCATTGTCGTCAACGTTGCCGTATTGCTTTGCAGCGGGTTGTTGCTGCTCATCGAGGTATACCAGTCGTATTGGGTCTGCGGGTTTTGCGATGATACGTTTACAATGGCCTGGGTACCGTTGCATACTATTGTGTCACCGATAACAACCAGGTCGGGGTATTCGTCTACGTGTACAACTATGTTAGTGTCAACATAGCAGTATACGGGGTCCAGGGTGCCGTCAAGGTTGGTGTCCTCCATATAGTGTACATTGTTCCTTGTACGCAGATAAATAACTGACACCGAATCTACTCTAAAGCTGTTGCTCGGTATGGTGTTTATTTTCTTTACAGTGTCGTTGCCGCTCACAAAAGTCCATTCGTTGTAGGCGGCTCCAGGTGTTTGGTTGAACACAATCACGGTGTCGCCTTCGCATAGGCTGTCTCTCAGCAGACGCATACTGGGTTGCGGTGCTTTGATGGTGCGTATCTCTATGGTCTTCTCGTTCCAGCAGGTGGTGTTGGCTGCCGAGCTGCGCACCTTCACGCTGTAGCGCGAGTTGCCAGGGGTAGGCTGTTCATAATAGTGAGTGGCGTGACCGCCAGTATAGGTGCCTACAAGCGTGGCGGGTGTTGGCGGATTTGATGTGTAGAATTCCCACACTGTCAGGTTGGTGTCCACTTCGTTAGCCTCGTTGTTCTGGGTGTAGGGGGCGTAACTGTAATCCCACAGCGTAATACCTGCATCGCAGTTCAGGGCGCTGTCGACAATCAGTACAGGCTTTGTGTTTCCTACGTCGGTATAGATTTTCGATTGCACAACCTTGGTGTCGTTCATCTTGGTGCTCATTATACACATAAATGTGTTCAAGTCAATTACGGAGCCGTTGTTTACGTTGCGGAACTGGTCAAGGGTCACATTAAGGCTGTCGGCTGTAGCATCGGCAATCTGTACGTAGTTGGTCATATTCTTTTGAGCGTCGCCCAGCAGCTGGCCGGTCTTGCTGCGGTACCAGGCATAGCTGATGGCGCCCTTGGGAGCCTTGATGACCGTTACGTTGTTCGATTCACCTGCGGCGCATCCGGTTGCCTGAAGGTCTTTCGATTGGCAGTCGCCGGCGATATATGCCATAGCGTAGTGGGCACTCATCGAGCAGTCACCTGCCGTCATTCTTAGGCGCACCGTCTGATAGGTGTAGTCCGAAAGGTTCACCATAACCTTACTCCAAGGCAGGTAAATGTTGTGTCCGTTTGAGGCGTTTGAAGAAGGTCCCATAGCAACGCCTGTCGCACCGATACGGAATGCTGTGTCGCCGTGTGCAGCTGTTGGTGTACTACCCGGGGTAGGACGTATGTAGCACAATGTGTCGTGGGCAAGGGGTTGCCAGTTGGGGTTGGCGGTTGTGCCAGTGTTCTTCTCAACCATAATCACAAACTCAGGGTTGTCTTCGTCTGAATGCTGTCCATTCTGCAGCGACAATGCAAACCAGATGGTAAGCATAGCGTTCTCAGGCAGAATTCGTATTTCGTATGTCAGTTTCTCAGCTCCGTGATTACCGCAATAGTTACCAAGACGTATTGAACTATGGAACGATGTGTCTGGCGGCAGATACGACAGACGGTTCATAGTCTCAGGGTCATAGCCGGGGCCTTTGATTACAAACTGCCTTGTACCATCCGACTGGTTATGTATATCCCTCGAGTTGGTACGGGCGTTAGGATCTTGATAAAGGGTAATGGTGCATCCATTAGTGTTGTTTACAGCTTCCAAATCAGCAGCCTGAATGGCAGCGCCGTATGTTCCACCCTCCAAACCTGTGCAGCTGCTAAGTACAGCGTTTTTTGCTCCCGTGTATCCTGTCCATTTCTCGAAGTGATTACCGGTCAGGGTAAAGTTGGTCGGATTTTTCAATCCGATACAGTTCGGGTTAGGCTGTGCATTGGCCAAACTCCCACAGCATAGGCAAACAGCTGCTACAATTATCGTTTTGAGTCTTTTCATAATATATAGTCTTTTTTTATTCATTATA
>JAEEMK010000052.1 GCA_016283175.1 Bacteroidales bacterium
AATCAAACTAATTTACCTTTTCATCAGGCGTGATGTGATGCGGTGGCCGGAGGCGGTGACGAGGGTCAGCAGGTAGTTGGCCGGGGGCATCGAGGAGAAATCGACCGTGTAGCGGCCTTGGCCTGCGGCTTTGAGGATTATATCGTATGAGCGGCCGCTGATGTCGGTGACGAAAGCCGATGCGAGAGGTTCCTCGCCGTCCCAGTCCACGGTGACGCGCTGTGCGCAGGGGTTGGGATATACCGTCACCACAGGCTCGCCGTCGCGCACCACCAGCTGAATGTCCTGCTGGCCGCCGGGCCGCACATAGGGATGCATAAACGCCGTGTCGACATAACGTGCTATGAACGACTGGCTTGCGCCCGCGTTAGGCACTGTTATGTCGCCGAACTGCGCCCCGCCCGATGCCAGCATCCCCGTCAGGTACAGCACACTGTCCACCAGACATACTGAGCTTGTGGCGTGGCTTGAGCTGCCGTTGGTGCCATAGTCCACAAAATACAGTTCATTGCCGTCGTAGTCCCATACCGCGAAGCCCATACCCCATTCGTAGGCCTCGGCTTTCTCGTAGCGCTCGCCAGCGAAGTCAAGCCACCAACGGTATTTAAGCTGAGTCACAAGTCTGTTATTATTCGCCACAAGGCAGGTCGAATTGCCTGCGCTTGAACCCAACGTCGGCGAAGGAATCTCACAATTCTTGCACGATACAAGCCCCCCGTCATCGAGGTTGACTCTCAAAATAAGAAAACCTTTCACTTTGAGTTCTGTGGAGTCAAGCCAGCACCTTGTGTTTACAGTGTCATTATAGGCAGTGGCTCCTAACAAGGCTATATTGCCATTGTTGTCAAATTGCATAACGTTAAAGCCGTCATAATACCTGTTGCTTTCATTAGGTGTGCCTAAATCTCTCCTGCCAATCTGCTTCAAATATACAGGTGTCAGAATGGAATCATATTTAAGAAGAAAACCTTTGCTCTCGTCATACTTTGAAAACCGTAGGTATAAATCTTCCGAACCACCGATTTTATAACTGCAGCTGTCATTGGATATGCTTAAATCTCGTCCGAATGTTCCTAAAAGAAAAATGTTGTTGTTAAGATCTGATTTCAAATCAAAGAGTCTACATCCCCCCAGCGAATCACAATGCTCTGGCGTAGGCTCGAAAAGAAACTGTGATGCCAGCAAACTGTCAAAATGAGGAGAAAATTTAAGAATCTGATAATTATGGCTACCTGTCGACGGTCTGACATCGGGCAGCGGCACGTAGAAATATCGCTTGCCGTCAACATAAAACCGTAGACCACCAATTATAGGATTGCTTATGTCGTATTGAACATTTCTTCCTTCAATCGAATCGTACACAGAAACATATTCTGTCATTGTCCTGATAACTATTATATTTCCATTGTTGTCTATCGTAAAAGGCGAATCGTCGCTATATAAAGGGTAGTTCCGGTAAAGTCCACTATACTCGAACAAGTCTCCATTTCTGTCACACGGCGCAACAGAAAGCCAATGCGTCTCTTTTGGGGTTCCATCGTAATCCAATAAAACATACGCAGAAACGACTCTAGTACGAGCATAATCTAAAGTGTCTCCATTATAGACCAAATTTTGCCCATAAACAAGAGTCCCGTTAGAATCATAATAACATAACCTAAATAGCGTGTCTAGGAAGAATGTATATGCGTTAATACTGTTTGCGAAAAGTCCGACCCTGTTTACAAAACAAGCCACAGCTGAATCCCCGACTGATTGAATGTTGCCGAATACAGTTTTAAAACTATTATTTGAATTTACAACCTTGCTCCATTTTAAGTCACCGTCAGGTGTGATTCCTCCTATCACGATGCTTGGGGTGTTCCAATACGACCCATAAGCCGTAAAAGGAAGGAATCTATTGCCGCCAAATCCTGCGTCTACACTACATACACCCATAAAATATAAATTTCCGGCAGAATCAACGACAGTTTGTTTAATGTTGTTCGTTGCGTTAATGCCTGTTGCTTCGCTGCCGGTATATGTCTTCACCCAGTCGAAGTACTGGGCACGGGAGAAAGACGGAATCAACAACAATAAAAGAACAATTGACAATTTGTGGTTTTTCATATTATTTCCTCCCTTCTTTATTAGGCGATCGCATCGGTGGTCGGTGCTCTACATTGCGATTAACGATTTGGATTAAAGTGCAAAAATACAAAAAAATTTTGGATTAACACACATATGAATGAAATTAGTTGGTACGCAGGCACCCTCGCCTGCGAAAAGACCGCAGGCGGGACGCCTGCGTACCAGATTTTCATTTCCTATTATCCCCAAAAAACAAGTGTTTTCTGACGGTATTCGGGGTTTCCTGGCAGGGTAGGACGCTGGTTTTCAAACGGTATGAAAAAATAGGAAATCCCCCTAAAAAACACCTTTGCAAACGCTTGATTTGCAACACTATCATAGGCACTTGTACAGTATATGTACAGTATATGTACAGTATATGTACGCTTTAGAAGCGTACATATACTGTACATATACTGTACATATACTGTACAAATGACTATGCTGGTGCAGGGAAAAACGAGGGAAAAACGAGGGGAGAACCGGGCGGCCACGCACAAGGCTCCTCCACGCGCTCAACTGGAGCTTGTAACAATTGACAGGGAAAATACACCCTTTTTTCAGGAAAAAAATCCCAGGTGAAACGTTTTAAACGACAAATAAGCTTTTTTTCGTAAATTTGCATTTTGAAAACTAATCAGAAACAACAGACAAAAAACTATGAATAAAAGATTTATGATTGCAACAGTGCTGTTTGGTGCACTGATGCTGACAACAGCCTGCAAAGGCGGCGACCCTCATAGCAAGGGCGTCGAAGCCGGCAAAGCTGCCTGCGAATGCTACAAACTCGACGGTCTGGAGGCTGTTGAAAAATGCCTTGATAAAATAGAACGCGAGAATCAGGAGTTTTTGACAGACACGGCATACACCAATGCCGTGGAGGCACAGCTGCTGGAATGCATCACCGACGGTGTTATCGATATCGTCAAGCCTATAAAGGAAGCGCCAGCTCCCAAGGCTGCTCCTGCCGACACCACCTCGAAAGCGGAATAAACAACTGTTTCCAAGACATATACAAGAATTTTCCCTTTAAAAAAAGCAGAACATTGAACTCCGATATTTTCAAATTCTTCGAGGAACTGGCAGCCAACAACAACCGCGAGTGGTTTATGGACAACAAGGCCCGCTATGATGCTATCCGTGAGGAGTTTATCGACTTTACGGCGCAGATTGTCGACGAGTTGTCGGTGCTCGACCCCACCATTGGCCGCCCCGACCCGAAGAAATGCCTGTACCGCATATACCGCGACTTGCGCTTCACGCAGGACAAAAGGCCGTACAAGACACATATATCATTCTTTCTCAGCAGCTACGGCATAAAACGCTCAGGCGAAGCCGGATACTACCTTCAAATAGGGCAAGAGGACTACGGTCTGCACGGCAACTGCAGCCTCGGCGGCGGCATCTTTATGCCCGACAAGGAGAAGCTGGTCGCCATCAGGCAGGAGATTTTCTACAACACCGACGACTTCCTTGCAATAGTCAACAACAAGAATTACAAGAAATATTTTGGCAGTACATTTTTCACCACCAAAGTGCTGAGCCGGGTGCCCAAGGGCTACCCTGCCGACTGGGAGTATGCCGATTGGTTGAAATACAACGACTACTGCACAATGCACGAAGTGCCCAACGACATCGTACTAAGCGATGGATTCAAAGACTACGTTATGAAAGTATTCACTGCCAGTGTGCCGTTCAACAAGTTCATCCTGCAGGCCACGAGTTGAAAAACGAATCATAAAATAAAAGGAGAGCGCCGCCCGAATGGGCGGCGCTCTCCTTTTATTTTAATAATTATCTTAGTTTTCTGCCTTGATATTGGGTTCCTCAAGGCCATAGCCTTTCTTCTTATCGACGGCTTTCAGATAAACCGAAATAAGCAGAGCAGCAATACCGAGTGATGCCAGCATAACAAGAGCCCATTTGTAGTCGTAGGGAACGAGGACACCTTCCTCGCCAGCTTTGATAGCCTCTTTGGCAGCAACAACAGCGGCATTGTTGGCATTGGAACTTTCGAGGACGTTACCAATCAGAGTC
The DNA here is from genome assembly GCA_016283175.1 of Bacteroidales bacterium. GTDB lineage: Bacteria > Bacteroidota > Bacteroidia > Bacteroidales > P3 > Colimorpha. The sequence goes on from JAEEMK010000052.1 coordinate 4,147, forward strand.
GGGAACAGACCGAGACCAATATTCTGAATCCAGAAAATAGCTGCGTAGGCCGAACCGATAATCTTTTCGTCAACCAGCTTGGGCACCGAGGGCCACAGAGCAGCAGGAACCAGCGAGAACGAGGCGCCAAGCACGAGGATGGTGACATATGCAACCACGACGCCGCCGGCAGCGGAAGAAGCCGAGACACCGGGCAGTATGAATGCGAAAGTGAGGTGGCATACAACCAGCAAGATGGAGCCAAGCATAAGCATTGAAGCTGCCTTACCCTTATGGTCGACATAGCTGCCCAGAATTGGTGTGATAGCCACAGCCAACAACGGGAAAACGGCGAAGATGGTCTCAGCGGTGCCACGCATATAGCCCATATAGCAATATACCACCAGGGCAACGACGGCCATACCCATAAGACCATATTTCATAGCTTTGTTATTCTTGATAAAGTTGCTCGAGAAGGCGCAGGCGGCCACAACAAGCATTATGATATACTGCACAATGGTCACAGTGTTACGGCCCCAGAAAGTATCGGGTGATGCAGCAGTAAGATCAAGGTTGCACTGCAGCATATTGACGGCGTATTTCTGGAAGGGGAAGATGGCACTGTAGTAGAGCACGCAAAGCAGAGCCACCAGCCAGAATCCAAGGCTGGAGAAAATCTTGCCAAGGTCGCTGATTTTGAAGGGGTCATCCTTTTCTTCAGCCTCGCCAGTCTGACTGTCGAGTTTCTTGTCCATAAAGAAGTAGACGATGAACATAATCAGAGCGATGCAGAGCAGCACAACGCCAAACTTTACGGCATTGTCGACGTGAATCTCACCGCCGAGTTTTGCAAAGAAGGGTGAGAATATCATACAGGTAGCGACGCCAAGACGAGCCAGAGCCATTTCAGAACCCATAGCGAGGGCGGTTTCACGTCCCTTGAACCACTTGACAATACCGCGGCTAACAGTAATACCGGCCATTTCGCATCCACATCCGAAAATCATAAAGCCGCAAGCTGCCAATTTGGCCGATGCAGGCATACCGTCAGCAAACGGCAGGATGGCACCGATTATAGGCAAATCACCATTCCAGTTCAGGTGTGTGGTAAACCAAGCCTCAAGTCCAGTACCTTTAAACATCTCGCTTACTGCATAGAACTTGATGATACCGCCAACGAGCATCACGGCACCCGAGAGAACAGCAGTAAAGCGGACACCCATCTTGTCAAGGATGATACCTGCAAAGATGAGGAAAAACACATAGACGTTGAGGAACACCTCGGCGCCCTGCATACGGCCGAACGAACCACTATCCCAACCGCGAGTGGACTCCATATAGTCCTTGATAGGCGACAGAATGTCCATAAAAATGTAGGCGCAAAACATAGCAAGCGCCAAAAGCAAGAGAGCTGTCCAGCGCATTCCTGCACTGTCTCTCAATGTTTTAATACCTGTTTGTGTCATACTATTGTTTTTTTGTAATTTTTTGCAAAGATACAAATAATGCTGGAACTGGCAAAAAAAACTTGTAGTCCATAAAAAAAGCGTGGTTCCCGATGTGGGAACCACGCTTCTCATTATATGTCTGTCGACTGACAGCTGCCTTAGCGAAGTACAACAACGCGTTTGGTAACTGTATTGCCAATCTTGACAACATAGACACCCGTTGCCGGCATACGGAACTGAACAGTTTCGGTGGCATTGAGAGTCTTGGCCATTGTACGGCCGTTGATGTCATAGACAGTCACATCGTAGCCTTCAGCACCGTTGACAAATACATTGCCCTCTTTGCTGTAGACGTTGACATTGAGGCCGTCAACACCGTCGATACCCTGTACAGGAGCAAAGGTAGCGGTGAGAGTGATATCGCTGTTGACCGTAACGGTAATGGTGTTTTCAGTCGAACCGTTGCTCCAGCTTACGAACTTGTAGCCGTCATAAGGATCAGCGGTAACGGTGATGGTTTCACCTGCTGCATAGGTATACTGTCCCGGAGCGGGAGTAGTGGTACCCATAGTAGCATCATTGACAGCGATGGTGACATTGTAGGATTCAGATCCAATAGGAGCAAAAACAGCATAGATGCTCATAGTTACTCCAATATAATCTGCATCAACAGTAATGGTATCGAACAAAGGTTCGTCTTCCATATCTTCTGCGTAGATAGTGTCATTGATGGTGCCATATCCAGGAATGGTGACGCTTGTGTAAACAGCAGTGATTTCATAGCCCGGGTTAGGTTCGACACCGATGACTACGACATCGCCTTCAGTATAATAATGTGTACCGGCAGCGGGATAGAGTGTACCCCAAGCAGTGTTGTTAGCACCGGTGATAACCGTCAAACTGTCGTGCTGTTCGATAGGATCGCCGACTGCGAAGTTAGCGGTAAAGCTGAATACGTAGTTGTGGGAACCAAATTGAACGACCATACCACCGAACAGATCAAATGCATCGGTTACTGCCAGATTAAGAGTCGTATCAATTATTACGCTACCAGCTGCGGTTACATTGACGCTCCAGCCTTCAAGGTGATAGCCACTGTTGGGAACAGCAATTACACTGCAGGTGTCGCCTTCATAGAAGTAGTGGACACCGGGAGCGGGAATGGTGGTACCCATAGTCGGGTCGTTCACGGCCACATTGACCTGCATACTGTCGCGAGTTATCGGAGCAGCACCAAGAGTCAGCGAAATGTCGTCGATGAGCAGATAGTTTTCATCGTAGTCAACGTGATGGAAAGCAATGTAGACGCTCTGACCGGCATAGTCGGACAGGTCGATGGTCTGCATCGTCCAGCTACCGGCAGCAACGGCATAAGGACGGATAACGGTGAATGCGTTGGTATCGTCGGTAGTAGTGGAAATCTTCACACTGTAGCTATCGGGATAGCCGGCATTGGTCATTTCATACCAGCTGAAGATAAGGCTGTCGCTGGTGTTCGGAAGCACGAACTTCGGTGAAATCAGCCAAGCATTGGCGTGCATAGCACCACTGTTCCAGCTCCACGAAGAAGCAAAATAGTTGCCACCGTGAGGAACAACGCCGGTAAGGCCAGCGCCGTCATAAACGAACCAGGGCATACCATCGACGCTGCCATTGACAGTGCTCCAGCAGCCAAGACCATTCTCGAAGCCCTCGAAGTAAGGCAGCGAGGTCACATCGGTGCAGGAAGTCATCGTGGTGATGGTAGCCAGCGACGAGCTGTCAGTAGCCGAGCAGATAGCCTGGACACCGAAAGTGTAGCTTGTAGCAGCAGTGAGGTTGTTGAAAGTATAGGTATTGGTGTTTACATTGGCCACGAGTGTGGTACCATTGTAGACATTGTAGCTGGCAGCATTGCCTGTCCAGCTGATGGTGATGCTGGTTTCAGTAGCAGCATCGACAGTGATAACAGGAGTGTTGCAGCTCGGGCAAGCATCGGTCAAAGTGTAGATAACGCCATCAGTCAAGGTGCTGGCATCGCTGACAGTGTAGACAATTGCACCACCGCCGTCGACAATGGCAAAGCTTGCTTCATCATCGTAGTCGCTTCCACTAGTCCAGCTGAAGCTTACAGGCATACCGCTGCAAACGCTGACCTGGAATGTGTCGTAGCTTGTTGTGTTGTATAAGCCCTGACTTGCCATATTGTAGGTAGCAACAGTAGCGCCATTCTGGCTGATAGTGAGGGTGGAGTTATCCCAACCGTCACCATAACCGTCCTGAGCATAGATGCTGATGACACAGCTGCCACCGGCACAATCGGTCACGGCAGTGATGGTAGCGACATCGGAAGCATCGGTAGCCGAGCAGTTGGCAACAACACCGAAGGTATAGCTTGTGCTGGCGGTCAGACCAGTAACGGTGTAGTTGGTGGTGTTAATTCCACTGGCTACAACTGTACCAGTGCTGCTATAAACACTATAGGTAGCGCCAGTGTTCTCATTGTCGCTCCAGCTGAGAGATACGCTGTTAGCGGTAACGCTGTCAACAGTGAGGTTGGTGACGGCCATACAGCTGGGAGCTGATGTTACTGCCAGGGTGTAGTCCTCGACAATGGCATAGCTGCTGCTGAAACAAGGATTGGCAGAGGCAGCGTCGGTGACAGAGCTGGTGTAGTTGTCGAAGTAACTGTCAGCACCGGCGATACGCATACGGTAGTTGCCCATAGTTGTACTGACGGGGATTTCGAAAGTGGCAGTCAGAGTGGTGGGGTTGCTGTTGGTGCTTTCACCAGCATAAACAACCTCTGTACCATCAAAAGTCATACTGTTGTCCCAGTCAACCCAAATAATAGTACCATAGGTGTAACCGGTGGCGTAGGTAATGTCAACAGTTGCGGTGGTGCCGGCGGGAACCGAGGCAACCATCGAGCTGTTATTAATATAGTAAGGAGAGGTAGTAGGATGGCTGGTGCTGTTGGACATACTGCCAATGGTGATATTGGTGATACCGCTGTTGTCAACCGAGGTGGGGTTGGGCAGGCAGTAACCAATATGGATTGAAATGGTAGAAGCGGAAGAAACATCGCTACCGCAGTTGGCAACAACAGTAACAGTGTAGTCGTTGTCCATCTGTAAACCGGTCAGGACACAGCTGGTATCGGTCTGTGTAAGCGGAGTGCCTACTTGCTGGTTGCTCTGGTCAAGGACGGTGACAGTATAACTGTCGGCACTTGTGCCGTTCCAGGAAATAGTAGCACTGTTGGAAGTCATTTCAACAACAGAAAGATTGGTCACAGGGTAGCAAATGTCGCCGGTACTTTCGTCAACAGAGATGTTGTCGATATGCAGGTTGTTGTCACCACCACTAACGGTAGACTCAGCATAGAAAGCAATACGAACTGTTTGACCAGCAAAAGCACTCAGGTCAACATATTGTGTCTGGTAGGTACTGCTGGCAAGCGTGGTAAGATCGAAATTATTTGCAACAGTCCAAGTCGAACCACCGTCGGTAGAAGCCAAAACCATAAACTTGTCATCAGCAATGTCCGAAGTATTGGCAGGATCCGAGCTACTGCTGGTGTATACAGTGAAAGCAGCATCAAAAGTCAGCAAGGGGTTGCTGGCCGTGGTGAAATCGATTGAAGGAGTAATGAGCCAGTATTTGCAGCTGGTACCGTAAATGTTCACACGGTAGTGACCGGCAGGAAGACCGTTGTTGGTGCTGCTCTGATAAGCCCATCCAGTTATTGAACCCAAAGTCGGGGTAACACCGGCAGCGTAAAGGGTGCTGGAACCACGCCAGCACTGATTGTTGGCAAGTGTTGCGGAGAAGTCCTCGGTGAAAGGAAGAGCTTCGGAAGCGCAGGCAGTGGTAGCGCTGATGGTCATAACACCGGCATCACCGCCAGCACAGTTGGCCTGGACGCCAAAGGTGTAGCTGGTATTGGGGGTCAGGTTGGTAACAGTGTAGTTTGTACCGGTAATATTGTTGTCAATAAGGGTCTGTGTACCGTTTTCAATACTGTACACAGAGTAGGTGGTGGTAGAAGGATTGCTGTTGTCGTTCCACGAGAGGTCGACACTGTTGGAGGTGATGTTGCTGGTGGCAAGACCAGAAATCTCCAAGCAGGAGGGCAACTCTTCAAGAGTAACATCATCGATATACATCGAACCAGTACCCTTAAGAACTACAAGAGCCACATAAGGCGCACTTGCAGAGGCATTGCCCAAAGAAACCGAATGCATAGTATAGGTATTACCACTGACAAGAACAGAATCAACCAAAGCGAAGGTTGTCGGGTCTGTAGGATCGGTCAATGTACCTACATAGACGTTTTTGCTATTGGAAGCGGCGCCCATCTTGGCCCAGAAGGTAATACGGTTGCCGTTCATCGGATAGGTGTTCACATCCAGCTCGGGCAGAATGGCAACCATAGTGTCAGAATAAGTGTCTCCGGTCGTACCATAGAAATAGAGGCTGCGGCTGCCACCGTGGGCATTACCGGAGTAACTGTACGGATAGACAGCTGTACTGGTATATGCCGAAGCATAGCGGTTCCAGCAGAAAGGCATCTGATAGCTGCCACTGGGGACGGTCTCAAAATCTTCAGTGATAGGAAGGCTCATAGCTGCACAAGCAGTACGGAAAGATACGCTGCGCATTACGCTCTCGCCATCGGCTCCACAATCGGCAACAACACCGAAGGTGTATTCTGTGTTGGGTTGGAGCGTGTTGAAAACAGCAAAGGTATCAGTATACATATAATCAGCAGAGTCGACATTTGCATACTCATATACAGTATATCCGGTAGCATTGCCACTCCAGCTCAGCGTAGCGGTGGTGCTGGTAATATTTGTAGCCACAAGGTTTTCAACCGGAGGGCAGGTGTTAGCCGTTCCACCGGTGAAAGTGAAGGTAGTCTTGGGAATGAAAGCGCGGGTGGCACCGGTGATATTAGCCACACTGGTTCCGTTGTTACCCTGCCAGCTTGCGTCGGTAGCGGTAACACCATAGAACGAAGCACTCTTCCAGGTACCCTCAAGGGTGTTGTAGATTTCAATCAGCAAGTTGCCGCCCTGATAGGTATAGGGCGTAGTAAAAGTGATTTCCATTGTGGACTGGGTGGCATCCAGCGAGCCGGTATAAACCGTCGTTGCGTCAGTCATATCCACAAAGGCCGACAGCGTGGTAGCCGACACCTCCTTGATGTTGACCACAAAAGTGGCAGCACCCCACGATGCAGCAGCTGACGAGCTCAAATAGTAGGTCAGTCCCGTTATGGTGCCTCCAGTCATATAATAACTGGTGGCAGCACCTAAAATCTCGCTGGCCGGATAGATTGTCTGGCAGCGCACAAAATCGTCGACATACAAGCCATAGACAGGCACATAACTGTTGGTCGTTGTGCCGTCGGCCACTGTCAACGTATTCTGCGCTTGCGATGCGAACGGCAGCAACAGCGCCGCAAGCATCAAAGTTCGTAGAATTTTTTTCATAACTGTTTGTTTAAAATTGGTTTGTTAAAAAAATTTTCTTAATAAAAGTTAATCAAAATCTCAGTATTTCTGCACCTTTTGAGAATTTGGAAGTGCAAAAATACAAACATTTTTTTAAATGCAAAAAAAAATTTTATTCCACATTGAAAATGTAATAGTTCTTCTTGCCTTTTTGAACAAGAATACATCCACAGCTCAATATGTCGGCAGCAGAAAGACGGCAGTCTTCTCCAACTTTTTGCTTGTTGACCATAATGGAATTCTGTTTCAACTCACGACGGATTTCTCCCTTGCTGGCAAACATACCGACCTCGGCAGAAAGGTCTATGAGGGTGGGATTGGATTCAATAGTTGCCCTGCTGACATTGAACTGCGGAACACCGTCGAAGACACTGAGCAGTGTGTCGCGGTCAAGTGCGTTGAGTTGCTCCGTGGTGGCTTTGCCAAACAGGAGTTCACTTGCAGCGATAGCCGTCTCATATGCCTGTTGACCGTGGACGCGGACAGTGATATCCTTGGCCAAAGCCTTCTGCAGAACGCGACGTTCGGGAGCCTCAGCGTGCTGACGTTCCAGTTCTTCCACTTCTTCTTTTGAGAAGAGGGTGAAAATGCGTATGTAGCGAGCCGTATCAACGTCCGAGCAGTTGAGCCAGAACTGATAGAACTTGTAGGGGCTTGTCTTTTCAGGGTCAAGCCACACGTTGCCGCCCTCAGTCTTGCCAAACTTAGTGCCGTCGGCCTTGGTTATAAGCGGACAGGTGAGTGCAAATGCCTCGCCGCCTTCCATACGGCGTATCAGTTCCGTACCTGTAGTGATATTGCCCCACTGGTCGCTGCCGCCCATTTGCAACTTGCAGCCTTTGGTACGGTAGAGCGTCAGGAAGTCATAGCCCTGCAGCAGCTGATAGCTGAACTCGGTGAACGAGATGCCTGTCTCCATACGCTTCTTGACAGAGTCCTTGGTCATCATATAGTTTACCGTTATATGCTTGCCCACATCGCGTATGAAATCAAGGAAAAGATAATCCTTCATCCAGTCGTAGTTGTTAAGGATTTCGGCGCCATTGACGGCATTGTCGAAATCAAGGAAACGCTCCAGCTGTTTCTTGATGCAACTGACATTATGCTGTATTTCTTCAGGTGTCAACAGCTTGCGTTCGGCGGCTTTGAACGAAGGGTCGCCAATCATACCTGTTGCTCCTCCCACCACGGCAAGAGGTTTGTGGCCTGCCATCTGCAAATGTTTGAGCAGCATTATGCTGACAAGATGACCTATGTGCAGACTGTCGGCAGTGGGGTCGATACCCACATAGGCAGTAGTCACCTCTTTGTTGAGTTGTTCTTCCGTGCCCGGCATCATATCGTGTATCATACCGCGCCATTTCAGTTCTTCTACAAGGTTGCTCATTATATAAATATATATGTTTTATACAATATTATTATCTTACAAAAAAAAGAGGTACTGCTTTGCAGTCAGTACCTCTTTCTCTATCTAATTATTACTATCGTACGATCAGTTTGGAAGTAGCTGACTCTTTGCCGATGTTGACGTTCACAAGGTAAAGACCCGAGTTGAACTTGCGGCAGTTGAGGCTGTACTGATGCAGACCCTCGTTGAGGTAGCCAAGGTTCTCGCTGTGGACAAGCTTGCCATTGATGTCGTAAATCTTGACGACAGCATTGCCGCCATTGACAATGGAGAGGTCGACGCTGACTTGGTCAACAGCCGGGTTGGGATAGATGTTCATACTGTTGTCGCCATTGTCGACGGTGGTGATGCCCAGCCAGTCGTCGCTGTCGCAAACCTCGGCGAGATTGTCAACCACATAGCTGGTATCCATAAAGATTCCGCGGCCATAGGTACCGAAGTAGATGGCGTAGGGATATTTGGTCTTGGCAAACAGATATTTGACATTGTTGACACCTTCGCGGACAGTGTAGCTCTCGCGTTTCAGGTTGTTGGTCTGCTGCACGATGGAAGTCACGGGAACGCCGTTGAACTCACCGTAGGGCTGCCAAACAGGGCTGTTGGCAGAAGCAGTGGTGAACACACCCTTCTCGGTACCAGCATATATGGCGCCAGTGGTGCATTCAATCATAGCCGAGTAGACAGGGTCGGCAACGCCCATAGCATTGGCGCTGTTGGTAACGTTAATATTGGTGACTGTACGGGTGCCGGGGTTGCAGGCGTTCTTGACATAAACCATATTGGCATCGTTGTTGTCATAGCCACCAAAGGTGATGACAAGGTTGTCCTGACCGTCGCGCGGGTCAACGGCAAACGAAGTAACGGGACGATTGAACCAATTGCCGTCGGCAGCAAAGATGGTATCGAAGTGAGTGATACGCGGGTTGTCGGGGAAGTTGATGGGGTCGTCCTTCGAGAAGAGCAGCTGGCTCTTATACGTCATAACGGTGTTGACATCGGTGTTGCAGTAGTCATAGAGACGGAACACAAAGCTTCTGCCTGTCGAGTCATTATAGACATTGATGAAAATGCTCTTGCCGTCGCGGCTGAAAGCGATGTTGCCGACCGAGTAGCCCTCGTCGCTGGTGTAGACGTTGACCCAGTGCATCAGTTTCTCGATGGTAGCATCGTCGCTGCTGCCAGCCTCGTTGATGTTCCACACGTTGCGGAAATAGTTGGGGGTCATATTCATATAGACAGCACCATAGCCTCTGACTGTGCGGGCGTTGACAATGGCGCGCGACACAACAGGATTGTGAACCTTGTGGTGCATTTTGTCCTTGACAAAGAACGACTCTGTGAAACGATGGTAGAAAGGATAGTCAAAGTTGGGTTTCGACTGAACGAGGATACTGTCGCCCACCTGAATGCGAGTGTTGCCGGTAAGGGGAGTCTCCTGACCATTGTGGATGTAGGTCAGATTGGTGTCAATGGTGAAGCTGATGCTGTCATTCCAAATGGTATTGTTTGTGGTCTCCCAGATTTTGATCTGCGGAATAGCGTTGCTGCTGGAAATGATGTCCGACAGGAAAGCCTCGGCGATGGTCCAAGTCTGAGTGTTGGTATAGTCAGTATAGTCAGCGCAAGCACGACCGAAGCTAGCCGAGTTCGAGGAACCCATAGCACCCTGGAAGCTGAAACGGCCAGGCTCGGACGACACAAAGAGGGCGCGACGGGTGAACGGCATCAACTGCTGGAAGCGCGAAGAGGCCACACCACCGCCGTTGCCAACCCACAGGATGTTGGCCAAGTGGTTCATAATCGAAGCCGTGTCGTCATCATACCACGAGTTGGTGGGCAGGACGCCGTCGTGAGCGTTACGCGACTGGATGAAAGGACATCCGTTGTCGATGGCACCGCCTATGAGGGAAGCATCGTTGCTGACAGCAATATGGTTGAACTGAACAGTGTTGAGACCTTTGTTGAGCGAACGGAAAGTACCGATATTGCCATTATAGTCGCAAAATACGCCAGCGTCGGTGGCATAGTAGTTCAGCCAGATGGTGTCGCCGTCCTTGATGGTCCAAGTGGGAACGATCTGGTGGATACCCGAGTGGAGGCACATCGGATTGGAATAAACACTACCCATATAGTTGCCAGTGTTCAACTCGCTTTCAGAATACGATTCCTTGATCCACTGATAATAGCTGTTCTCCACATAGCCTTCGCCCGACCACAGCGTTGCGCCGCCGACATAGATAGACTTGTAGTTTCTGGGGTTGATGGCAATGGAGGCGTTGAGGGTACCCGGATTCTCGGCGGTGAAAGGATTGACCGTCGAGGTAGTCAGACGTGACCAGGTCTGCTGGTTCTTGGTGATGTAGACACCGTCGAGCAGACCATCCTTGTCGACCACGAGGGCATAAAAATAAGTAGTGTGGTCGTAAGTGCCGTTAGCGTTGAGGCTATGTGCTGTGTTGGCTGCCAGTTCAATGCGGCTTGACTTGCCGAAAGCGGTGTTGCTGTTGGTGATTTCAACGGCAGCAGCCTCGCCGGTGACATTACCGATGCGGTACATTTTGCCAGGAGCCGTAGCGTAGGCAATATTGTCTGCCGAAACGATAATCACATCGTGGAATTTGCCAGCCTGCACCAGCGTGGGGGCAGTGGTCCAGTCAGGATTCGAGGCATTGAGTTTCCATCTGTAAAGGCCTTCGTTGGTGGCGGCATAGATATAAAGAAAACCGTCACGCTCGAGTTCTGCCAAACGGTTGACATACGCCCAATCCGAGTTGACCGAAGGATTGGTGCTGTTTATAAGGCTGAAAGTGTTGTCGTTGACGTTGAAAACATAGACGCCACGACCTTTGGGAGACATACGGTCGTCGTTGACACCGTGTTTCTCGACAAAGCCCTCACCCGTACCGATAAGGATGTTGTTGTTCGGGAGCTGAATCATACAGGAAATGGGGAGGGTGATTTCCATATTGTTATTCTTGTAAGGAAGATACTGCCAGTTGTCGTCGCCGGTCTTTTTGTAGAGACCGCCAGCCACGCCGCCGGCATAGAGAGTCGTGTGGTTGGGATCGGCCTGGTCAACGACGATGGCGCGCACGCGACCGGCGATGTTGTCGGGGCCGATTTCGACAAGGTTGTTCTGGTAATTAGCCTTTGGTTGTGCGGATGCAAAGTGCGCTCCGCCCACAAAAGCTGCGACAATTAAGCCTAGAAGTACTTTTTTGCTTTTCATAAGATATTAATAATTAATTAGATTTTTGATTTCACGCTAAAAATACAATATGCAAAGATATGTTTTTTTTTTTGAATAGACACATTTTTCGATGTTTTTTTCAAAAAAAATATTTCTCAACAGTTTTTCAACACCCACAAAACAGCTTTTTTTGCCACCCCGAAAAGGCCTTATTTGCCACCCTCGTCAACAGACACAAAACCGGAAAACCCCGGCATATGTACAGTATTTGTACAGTATATGTACAGTATTTGTACGCTTCTAAAGCGTACAAATACTGTACATATACTGTACAAATACTGTACATATGCCATAGGAAATACACCTAAAGTATGTCGGAAGTACAACAAAAACAACGTTTTAAAATACATAAAGGGGATTTGAAACAATACGAAATCAAAAGTCCTACAGCAGATTGAGCCTCAGCAGATTAACTATTTTCGCGTTTTTAGGGGATTTTTCCCCTTTTATGACACTTTTTTGACCTATGGTAAAGGGTGTTCAGACAACAAAAAAATGTCTGCCGAAGAAAAGCCGGAAAGGAGCCTGACTACAGGACTTTTGCACGAAAGCCAATATTAAAAAATCAAAAAAAGTTTTTTTTCTACAATTTTTCGCCTGCGTGTACGTTTGAGAAAGTACTTTTACGAAAACAAAAACCACTAAAATATTATGAACGAACCTGTAAATATCAAAGAGCTGAATGAACGCATAGAACGCGAGAGCGCCATTGTCGATGCTTTGACTATGGAGATGCGCAAAAACATTGTAGGTCAAAAACATATGGTCGACAGTCTGATGATCGGTCTGTTGTCGAACGGCCACGTGCTGCTCGAGGGTGTCCCCGGCCTGGCCAAGACGCTGACCATCACGACGCTGGCCAAGGCCATCGATGCCAAATTCAGCCGCATCCAGTTCACTCCCGACCTGCTGCCCGCCGACCTTGTCGGCACAATGATTTACAGTCAGAAGAGCGAGACATTCCAGGTGAAGAAAGGACCTATTTTCTCCAACTTCATCCTTGCCGACGAGATAAACCGCGCCCCCGCCAAAGTGCAGAGTGCCCTGCTCGAGGCTATGCAGGAGCGCCAGGTCACCATTGGCGAGAACACCTACAAGCTGGAGGAGCCTTTCCTGGTTATGGCAACACAGAACCCCATTGAACAGGAGGGCACCTATCCCCTGCCCGAGGCACAGGTGGACCGCTTTATGCTGAAGGTCGTCATCACCTATCCCGAGAAAGCCGAGGAACGCCAGATACTGCACCAGAGCCTTGGCGAAGGCTTCAACCGCCAGACGGCTATGATGAAACCTGCCGACATTCTGAAAGCCAGAGAGTTGGTCAAGGAGGTATATATGGACGAAAAGATTGAAAACTACATCACCGACATTATTTTCGCCACACGCTATCCCGAGCAGTATCACCTTGAGAAACTGAAAGGTATGATAAGCTACGGTGCTTCGCCGCGCGGTTCGATAAGCCTTGCCCAGGCCTCGAAGAGCTATGCCTTTATGAAACGCCGCGGCTACGTCATCCCCGAGGATGTGCGCGCCATAGCTATGGACATACTGCGCCACCGCATCGGCCTGACCTACGAAGCTGAAGCCGAGAACGTGAAGAGCGAGGAAATAGTCAACGAGATACTCAACCGCGTCGACGTTCCCTGATCAATATTGAACTTTGAATTCCGAATATCGAACATTGAGCGTTGAGAGATATGCAAGAGAGTGAAATAATCAAACAGGTAAGACGTATTGAAATCCGTGCGCGAGGCTTGTCGCAGCAGATGTTTTCGGGCGAATACCACAGCGCCTTCAAGGGTCGCGGTATGGCTTTCAGCGAGGTGCGCGAATACCAGTACGGCGACGACGTGAGGAACATCGACTGGAACGTCACCGCACGCCTCAACCACCCCTATGTGAAGGTGTTCGAGGAAGAGCGCGAACTGACGGTGATGCTGCTGGTCGATGTGAGCGGTTCACACCGTTTCGGCACCACCGACCAATACAAGTCGGAGCTGATAGCCGAGATTGCAGCCACACTTGCTTTTTCGGCCATCCACAACAACGACAAGGTGGGAATGGTGATGTTCAGCGACCGCATCGAGAAATTCATTCCTCCGAAGAAGGGTAGCAGCCACATTCTGAGAATCATACGCGAACTCATAGGATTCCGTCCCACAGGCCACGGCACCGACATCGCCGAGGCACTGCGCTATTTCACCAATGTGACGAAGAAGCGGTCGACAGCCTTTCTGCTAAGCGACCTGTACGACGACAACTACGAGAATGCGCTGAAGATAGCCGCCGGCAAACACGACCTTGTCGTGCTTCACATCGACGACCCGCGCGAACGCACACTGCCAAAGATGGGCCTTGTGGCTTTTGAAGACCTCGAAACCGGCGAGACACGATGGATAGACACCTCGTCAGCCACGGTGCGCAACAACTACGAGCAGTTCTACAGGCAATACAGCGAACGCTGCGAGACACTGATGCAGAAATACGGCATCGACCACACCACCATCACTACTGGGCAGGATTTCGTCAAGCCGCTGATAGGACTTTTCAAGCGCAGAGGCAAAATCTGATGTGCTAATTACTGATTTGTGAATAACTTGAAATGAGAAACATAATAAAAATAACGGTTTTCGGTTTGCTGGCCGGTCTGTCGGTGGCCGTGTCGGCCCAAAACAATGCCGACGGCAAAGGCCTGGTGGACAGACGTGTGACACTTGACAACAAGGCACCACAGACCACACAACAACAGACCACTCCGCAAAATGGCAAACAGAACGCCACCGCACACAGGCAACAGCCCGCCGCCAACAGTGCCACCGTCGCGGACAGCGCTGCCAAGCCTGCACTGCCGTCGAAATACAACGGCATCGAGGTCAAGGCGAAAATCGACTCCGACACCATCACCATAGGCGACCAGACAACGCTTCATATCACAATCGACGGCATAGAAGGCCAGCGCATAGAACTCCCTTCGCTGGAAGCCCTTGGCAAAGGCACCGTCGAAGCACTTGAAAGCGAATGCGACACCCTGCGCGACGACAGCGGCAAAAGCCGCAGCATAGAGCAGCGAGTGACGATAACTTCGTTCGAAGCCGGTCTGCAAACAATTGACAACATCATTGTTCGCATCGCGGACGGAGGCAAAATCGTGGCACTGGCGCCGGAGGAATTGCCAAACATCTTTGTCGCTTATGCCGCAGACGCCGACACGGTGAAATGCGAGACCAAAGCCGACGCCGACTACATTGCCGAGCCTTACACGTTCTGGGAAATAGCAAGATGGGCGGTTTATGCCCTGCTGCTTGCCGCCGCTGTTTTCGCCATAGTATGGATTCTGAAGCGCCGCAAGGAGCACAAACCCATTCTTGTTCTGCCCGGTGCCAAGCCCGTTCCTGCCGACAAGAGGGCTTTGAACGAGCTGGAATCGCTGAGGCGCAAAGAATTGTGGCAAAAAGGAAGGATAAAGAAATACTACACCGATATGACCGACATTGTGCGACGTTTCCTGCGCAATATGTACGGTATTTCCGCCGCTGAAATGACCACACGGCAGACACTGGCAGCTTTCCACGGCATCAGCGACTGGAGCGAAGAGAGCGAAAGCCTTCTGCGCCAGCTGCTGCAGAAAGCCGATATGGTGAAATTTGCAAAGATGGAACCCGAGATGTACGAACACGACCTTGCGATGCAGAATGCCGTAGATTTCGTACGCAAGGTTGCCGAAACCCACAGAATCAACAATCCCGAAAAGGAGGGCGACAAAAATGTTTGACAATTTGACTTTCGCACACCCCTGGCTGTTGCTGATGCTGGCTCTGGTGCCACTGATGATTGTGTGGTACATAGCACGTCACAAACGCATCAAGGCTCCTATCCACATTGCCGACACACGTATGTTCGGCGCCAGCGTCAAGACCGTAAGACACACCCTTTACCACGCAAGGTTTGTATTGCGCTGCATTGCAGTGACGATGCTGGTCATAGCACTGGCAAGACCGCAGAGCAAACTGAGCCGTGAGGAGATGGAGGTAGAAGGCATAGACATTGTTTTGGCTGTCGACGTGTCGGGAAGTATGAAAGGCGAAGACTTCAAACCCAACCGCCTGGAGGCTGCCAAAGAGGTGGCAAAGCGGTTCATTGAAGGCCGGAAGAACGACCGAATAGCCTTGGTGGAATTTGCCGGCGAAGCCTTCACACAGACACCGCTAACCATTGACCACAACATCCTGGAGCGCCAACTGTCGGCAATGCGCATAGGCTTGCTAGAAGACGGCACCGCCATAGGCGACGGCCTTGCAACAGCCATCAACAGAATAAAAGAAAGCGAGGCAGTAAGCAAAGTAATCATTCTGCTTACCGACGGTGTCAACAACCGCGGTTCCATAGACCCAGAGACGGCATCAGAACTGACGGGTGAATACGGCATTCGCCTGTACACCATAGGCGTAGGCAGCCGTGGCGATGTGCTGTACCGTGACGAATACGGCCACGCCACGTATATGAAATCCGACCTTGACGAGGCGCTGTTGACACGTATGGCTGAAAACACCGACGGTGGCCACTACTACCGCGCCACCGACAAGAACTCGCTGAACGAAATCTTTGAACAGATAGACAAAATAGAGAAGACACGCATCGACGTCACCCAATACCAACAGACACGCGAGGAGTTTAAACTGTTCCTGTTGCTGGCCCTGCTGGCCTTAGGGCTGGAATTGTTGCTGCGCATCGACAATTAAAACTGAAGAACTATGCATTTTGAACATATAAAAATATTATGGTTTCTTGTAGTCATTCCACTCATTGTTGTTGTATACTTCCTGCGCCAGCGGCATAAAAGAAAGCTGCTTGCCACTTTCGCATCGGAAGCGATGATACACCGGCTGCAACCCGACGCAACGTGGAGAATGCCTTTTGCCAAAATGGTTCTTCTTTCATTGGGCATAGGATTTCTTATCATCGCACTGGCCAATCCACGGATGGGTTCCACCATTGCCGAAGGCGAGCAGAGAGGAATTGATATGGCTGTTTGCATCGACGTGTCGAACAGTATGCTGGCACAGGATATGAAGCCCAGCCGTATGGAGAAGAGCAAACAGACCGTCCGCAACCTGATGAGTCAATTGGGCGGCGACCGCATATCGCTGGTGGTCTTTGCCGGCAGAGCCTACATAGAGATGCCGCTGACCAACGACTATGGCGCCACAAAGATGTTTCTCGACCAGATAAACACCGACCTTATCAATGAACAGGGCACCGCCATCGGCGATGCCATCGACAAAGGTATGGCAACCCTAGGATACAACGATGGCGAGGACGACCAACCCAAATGGGAACCCAACAAAAGCCGCGCGATAATAGTTATCAGCGACGGCGAGAACCACGAGGACGATGCCGTTGAAGCCGCAGAAAGAGCCGCGGAACAGGGCATAATGGTTTGCACCATCGGCATTGGATCGACAACAGGCAGCCAGATACCTATTATCGGCCGCAACGGCAAAATTACCGACTGGCGCAGAGACAGCGAAGGCAACATAGTGACAACACACCTCAACGAGGAAATGCTGCGCGACATTGCCAAAGCCGGCAACGGCATCTACACCAATGCCGACGGCGGGAACGCCGCCATCGACGACCTTGTGAAACAACTGTCGAAACTGGACAGCCAAAAGTTCGGCGCATCACAGTTCTCGTCATACGAATCTGTGTACCAGTATCCACTTGCCGCTGGACTTATACTGTTGCTGCTCGAATTCTTTTTGTTGGAACGCAGAAACAGAAGAATCAACTTTAACAAAATAATCCGAAGGAACACCAAATGAAGAAATTCTGGATATTGACAATATTGGCAGGTCTTTTTGTACTGGATTGCAGCGCCCAGCAGCAGTCTGACGAGCAAAAACAGGACAACTCGATGCTTGCCCAATACCGTCGCGAGAAAACGACGGTGCCTTACAAAGTGAACCACAAAACTGCAAAAGCAAGACGAGTGGACACACGCAAAGGCAACAGCGATTTGAAAAAGAAAAACTACAGCAACGCCGTCAACAGTTACCGTAATGCCGTAAAAGCAGACAGCAACTACGCCAAAGCCCAATACAACAGAGCATTGGCCCACAGCAAACTTGGTCAGAACGACACCGCCCTTGCCTATTACGACCGTCTTTGCAAGAACAGCAGCGCCACACCGGAACAGCGCGCCAATGCACATTATAACGCTGGAAACATACACCTGCGCACAGCTTTGGCGGCACGCGACACAGGAGGATATGATGCCCAAAGCCTGATGAAAGCTGTGGAAGAATACAAGGCTGCCTTGCGGCTCGATAGCAAAAACAGCGATATCAAGCACAACCTGTCGCTTGCCAAGCAGTTGATACGCCCAGAACAGCAGAACGGTGGCGGAGGTGGTGGCAATGACCAGAATCAGCAGAACCAAGACAAACAGAACAAAGATCAGCAAAACCAGCAAAACCAAGACCAACAAAATCAAAACCAGGATAAGCAACAAAACAAAGACCAGCAAGACCGCCAAGACCAGCAGAAACCGCAAGACAAAAAACAACAGGAACAACGTCGACGCGAAGCCGAGCAAATGCTCAACGCGATGAAAAACAACGAGCAGCAGACAATGAAAGCTGTGAGAATGAAGGAAGCCAACAAAGAGCAGCGCAACAATAGCCGCATCGAAAAAGACTGGTAACAATCAATTCTGAATCCAACACAAAATGAAAAAATATTTCAAAATAATCATTTTTCTGACCATACTGCTGCCTGGCATAGCAACGGCCCAGAACACCGTTATGAATGTCCGCAGCCGACAAACAGTAGCAGCAGGACAGTCATTCCAGATAACCTTTGAAGTTAATGCGAGACCGGACAATTTCAATCTGCCGACGGTGAAAAACTTGACTATAGTCGGTGGCCCAAGCCAAGGTTACAGCAGCTACGAGCAGAATATCAACGGACGAAGAAGTGTATCCGAAAACTACACCTTCACCATACTGGTACGCGCTGACAAGGAAGGCACCGCAAACGTCGGTTCAGCCAGCTGCACTGTCGATGGGAAAACAGTGTCGAGCAAGCCCTTCACCATAAAAGTGGACAAGGCCGATCCCAACAGCAACCGTCAGCAGCAAGGCGGATGGGGATGGGGACAGCAGTCACGACCAAGACAGCAGCAACAGCAACGCCAACAACAGCAAGCTCCCCAACAGACAACAACAATCGACAAAAACACACTTTTTGCCCGTGCATCCATCAACAAAAACAACCTCTATCAGGGCGAAGAGGCCATAATCGTCTATAAAATCTACACACAGGTTCCACTTGCCCAGTTTATGATAGACAAACTGCCACGCAACAAGGGTTTCTGGAGCGAAGACCTAAGTGAAAATATGACACAGGTCAAGCAATATTCAGAGACCTACAACGGCCGGCAGTACCAGGTGGCCGAGATACGTCGCGGTGCCCTTTATCCGCAAGAAAGCGGCACTCTCAACATTGCACCATTGAAGACAGACGTTGTAGCCATCATTCAAACAAGAATGCAGCAACAGAGCACTGGTACCATTCTGGATTTTTTCATCAACGACCCATTCTTCGCTCCCACCCGCCAGCAAGCTGTGGAGCACTCGCTGACAAGCAACTCCATCAACGTGAATGTAAAGCCATTGCCCGAAGCACCAGAAGGGTTTGCAGGCGGTGTCGGTCATTTTGATGTCAAAGCAAAAAGCGACCTAACCGATCTACACGCCAACGATGCATTCACATACAGCGTAACCGTAAGCGGACGCGGCAATCTGAGTCTTCTCGAACCGCCAGTCATAGACTTTCCCAAAGGTATGGACGTATACGAGCCTCGTGTCATAGACAATATCAACAAAGGAGACAACGGGCTTAGCGGCAGCCGCACTTTCGAATGGATTGTTACGCCACAAGTCCAAGGCGAATACGATATGCCCGACTTCGACTATATATATTTCGACCCCGCAACAGGACAATATGTCACAAAAAAATGCAATAAAATCCATATCAAAGTCGGGAAGCCACTGCACAGTGCTGCATCGAAGAGCGATGTCAAAATGCTCAACAGTGACATCCATCATATTAGAAAAACTACCCGATTGCATAACATCGACAACAAAACACCTCTGATGTTCTGGATTTTGCTAGCTCTGCCCATAGTCGCATCGGCTGTCGTCATAGCCATTGCCCGACGTCGGCAAGACATAGCCTCCGACGAAGCATCGATGCGTCTGCAGCGTGCGACAAAACTGGCAAGAAAACGCCTTCGCAACGCCGAGCGCTATCTAGACGACGGCAACGACGAAAAATTCTACGAAGAGATCTACAAAGCCCTTTGGGGCGGCATTGCCGACAAATTCAACATACAGCAGTCGCTCCTATCAGCAGACACTATTCGCCAGCACCTAGCCGACAAGCAGGTGGACGAGGCCCTGCAGCAGCAAATATTAAGCACACTGTCTGACGTTGACTTTGCCCGTTTTGCACCGGGAGACAGCAGCGCCAAGAAACAAAACATCTACAACGAAGCGATGAACACCATCACACGAATCGCCGCCATTAAAATAAAAGTCAAACGATAAAATCTGCATCTCAGAATTCCAAAACGACAAGAATATGCACAACATTCTTAAAATATTGACCTTAGCATCGGCGATGTTGATTTCAGCCAATGCCAATGCCATTTCTACCATTCAATTAAATGAGGCGTTGTTTGCCGACGCAAATGCCGCCTACGACAGCGGGGATTACCAACAGGCTGCAGACAGCTACAACCAGATTCTTGATGCCGGTTTTGCAAGTTGGGAACTGTACTACAACCTCGGCAACGCATACTACCGTCTCGATCAGATAGGCTTAGCCATTATCAACTATGAACGTGCACTGCGACTGGCTCCCAACAAACAGATTATAAAAGACAACCTTGAACTGGCTCGCAGCAAAACCACCGACAACATTGAACAGTTGCCAAAACTGTTTCTCGTCCAGTGGATGGAAAACATATCTCGAATCACTTCGCCACGCGGATGGCGTGTACTGCTGCTGGCAGCACTCATCCTTACCGCCGCAACAGCCTGTATCTTCTTCATAGCCAAAGACTACCGCACACGTCGAACACTGTTTATCATCGGTGGCATTCTACTTATTGTCACAATATTTTTTGCTTTCAATACAGCATTTTCGGCAAAATCTGTGACTAATAATAAAGAAGCCGTAGTAATCGACCCGATGATTGTCGTCAAAGGATCTCCCGATGCCAAAAGCGTCGACAAGTTCATCATCCACGAAGGCACCACCTTCACCATCAGCGACCGACAGGACAAATGGTGGCAGATAACCTTAGCCGACGGCAAGAGCGGTTGGATAAACAGCGGCGCAGAGATAATCTAATTGCAATTATGAAAAAAAACAGACTGTACATCTTACTGATAGCCCTACTGTTTCCAACAGTATTGTCAGCACAGGAAAAAGTCGTCATCGTCGACGACGAGGAATGCGGATGCGAACTCTACTTCATTGACGGCATACAGACCATAGAGCGCAACGGGCTGTATGGCTTCAAGCGTGAAGACGGCACCGTCTTTGTAGAACCACAATACAAGTTTGTAGACCGTTTCCACGGCGACTACTGCATAGTGTATCACGACTACGGAGTGTGCGGACTCATAGACCGCAATGGTCGCACCGTAGTGCCTGTCCAGTACGATGAAGTCAATTATCCCACAGACGGGATGATTCGCTACTGCGACAAGGGACTATACGGGTTCTACGACACAACTGGCAACATCGTCATCCAGGCACAGTATCGCACCGCTTCAGGATTCAACGAAGGTCTTGCAGTGGCCATAATCGACTTCGACAGCAACACTTTCGGCTACGGCTACATTGACAAAAGCAACAAACTCGTCATCAATGCCGATTACCAATACGCCTGTGTTTTCAACGAAGGTTATGCCATTGTGAAGAAATACGACCGCTATGGAATGATTGACCATAATGGTCACGAAGTGCTGCCAATCAAATATTTGGAGCTAACCCAGATGTTCGACGGACATTTCTTCGCATTTGACGTCAACAGCGAAAAAGCAGCCCTCTTCGACAACCGCTTCCGACAGCTCACCGATTTCAAATACGATAAAATACACAGCTTTAACGAAGGCATCTATGTCGTTGAACATAAAGGGCAAAAAACATATCTTGACGGTAAAGGCAAAGAACATTTTGGATTCTACGATGTAGCAAACGCCTTCACAGATGGCTATGCAATGGTCGGAAAAAATGGCAAATACGGCATTATCAACCGTAAGGGGAAGACAATTCTGCCCATAGAATACGACAACAGTGGCTACCGTTCAATGGAATACGTCTTTTGCGAGAACCTTGCAATGGTCGAAAAAGACGGCAAATACGGCTTTGTCAACAAAAGCGGGAAAATAGTAATACCCATAATATACAAATCCGCGCAGCACTGCACCGAAGGTCTTATCCCCGTGCAGAAAGGAGCTATGTGGGGCTTTATCGACAAAGAAGGACGCCAAGTGTCACAGTTTGTTTACGACGCTGCCTCCTATTTCGAATACGGTCGTGCAGAGGTAGTCTTCGAAGGCAACACATACAAAATCAATACCGACGGCATATGCGTGAAAAACTGCAAAACCTATCCCAAAGAACTCAGCTTCAAATTTCACGATTGACGCATCATTACGACAACGCATAAAAGAATAAAAAATGTCCACAATAGCAACCCACGACGGCACTGTCGTCAACCTTACGTCTGGCAAAGTCATTGTTGAAATGCACACAGTATCAGCCTGCAGCAGCTGCAAGGCACACGAAAAATGCGCCTTTGTCGACAAAGCCGACAAAATAGTTGAAGTAGAAACCGATCAATGGCAGCAATACAGCTTAGGCGACAGCGTTATCGTCAGCGTCAACGAAAGCCTTGGATTACTCGCCGTCCTGCTTGCCTACATCCTGCCGGCAGTTGTCATAATAAGCACCGTTGTATTGATGCTTCTCGCAAACACATCCGAAGCGGTAGCCGCTATAACGACATTACTCGTCACCGTACTATACTTTCTGTTGCTGTACCGCTTTCACGACCGCCTGCAACGTCACTTCTCCTTCGGAATACAGAAAGCATAGGGACGTCCACAAACCGAATCTACTTATATCGGTTTTTATTTTTTTTGTATTTTTGCATTTAATAATATAAACACAATTATGATGCAAAAACTACATTTACATAGACTTACATTTATCGTCATCCTTTTGGCAACTCTCATCGGAACAAGCAATGTGGCACAGGGACAGTTGTCAGAAGCCCTGGTGAACAGCGAATATCGCGACATTATCCTCAAACAGTTGCAAAAAACGACAATGCAACGCGAAAGGGAAATGAACAGCGCAGCAAAGGACTATCTGCTCGCTCTGCCCGACAACCGCAAACTGTATGATGAGTCGAAGATGCGAATCAAGACAGACCTTGTCAGCGGGATTACTGCCGACGGACTTCGCGAACTAAACTACCGTGTTGCGATTGACTATAGCTGCCACCATTTCGAAAGCAAGACAGACAACTATGCCACTGGTAAATACCTTTGCGAGGAGTCGAATGCTACGATGGCACTTGTGGATATAGCGGCAATGGTAGTGGACGACATAGCGAGCGATGCGTTCAAGGCTGGCAAACAGATTGATATCCTTATTAAGGCATCTACCGACATAACACCAGTAACAAAGTTGGACTACAGAGGCGAATATGGTGATTTCCAATATGAAGCAGCACGCTACAACGGCGAATCGGTACGTATTTCCGTATCTCCGCGCACAGGCATCAACAACAATGCCCAACTTGCATTTTTGAGAGCACAGGGCTTGAAGAAAAAACTGATAGAACGGTCCAATTTGTTAAAAAACACAGTCAACACATTCAACTACGACACACGTAGTTTCAGCGAGAGCGGTCCCCAGTATCGCGATGTAGGAATCGAATTGCTCGTGCACGGTGCTTTCGACGAAGAAATCGTTGAAATGAACGAACGTCTGATGGACGACGAGTTTGTGGACTACAACATTCCTAAAAACAAAGAGAACAACTCAAAAACATATGCACTGATTGTAGCCAACGAGCGCTACGGTGCTCCGCTTCCCGATGTACCATACGCCTATAACGATGGCGAGGTGATGCAGCAATACTGTGTCCGTACACTTGGCATCCCCACCCGACAAGTCAGAATTATCGAGGATGCCACGTTGGAAGACATCAAAGGACAAGGGATAAAATGGATGAGAGAGATTGCAGCAGCACAAAAGGGCGACTGCAAGTTTATCATATATTTTGCAGGACACGGTTTTTCAGACTACGACCACAACCCTTATCTTGCCCCTGCCGGAATTGACTATAGCCGGATAAAGGCTATGAAAAACAACACCGAAATAAGCACTGGGTCACCCTTGACCAAAGGTGACACCAAGAGATTACTGAAGCAATGTATCCGCATTGACACTCTATGCGGATGGTTCAACCGTGTTCAGTACAAGTCGCTGACTGTCATCATAGATGCGTCGTTCGACGGCAACCAACGCGACGGACTGCCGCTGGTGACCATCAAACACAGCGAAAACAAGGCGAAAGGGTTGCGACTGCGCAACGATGCTGTAGTGATGACGTCGGCTGCTTCCAACAAAACAGCCTACGCCTACGACGAACAGCATCACGGTTTTTTCACATATTTCATTCTCAAAGAATTGAAAAAAAGCAAGGGTGATATAAGTCTTGGCGAGCTGTTTGACAAAGTAGATGCCGAGCTACAGAAAGAATCATCCATCCAAGGGCTGTTGCAAGTCCCCGTCATTGCTGTGGGCGGCAAGCTCAAGGACAGCTGGGAAGGATTGAGATTGTAGAGCTTGATAGACGTTAACACATTGACTCACGGAATCAAATCCTTTGACTCCATCAGGACAGCGCGAAGCTGATAGTACTCATAGCGGCCGTTGAAATGTTCATACATTTCTTTCAACGACTGCGGATTTTCCTCAATCAAATAGCCCACAATATCGTCGAATTCAGCCGACGTCACAAGTGTATCTATTGTAATGGCACCCGCTGCGAGGGCGCTGATGAGATGACTTGAAACAGTACTGACGGTGAGACCGCGTTGTGCCGCAATGGCTTCTATCGACATTCCTTCAGAACGCATACGGGCCGAATCGAGCCACGATGGAGTTTTGGGTTCCTTTGGTTGCTTGGGTGGTTTTGGCTCTTTGGGTGGTTTTGGAGACTTGGTCGGTTTTACTGTTTGTGGTATCTGAGGTTCGAAGTCCCATTTTTTTGTTTTTGGAGTCGACGTTTTCGCACGTTCTTTGCGGATAGATTTCGAGCCACGTCGCGATGGTTTAACGCCATCCTTGTCAAGAAGAAAATCCACCTTTGCCTGATTGTAGACTTCTGGAGAGAAGCCTTTGGCACCTACCCTTTTCAGGCAACGCTGACGCATTCCAAGAGCATCGCGCAAATCGGCAGAAAGTTCCTTGAAATCAGAAGCAACAGTCTTGCTTTTCACCTCAACTTCAAGTATCGGAGCCACCGTTAGCAGAATCTGTTCAAGTTGATTGTCAAAGTATTCCACACCCTTGGATACACGTTCTTGCAGCAATACGCTGTCGGGGGTTCCACTGCATTGCATCCGGATATTCGACAGCTGGCGGTGAAATTTTTCCGAGACCTGAATAAGTGGGACAATCCCGTCATTGAGTAGAGAATTCATCTTCTGCGCTTTGTCAGGATACAATCGACGCAGATGGCTTTGGAAGAAACCGTTTAATCGGTCGGCGGAGCGGTAGATGGCAGAGACATCGAAAAGTTCAAAGAGAAGATCATAATAGTACGACGACTGCGAGACATCGAGCTCGCTTTCAACCTGTTCGGCGGAAGGGATGGCATTATTGAAATTCAGGACATCCTCATTGTCGAACTTACACGATGCAGAAATTGGAGAAGCGAGTACAAGACCCTCGAGAGTGCGGCAACGGCTCAAAGCCACATATACCTGGCCGAAAGTGAAGGCCGACGCTGCATCGACTATCACCTTGTCGAAAGTCAATCCCTGACTCTTATGAATGGTTACCGCCCAGGCAAGCCTAAGGGGGAACTGGACAAAAGAGCCGTCGACTATTTGTTTAATCTGGTTGTCAACAGGATCTATCTCATATTTGACATTATCCCAACGTTCACGTTTGACAACAATATGGTTGCCATCGGCATCGACGACGGCAACACCTTCTTCCTCGTCGCATCCTTCGACGGTAGCTATCTTGCCGTTAAAAAAAACACCGCCAGAACTGTCGTTTTTGACAAACATCACCTGAGCGCCTTTCTTCAGCACAAGCTTGGAATCCGTAGGGAAAGACGATTCCGGGAAAACGCCGTCAACAGCAGCGTCAAATTCGAACGGTTGCCCCGGCAGCGCTTTCAGTTTGCGTTGATTGACCTCATTGGCCTGATAGTTGTGTGTTGTAAGCCTGATATACCCTTCGCTGTCGGGCGGGTTGAAGCCGGGTGCATATCGAGCGTTCAAAGCATTGAGAGTTGCAGAGTCGAAACGGTTTTCGCGAATATTGTTAAGCAGTTCTACAAAAGTGCTCTCCTGCTGTCGGAACACCTGTGTCAACTCGATAGTGACATAGTGCATACGCTGCAACGCTTTGCTGTTGAAGAAGAATGGAGAAGGATAGACCTGATCGAGATAGGTTTTTTCCGAGTCTTTTACAACTGGCGGCAGTTGTTGTACGTCACCGATCATCAGCAGCTGAATGCCGC
This sequence comes from Bacteroidales bacterium, assembly GCA_016283175.1. Lineage (GTDB taxonomy): Bacteria > Bacteroidota > Bacteroidia > Bacteroidales > P3 > Colimorpha. Next base: position 30,578 of record JAEEMK010000052.1, read on the forward strand.
CGAAAGGTTTGCTGCTGCGTCGATAGCGCCGCAAAGTCATATCGACAGCGTCGAGGAGATCGGCGCGAACCATACTAATCTCATCGATAATAAGGAGATCGAGTGTACGAATAATCTTTATTTTTTCTTTGCGCAGCGACTTTAGCTTGTCGGGCAATTGGTATTCCGTAACAAGTTCCTTGACATCGGGCAGATAAGGGCACAATGGCAGTTGAAAGAACGAATGGATTGTCACACCGCCGGCATTGACTGCCGCCACGCCGGTAGGTGCGAGAACAACAGCGCGTTTACCGACAGTTGAAGCGATATGGTGCAAGAAAGTCGTCTTTCCTGTACCTGCCTTTCCTGTCAGGAACAGCGACACGCTGGTCGTTGTGACATATTTTTCAGCAAGTTCGAGAGGAGTCATCTCGCACCACCCTACCCTATCACTTACGAAACAGGCATTCTACGGTCAAGTCCGAACGTCATCGGGGAGACTTTCAGTTGTGGTGCGAACTGCAGGCGTTTCCATTCGTTTATTTTCACTTTGCGCATCACCTCGTTGACCAGTTCAGCATCATAGCCTTCTTCGACGATTTCGTCTGCCGACATCTGTTCTTCGATGTAAAGATTCAGTATTGCATCGAGCACGGCATAGTCGGGGAGCGAATCGCTGTCCTTTTGTCCCGGGCGCAATTCTGCAGAAGGCGCCTTGTGTATTGAGTTCCAAGGTATAATCTCGCCATCACGGTTTATCCATTCCGAGAGCTGGTAGACTTCTGTTTTATAAAGGTCGCCAATCACCGACAGTGCACCGCAGCTGTCGCCATAGAGAGTACCGTAGCCCATTGCCGCTTCGCTTTTGTTGGTAGTGTTGAGTACAAGTGCTCCAAACTTGTTGGCATACGACATCAGAATAGTGCCGCGGATGCGAGCCTGCATATTTTCCTCGGTTACATCCTCTGCACGGTCGCCGAAGACAGGTTTCATAGTCTTGCGGAGAGCGTCGAAACAGTCTTTGATGGGAACGATATCGTAACCGATGCCGAGATTCTTTGCCAAATCCTCTGCATCGCGTACCGAATGGTCGGTGGAATACTGCGAAGGCATAAGGATGCCGTGTACATTTTCAGGGCCCAAGGCGGCTACCGCCAAAGCGCAAACCAACGCCGAGTCGATACCGCCGCTGAGGCCTATGACGGCGCGCTGCAGTCTGTTTTTGGAGAAATATTCGCTGATACCCATCACCAAAGCCTTGTAAACCAGCTCAACAGCCTCGGGTTTTTCATCCTCGCACTCGGTGAGCAACTGCAGGTCGACAGAGGCGCTATGTTCTTCAAAATAAGGGAACTGGCAAAGCACGGAGCCTGCGGCGTTCATTGCTAGTGAACCGCCGGCAAAGAGGAAGGAACCTTCGCCACCGATACGGTTGACGAAGACGAGGGAGGCGTTGAGGTTTTCGACGGTTTTATGCATACGGTAGCGGATGCTGTATGGTTTGTTGTAGTCGAAGACGTTGCATCCGCAGCAAACGATGATGTCAGGTTGTTCGCCGTGTCCGCGGGTCAGTTCCTTCAGGTCTTCGTAGAAGCCGATAGCGATCTGCTGTCCTTGGAAATTAAGCGACTGTACACCTTCGCCCCGGACAAAATACTTTTGTTCGTCAGGAGCGAGATATTTTTTTGTCACGATGGCCCTGATGGCGCAATTCTGAACAAAAACGATGGCGTTGCAAAGGCCCTTGTCCTGAATTTGCAGTGGCAGTCCGACGAGGAAGGCGCGGTGTTCAGAGCATTGGACGAGCTGTTGCAGAGCGGCCTGTGCGCGTTTTTGTATGTCGTTGTAAGCCGCCGAAGCGAAAAGGGGGTAACCACAGAGAGTGCAAGCCGGAAAGACCGTCAGAAGGGCTTCGCGCGATTCCTCGGTGTCGAGTTCAGCCATTATCCATTTAAGGTTTTCTTCGGGATTGTTGGTGACGACATTATGCTGTACTATATGAACGTTCATAAAACAAAAGCATTTAGAATAAAAAGATAATTACAATATAATCATTAACGATATGAAAGGGCATATATTGCGCCAAGAGAAAAAAATATCCGTGTGTAGGCACTCCATCGAAGGACGGCGAATCAGAGCGGCGGAAACGCCAGAGAGAAGAACGCCATCATAAAGGGTTGGCAATAAAGCAGTTGTATAGGTATTTGTTTCACAACAATTCACAAGATACAACGAGGTACAATAATGATGATTTCGGAAAACAAACACTGTCATATGTACAGTATATGTACAGTACTTGTACAGTATATGTACGCTTCAGAAGCGTACATATACTGTACATATACTGTACAAGTACTGTACAAATGCCCTTGTTGGTATATTTAATGAAGCATTTATGTACTTAAAAAGGCATTGTGAAACGTCGGCAGCTGCAACGTGCTGGTTTACTGGTGCATCACATCTAGGCAGTCGTTTTGAGAGAGCGAGAGTAGTTTTGAGGGGTGAGGGTTGTTTTTGAGGGGTGAGGGGTGTTTTTGAGGGGCGAGTGTTGTTTTTGAGGGGCGAGGGTTGTTTTGAGGGGTGAGGGGTGTTTTTGAGGGGCGAGGGTTGTTTTTGAGGGGTGAGGGTTGTTTTTGAAGGGCGAGGGGTGTTTTTGAAAGGTGAGGGTTGTTTTTGAGAGGTGAGGGGTGTTTTTGAAAGGTGAAGGTTGTTTTTGAAGGGCGAGGGTTGTTTTACAGTGCGACACACCCCGGCCTTCGGCCACCCCTCTCCGAGATGGGATGGCGCAGTGCAATGCACTGTACCACTAATTGACTGTCAATGTAATGCGGCAGCCCATCCCCTCTCGGAGAGGGGTGGCCGAAGGCCGGGGTGTGTCGCATTGTATAGCCTTGTGGCAATATGGGTAGCAGGGCTGCGGGTTTGTATTGAGGGGAACAGGGTGTGCTGAAAGAAAAAAGGTGGTTGATGTAGTTTTTTGGTTTGTTGTTTCGTTTTATATATTAATTAGAATTGTTTTCCGTTAAAATTTTGAAAAAAAATTTTGTTTTTATGAAATTCAAATTGTCTGCTGTTTTGATTGCTGCGATGCTGTATGCGTCGGTGGGCTATGCTCAGGATTGGTATGCTACGGTGCCATATGAATGCGGTTTTGAGAATGACGTCGAGAATGGTGCGTGGATGTTGCTTAACGGTGACTCGACCGTTGTGAACAAGTGGTATATCGACACTGCCGTTGCGCACTGTGGAGATGGTGCCGGGTCGGTGATGTGCGGGAAGTCGCTCTATGTGTCGTCGTCGGGAGGATATACGTACAGTTATGACAACAGTGTTGTTTCGCGCGTGATTGCCTACCGCGATTTTGCTTTTGGACAGGGTACGTATGTTGTTTCGTTCGACTGGATGGGCGTTGGCGAGCGAGATTGCGATATGCTGATAGCTGCGCTGGTGCCTGCGAGCGACACGACGCCCCTGTATGGCGGCAGTGAGTTGCCACGCGGAGTGAGTGCGTGGTCGCTGCCCGAGGGATGGATAAGTCTAGGCGGCGACGGTATTGGCACTGGTTTGAGCGGTGCGGGCGTGTGGCGAAGAAGTGAGAGTATGGTGGAGATCGGTGCGGCTAATGATCCGTCGGCTGGTGCAGTTCACTACAGGCTTGTCTTTATCTGGACGAACGACTATGCGGGAGGAGAGGATATGCCTGCAGCGGTGGACAACATTGCGATAAGAGAGGTCACGTGTATGCCGCCTGTTGCACTGAGTGCTCTGCAGGGTGTTTATTCGATGACGCTGAGCTGGCAAGCTGTGGGCGGTGAGAATGGCTGGCTGGTTGGTGTGGAGGATACTGCCACCGTCGGGAACGAGATGTGGACTGCTGTGCCGACGATAACGGTTGCGGGTCTTCAGCCGAACACTGGATATGAGTTTGCTGTCCGTGCTGTTTGCGGCGACGGCGACACGAGTTTTGCGACGCGGATTGTTGCGACCACAGGTGCAACGATACCATACTATGAGGATTTCGACAATACAACGGAGGCTTTTCCCGGAGGATGGAACTTTGTGCCGACGGGCGATTCGGCCTATGCGACGATGCAATATGCACCCCGCATCGAGGGTGGAAGGCTGGAAACGAGAGGTTTTGGCTATATTGTGTTGCCGACGGTGGACAGCGACATAGACACGCTGCGTCTTTCTTTCACCCACGGCACTCCCTACAGCCATATGTCGACGGAGCCGATGCCACTTGTTGTGGGAGTGATGGAGGCTGGTGTTTTCACGCCGGTAGACACTATAAACGACCCACGAGGCGGCACTTTCACGAGGAATGTTTATTTCGCAGGCTATCAGGGCAGTGGTCGGAACATTGCGTTTTACAGCAGTTCGGCGGACCCGGAAGTGCACTATGCAACACACTATATAGACAACGTGAAGCTGGATTTTCTGCCCTCCTGTTTTCCGGTGGCAGACGCCACTGCGGTAGCCGACTCGAGTTCAATCACTGTGAGTTGGAATGCTTTGTTCGGCTCGTCGATGTGGGAGCTGACCTTTGCGGATAGCGACGGAGCAACGGTCGTTGACACTGTCACTTCGAGCACGTCGGTGACGATCGGAGGTCTGGCTGGCAATACGGAATACCATTATGCTGTTCGCACTGTGTGCGGTGACAGCGACACGAGCGAGGCGACACTGGGCAGGATACGGACAGAGTGTTCGTCGGTGCCCAATGCCGAATTGCCCTATAGTTATGGTTTCGAGGACGAGGATGGTGCGGGGCTGTGCTGGAGAGGGTATGCGAGTTCGTCGTTTTACGAGCCACATATGCTGTACGGCACTGCGCACACGGGGGGCAGCAGCTATGGTTTGAGTTCGTCGGTTAACGACTATTCATATGTTACACTGCCACTTTTTCAGGATGCGCCATCTTCGTTGATGGTCTCGCTATGGATGCGCAGTGCGAACAACGGTGGCGGCAGTATTGTTGTCGGCGTTATGGACGATCCTTCGAATATCGGCACATTCACTGCTGTCGACACGATAGTCTGCAGCGGTACGGCGATGGAGTTCTTTGAGGTTCCGCTGAGCGGCTATAGCGGCACAGGTCGCAACATAGCGCTGCTATGCGGTTCGGGCAGTGCCAACAGTGTCTGTATTGACGATGTCAGTGTTGAGACAACGCCACTGTGCAGTAGAGTGCGCAGCCTTGAGATACCTATTGTCACTGCGGGTGCGGCCCTTGTGCAATGGGGCACGGGTCGCATTGGTGAATACCAGGGTGCCGAGGTTCAAACTCGCGAAGAGATGTCGGATGCGTGGACGAGTTATTTCACCGGCGGAACGGAGTATCTGCTCACCAACTTGAACCACAACACACGCTACGAGGTGCGAGTGCGAGCCATTTGCGGTAACGACGAGGCTTCGCTGTGGACAGGCACAACATTCACTACGGCGATGACAAACTGCAACCAGATAGATTCCACGACGCTAGCGACGGACACGATCAGCGGTATCAACAATGCGAACCATTTCGAGTTTCCCGTCCACAACTGGCGCAACTATTCATTCTCGGAGCAGCTTTTTACCGCTGTAGAGATTGACACGGCCGGCTCGTTGAGCGCCATCGAGTTCTTCTATGCTTCCGACACGCTTCCTATGACGGCCAAAGACAGCTGTATGATATATTTGGGTGCGACATCGCTCAGTACGTTGAGCAGTTCCGATTTCGTGGATCCATCCGATATGACACTCGTATACAGCGGTCCGCTTAACTGCACCTATGGCTGGAACACATTTGCATTCAACCGCAGTTTCTTCAATTACGACGGTCGCAGCAATCTTGTCATTGCCGTTGTCGACTATTCGGGAGCTGCACACAATCAGAATTACCGTTTTGCCTGTCATTCCGCCACTGGCAAGGCGATATCCTTCTTCAGCGACAACGAAACCTTCGACAACTACCTGCTTATGCAGCACCAGGAGTATCCGTATCGCAACAACATAGTACTTCATACGTCCGAATGCGGCGCTGAAAGCGAATGCTATCCGCCTATGGTTTTCGTCGGAGGGATTGGATCCGACTCGGTCGATTTCACCCTTATACCCGGTGGCTACGAAACAGTATGGGAGATATACTACAAAAGCATTGGCGAAGAAGACTTCACAAGCCAGGGGTCAACCACCCAGCACCACTATACAATAAACAACCTGGAGCCATCCACGACATACACCATCCGTATAATTGGCGGCTGTGAGGACAGTGCCTACAGCGATATAACCATTACCACCAAGTGTCTTGCACAATCGCTGCCCTACCACGAAGACTTTTCCTCCTGGCCGACAGGTGCATCTCCGATTGTCCCTTCCTGCTGGTACAAATACAGCACACTGGGAGTCAATACTCCATATATATATCCCTGGAGTGTGGCTGGTCAACAATCGGTGCTCTATCTGTTTTCCAACGAGGAGAGTTACAGTTATGTCGCTATGCCAAATCTTAATGCTGCCATCGACTCGCTTCAAGTAAACTTCAAAATCTTCCGCGAACCCAACGCCAGCAATGCCGTCACTGGCAATCACCCTCTTGTTGTGGGTGTTATGTCCGACGTTGACGATATCGCCAGCTTCTATCCCATTGACACCATCGTCACAACGCAGACAGGCGTTTGGGAGCAAATAGAGCTTCCTCTCAACGCAATGGCTGCCGACAGCAACCTATCCGTCGAGCGGTTCGAAGCCCTGCGCAACGGACACATCGCCTTCCTCTCGCCCGACAGCATATACAGCCGTCCCTATATCGACGAAATAACTGTCGACTACATACCACGATGCCCGCATCCAACGTTCATCTCCGTCGATCAGAATCTCAGCACACCCGACAGCGTATACCTTTACTGGGACGACAACTCCATAAGCGCTGGCTTCATCCTGACCATCCTCAGCGGTGAGGACACCATTGCCGAATATGGCAATCTTCCGATGCCACATTGCATTGTCGGTGGTCTCAACGCATCAATGGTTTATACCGCCATTGTTCGCGGCATCTGTGGGGAATGGAACGACAACGACATACTCCTCAGAACCGATACCAGTACAGCTATTTCGGCCGATTTCCGCACCCCTTGCGGCATAATCAAACATTCGCCTTGGAGAGAGGGCTTCGAGCTAAACACCGTGGGCAACCAGTTCTATGCAGGCTTTGCCAAATGCTGGAGCCGCATTACGGATTCTTGCGACTACTACGGAATTCCATACGTTTCCAACGATGCGCCTTATGGTGATGTCCATAACGGTTTCCGCGGTATGGCTTGGGCAGCAGGTTCCAACAGCCTATACGGCGACTACCAGTACATAGTCACACCGGAAATAGACACCGCAGCTCTTCACATCAACCAACTGGAACTCAGTTTCTGGGCGCGGTCCTATAGCAGCATCCAGCGACCGACGTTCATAATTGGCGTGATGGACAACAACGACAATACAGGAGCTTCATTCACCGCCGTCGACACCGTAGTTATAGACGGAAGAACCACCTGGCAGAAGTACACCGTATACTTCGACAATTACAATGGTCCCGGAACACACATCGCCCTCAAAGCCGAACGTCCTGAATCTGAATGGGGAGCCGGTATCGACGACATCGAATTACGCTTTGCGCCCCTCTGTCCGCCGGTTACCGACATCACAGCCACAAACATAGACACTAACTCGCTCTCCATCGCCTGGAACGACCACTCCTCGGCCATCTCCTGGGACATCATATACGTTCCACACGGCCACGATCCCGCCAGCGGAACCTATACAATCAGCTATTCTACCTCGCTCACAATCAACGGTCTCAATCCTTCAACCACCTACGACATCTATGTGCGACCCGTTTGCGGAGACGAAGCCGCTTTCACAATGGCCACCTTCACCACCGCAGACCCATACTATGAGATTCCTTTCTACTGCAACTTCTCCAACTACGAGGAGAATGTCAAGTGGAACTTTAGTAACGGCCAGCACGTCAATGCGTGGGTCATTGGCTCCGCAATAGGCAATGGCGATGTCAACTCGCTTTACATTTCGCAGGATGGCGGCACAAGCAATACCTACGACCGCGACGTGTCAGGTATCAGCTACGCATACGTCAACCTCAATTTCACGGACACCGGCAACTACAATTACCGTTTCGATTGGCGCAGCAACGGGCAGTACGATTTTGACTACCTGCGCGTGGCTCTCGCTCCCATCACGTTCTCACCTATGGGTGGCAGCAGTATTCCTGCCGGTTTTGGTTCTACGACATTGCCGACAGGATGGATAAGCCTTGACGGAGGAAGCCAACTTTATGGCGACACCAATGGCTGGACAACCATCGAATGTGAGGTTCACATCACCACTCCCGGCATCTATCGTATGCTTTTTGCCTGGACCGACCAGCATATTGCTGTGGGACATCAAAGCCCGGCAGCCATCGACAACGTCGTGGTGCGCCGCACTTCTTGTCAAACGCCTTCCGACATCTCAATCATTCCCTTCGACGACAGCATCTATCTTTCCTGGAACTCGAACGGCGATGAAAGCCAATGGATTGTTGCCTGTGCCGACACAACTTACATATCTCAGCAGACAACTTTATTAATCAACGGATTGACTCCCAACACCGACTATAGCGTCAGCGTAAGAGCGTTCTGCATAGAAGGAGACACCAGTATGGCTGCCATCCGCCAGTTCCGCACGACCTGCACCCCCGTTGAACTTCCCTACACAGAGGATTTCAACAGTGTAACCAACTCGACAACAGCCTTTACAAACGCTTTTCCAACCTGCTGGATATACCAAGTAACAGGCAGCGAGGGCACACGACAACCTCAAATATACTATGGTTCAGTGAATGCCCACAGCGGTAATTACGCTCTCTTCATTGGCAAGATCGCCTACGTATCGATGCCGCCTATGCCGGTACCGCTCAACCAAATAGAGCTTTCATTCTACCATCTTGTCAACAATTCAGATTATGCCATCCAAGTAGGTGTTATGGAAGGTGACGACTTCATTCCAATGGCCACTTTTTATGATATGGAAGAAGTATATTCCGAACATACCGTTACTTTCGAATCCTACACAGGACAAAGTCGAATAATTGCTTTCCACAATATAAACGAAGGCTTGGTTGGCGCACCCAACTTCATCGATGACATCACAATCGACTATCTACCAGAATGCTTGTCTGTGAGTAACATAACGGCTCCGGTAGTATCTACCGACCTGATACATCTGGATTGGAGCAGTGGTGCAACGGCTCAAAGCTGGGAAATAGAGTATGGTCCTATGGGTTTCACGCTTGGAACAGGCACCACGGTTATGGCCAACATCCACCCATTTGTAATCAGCGGACTTGACACAATGACTACCTACGACTTCTATGTTCGTACTTATTGCGGTGACACAAACTATAGCAACTGGGCAGGACCAGCACAATTCAGTACAGCTTATTGCGAAGATGCTATTTCATTTTCAAACGGACCTATGAGTTCGAGCAGCCAGTATATGCCCATCAGCACCTACTACAGCTACTCATTGACAGAATTCATCATCGATGCTGCCGAGCTTGAGGGCCTTAATTCTATCTCCGCAATAGCATTCTACTATAACGACAATGAGACAATGACAGTAAAGAACTCAGTCGACATCTGGCTGCAGCCGACAACGACGGCATCATTCAGCAGCGACAACAGCATAATTACACTCGATACAAATCAAGCCATCCTCGTATACAGCGGCAATTTGAACTGTCATCAGGGTTGGAATTTCTTTGACTTCACCTCACCATATGTATGGGATGGAGTTAATAATCTGGTAGTTATTGTCGACGACAATTCAGGTGTCGACGAAAGTGTGCCGCTTACGTTTGGCGTCGCCCAATGCAGTGGACAGAAGACCATTTCCTATTACGGTATGCTGAACAATATCGACCCCACAAGCCCAAACATAGGATATGTTATGAAATCGCGCTTCAACGCTCGGCCCTTATTGCAACTGATTTCTTGCGGCGGCGCCTCGTGCCACGAACCAATCAACCTGGTCGCTTCCGCCATTTCTTTCGACTCAGCAAATGTCAGCTGGCAAGGTGTGTCTCACTCCTACGAAGTTTCTTTCAAAAAAACCGACGATAGCGAATGGAGCCAACCCGTGACAGTTACCACCTCCTCAACCGCCGGATCATACACCTTCAACGACCTTAATGAAATGACACAATACGATTTTCGTGTGCGTCAATTCTGTATTAGTGGCGTTTTCTCCGAATGGGCCGAAAGTTCCTTCACCACCGCTACGCGACCCTGCTTACCCCCCACCACACCCTATGTAACCAACGTCGGCTACGACCGCGCCACAATAGGCTGGACATCGCACAACGACCAATCGATTGCCTATATCCTTCTAAGCCACAACGCTTACGACTCTGTTATCGTTGCTGACCATAACCCCTTCACGCTCACCTCACTTGCACAGGACATCACTTACAGCGTCGCCGTCGCCGACAGTTGTACCAACAACGGCACGACCTCCGATTACAGCAACACCGTTTCATTCACCACCGCCTCCTGTCTGCCGCCATACAATGTCAGCGTTTCATCCATTTCGGCAACATCGGCACTCGTTTCCTGGAGCGGAGACAGCCAATACTACACAATCGAATACGGCATCGGCAACTTCACACCAGGCAACGGCACAACAGTCGACAACATCAACGGCAACTCCATTACACTCAACGGATTGACACCCGACGTCGACTATACCCTTTACATCCGTGCCAAATGCAGCGAAACTGCCTACAGCGTATGGAGTGAACGGACGACATTCCACACCGCCACAAGCGGCATTGGTTTACAATCAGAGTCGCCAAATCCTGCTTTGGATATATCCCCAAACCCTGCAAAGGACAAGACAACCATCAACATTGTTGGCATAAACGGCGAAGTCGCTCTGACCTTGGTTGATATGAGTGGACGCATTATCAAAGAAACCACAGCATTCTGTGGCGGTGACAGCTGCACAGCAACTGTGGAACTCCGCCATCTCGCTGCCGGCACCTACTTCGTTCGTGCGTCAGCACAGGGCATCAACATCGTCCACAAGCTCGTAGTCAAATAACAAACGACAATCCACACAAAAAAAAAGGGTCGCAATTGCGACCCTTTTTGCTATTCAATGGAAGCCTACCATTCAAGAATTTTCTTGAAATCGTAAGCTTCGGGATTGGGCAGGTACTTCCTGGCGGCCTCATAGTCAGCCGGGGTAATGTAATCCATAATGTCATTGACATACGACATTACCTTGTTGCTGTTGACATTGACGAGACGTGGAGGAATCTTGCCTGTCTGCGGATCCTGCAAATCTTTGAGATAGAGCGGAGTTACTGTTCCCTGATGATCGCAGTACACCATACAGCCAGTACAACCCTGGTTGAAGAGGGTGTGAACTCCCATACCCATCAGCGAGCAGTAGGTAAGGTCGAACGCGATAGGCGTATGGCAGCGAATCTCGTAGCCGATTTCGACAGGACGACTCTTCACCTTCAGGCCGAGCTCCTTGACCTTGCGCTCCAGCAAGTCGTTGAAAATATGAGCCTTCGACACCTTGCCCAGTTCGGGGTGGCCGTGTTCGTCATAGCTGAAATGGATGCCGCTCTTGGCAATCTCTTCGTCGCTTAGGCTGTGGAACACGCCTTCCGAAATCATAGCAGCACCGTAGTTGATGCCCATCAGCTTACGTTTCACGATGCAGGAAACCACCATATTTACTATTTTCTCGACGGTAATCTCGGTCTTGTTGAAGAACTCGGGGATGATGACCATCGGATAGTGGCAGGCACCGGCGATGCCGAGTGCAAGGTGACCGGCGGAACGGCCCATAGCACTCACCACAAACCAATTCTCGCTGGTACGGGCATCTTCCATAACGGCGGTGGCCAGCACGCAACCTTGAGCCTTAGCGCTATTGTAGCCGAAGGTCGGCGAACTGTTGGGAAGCGGCAGGTCGTTGTCGATAGTCTTGGGAACGTGGATATTGGCTATAGGATAGTGCTTGCTTTCCAAGAACTTGGCAATGCGGTTGGCCGTAGAAGCGGTATCGTCGCCGCCAACGGTGACAAGGAGCTTTATCTCGTTGTCTGTGAAAAGTTTCAGATTGAATCTCTTCTCAAAGTCCTCATCTGTGGGTTTGAAACGGCTCATTTTCAGCAGCGAACCACCTTTGTTGAATATCTCGTCAGCGACAAGGAAGTTAAGATCCTGCATACGAGGATTTTCCGTGAAAAGTGCCGAATAGCCACCGTGGAGGCCGATGACGCGATAACCATCACGCAAAAATGTTTTGGCGACCGAAGCCACAACTGTATTCATTCCGGGCGCGGGACCGCCACCAGTAAGGATTGCAATCGATTTGTTCATAGTTTTATTGTTGTTTATTGTTGATACGTTGATATGTTTTAGGGATTTAATACGACGAAAAGGATTTGCAAAGATACAAAAGTTATTAAAACTGACAAAACAAATATTTTTTTCTTTAAAAACTTATTTGTATTTTTGCAGATATGAAAGAGTTGATTTTTGCTACGAACAACAAGCACAAAATTATGGAAGTCAGCAAGATGCTGAACAGCTGTGTAACGATAAAAAGTTTGTCGGAGATAGGTCTCGAGGGCGATATTCCCGAGACTGCCGACACTTTGCAAGGCAATGCATTGCAAAAGGCAATGTGGGTTTATGAGCGTATGCGCGGCCAAAAAAACTTCAACGGCTGCTTTGCCGACGATACAGGTCTTGAAGTCGAAGCTTTGGACGGACGACCTGGCGTATACTCTGCACGCTATGCCGGCGAGCATTGCTCGTTTGACGACAACATCAACAAAATGCTTGCCGAAATGGATGGCAAAACCAACCGACGTGCCTGCTTCCGCACAGTAATATGCCTTATTGAGAACAAGGAGAACGAAGAACGAAGAACGGAGAACGATGAAAGAGCTATGCAGGACACCGAAATTAGTATCAAATATTTTGAGGGGCGTGTGGACGGCATAATACTAACGGAGCGCTACGGCAAGGAGGGCTTTGGATATGACCCGATTTTTATGCCCGACCGATTTGCCGTGAGCTTTGCCGAAATGCCGCTCGAAGTTAAGAACCGCATAAGCCACCGCGGACGCGCAGTCGCAAAACTGGCAGAGTATTTGAGAGGGACGAAGAAGGAAGGGAGTCAGAGTTGAGTCAGAGTTGAATCAGAGTTAGAAGAATATTTTTTTCAAACTTTAAACATTAAACTTAAGAACATTGACCTACAAAAAAGTATATCCGACCGAAGTACTGCAAGGCTTCACCGACACGTCGATGTTTGTGCTGATGCTTTACGACCCGATAGGCGAAAAAAAAGTGCCTGTGACAATCGGCGAACACGAAGCGGAGATGATAATCCTTGAACAGGAACAGCGACAAGCACGGCGACCGATGACATATCAGCTCATTGTGTCGATGATGAACGCATTTGCATTGAGCCTCAAGCTGGTGCGAATAGACCGTTTTGAAGAGGGCATATTCTATGCCACTCTGGTGGTGAGCGACGGCTTCAACGACAAGGAAATTGACGCCCGCGCGAGCGACGCCGTAGTACTGGCACTCCACCAAGCGGTAGACATAGAGATGGCAGAAACGGTGCTTGAAGAAACGGGGTTCACTCCGCAAAACGACGACATCGAGCTCGGTAACACCCTGTCGGCTGGCGAAACGCTGGAGGAACTGGAAGAGGAACTGCGTATTTGCGAGGAAAACGAAGAATATGAGCGCGCGGAGGAAATTATGAAACGCATAAACAAAATAAAGAATGGACAATAACATCAACCTGATGAACAAGATACGCGAAGCGGCAGAGATGCTTGGCCGCCATTGCACCTACACTCCCGAAACGGGCATCATCCTCGGCAGCGGGCTTGGGAAAATGGTCGACGCTATTGAAAACCAGATTGTGATACCATACGGCGAGATTCCCTATTTCAGGACAAGCACGGCTGTGGGACACAAGGGCAACCTGATTTTCGGCACACTTGACGGCAAAAACGTGGTTGCTATGCAGGGGCGTTTCCACTACTACGAAGGCTATACGATGCAGGAAGTAACTTTTCCTGTGAGGGTTATGAGTATGCTGGGCGTCAAAAGGCTGCTGGTGTCCAATGCCGCTGGCGGCATCAACACGACGTTCAGCGTCGGCGACTTGATGATCATCACCGACCATATCAGCTTTATGCCCAATCCGCTGATAGGGCCAAACCTGGAACAGATGGGAACTAGATTCCCGGATATGACAAACGTATACAGCCGCATATTGAGAAAAACGGCGCACGACAAGGCTGCCCAGCTGGGTGTCACTCTTAAAGAAGGCGTCTATGTTGCCGAAACAGGTCCAACCTATGAAACACCCGCCGAATACAAAATGTACGGTTTGTTGGGTGGTGACGCCGTGGGTATGTCAACCGTACCCGAAGTCATTGTGGCTCGCCATTGCGGAATGGAGATATTCGGTATGAGCGTGATAACAAACTGCGCCAAAGATCTTGGCGAGGAATGCCAGAACGACGGCGACGAGGTGGTGCAGGTGGCCGACAAAGCCGCCGACACAATGACCGAGATTTTCAAGGCATTGGTTTGAAGGAAAAGATTTTGTGTAAAAAAATCAAACAAGTACAATTGAAGAGGCTGACACATACTTTGTTTTTCGCCACGTTGCTGCTGATTGCCAACGCGGGACATTGCCAAACAACGGCATTGAGTTACGGTATCGACCCACACCGCGACTCGGTAGCCGTTGCGAAGTTCCAACAACGTATGGACAGTATCCGCCACGAGCGTCCCACAGTTGCGTTGGTGCTTAGCGGCGGAGGTGCCAAAGGCGCTGCACACATAAGCGTGATACGCTACCTGGAGCGTGTCGGTGTACCGATAGACCTTGTTATGGGCACCAGCATAGGAGGACTTGTAAGCGGGCTCTATGCCTGCGGATACAGCGGCGAAGAACTGGAAAGCATCATCCGCAACCAGGATTGGAACAGCCTTCTATACGACACTCACCCTCGCCGATTCGACGCATTGTCGCAAAAGGACTATGACCAGCAGTTCCAGCTCAGCATACCATTCGGAACTTACAAATGGGATTTCCATAAGCCCGAAATCAACAGCCGCAGCATTCTCAGCGACGGCATCGTGCAAGGACGCAACATCGAAGACCTTTTCAGTAGCCTCACCATTGGATACGGCGACGAGATAGAGTTTATCGACCTACCCATACCATTTGTCTGCGTGGCCACCGATATGATTACAGCCAAACCCAAAGTATGGTTCAGCGGCAAACTGGGCGACGCCTTGCGATCCACAATGTCGATACCAGGCCTATTCACACCTGTCAAGAAAAACGGTATGGTGCTTATGGACGGCAGTATGCGCAGCAACTTCCCAGCTGAAATAGCCAAACAGCTCGGCGCCGACATCATCATAGGCGTTGATGTCTCCTCGCCTGCCCTCGCCGCAGGACAGATGAAAAGTATGCTCGACATCGTCTACCAAACCACAGACATACTGGGCCGCGAAGCCTACATCGCCGCCGTTAAAGCCACCGACGTATACATACAGCCAGAACTGAACGATTTCTCCCTGCTGAGTTTCGACAAGGAAAGCATTGCCACAATGCTGGAACGCGGGCAACAAGCCGTTGAAAGACACGCTGCAGAGATAGATTCGCTGCGACGTAAAATATGCGACATTCCCATCCGCGACTCGCACAACCGCAGCCGCCACGTTGCTGTGAACTTACGACAACAAACCATACATATAGGCAATATCGTGTTCAGCGGCATCAACGCCAAAGAGGAACGCTATCTGCGAAAACGACTCTTCCCCAACGGACAATACGACAGGCAGATGCACATCCTCGAACTCGAAGATGCCATTTCAACAATGATGGGAACCAAGGCTTTTGAGAAGGTCACCTACGAGATACTTGGCGACACCGCACCCTACACACTACGCTTCAACTGCTACCGTTCGCCGGTCAACCAGCTCGGTGCCAGCGTACGTTTTGACGCAGTCGACTTCGCATCGATATTGCTACATACAGGCATCAACGTCCACCGCCTGACGGGTAGCCGCATCGACTTCACAACACGCCTCGGACTCAACTCTATAATCACCGTCTGCCACACCCTGCGCACCGGACAAGGCGTAGAACTCGGTACCGAACTTTCGTTCCAAGCAGCCCGCAACGGCGCTTTCCGGATAGAACCTTACGACTTCCGTATAGACTTCAACCGCGGCCGAGGCGACCTCTACCTTTCGCTGTCACCGTGGCGTATGATGACCCTTCGACTTGGAATACGTGCCGACTACTTCTACCGCACCACGATGCTTGCCGACTATGGCTTTCAGAACTACTACAACCTCGACCAAATGTCAAAATCAAACATCTTTGCCGGTCCCTTTGCACAACTACGTTCCGACTCGTTCGATGACCCCTACTTCCCCACCCTTGGCGTGCAGTTCAAAGCTTTCTACAACTGGATGCCTGGCGGATTGCAACACGACACCGAGCCAATTCACAGCATACAGCTAGGTTACCGATCAGCACACAGCGCAGAGCAGATAACGGCAATACCCTTTCTGGACGCACGTTATGTCAGCTCTATGGTTGCCCCCTACGTCAATATGCTCTCCATCAACGATGCCAACCGCATTCTTGACCAACAGATAACATTTATCGGCATCAACACCGCCACCACCGCCGCACGCACTCTGGTGACAACGGGATTCAACCTTAGATGGCAATTCGGGAAACGGCACTATGTGACATCGACAGCACAAATAATAATGCAGTCGCAAGAAATAAGAGATTTCTTCAATGTCGAGAAGTCGACTACCAACTTCGGTTTTGCACTTGAATATGCCTACAATTCCATTGTCGGTCCCATTCGCGCCAACGTCCATTGGTCGGATATCAACCACGCTGTGGGATTCTATCTCGGCATAGGACTGGATTTCTAACGCTCAAGCCAGTTAAAGACATCAACCCATTCCGGTTCCTTGCCGTAGACATACACCAGCACGCCTACAAAATTCCTGTACGGCAGGTTCAACCAACGTTTTTCTTCAAGCAGATATATCCGGCTGTCGTTGTCGGCTGTAAAATATATTATGCCGAGCGAATCAAGTTTTTGAGAACATTGACTG